>JBJKRU010000350.1:0-11962 GCA_046704485.1 Candidatus Limnocylindrales bacterium | reverse complement strand
CCGGGGGCCGGATGGACGGGTGACGGACCGCGGCCACGGAATCTTCGGCGGCGGCTATGTCATGGGGGCGCTGGCGGCGCGGGCAGCACGGCGGGGCCGCATCACGGGGCCGCTGGCGGCGACGGTCGCGGCGGCTGGGCTGACCTGGCGCGGCCGGCGCCCGGACGAGCACGCGGCGTCCCTGGGCGCGGCCGTCGCGGAGGCAGCACGGGCCGGGGATCCGCTCGCGTCCAGGGTGGTCGAACGCTGGTGCCGACGCGTGACCGGCGCCGTCCGCGAGGAGGCGGAGCGCCTCGGCCTCGGCACGGCGCCCGCGGTCGTCATGTACGGCGGACTGCTGGACGCGTCGCCGTGGCTGGGCGAGCGGATCCGACGGGCGATCCTCGCCGGGCTGCCGGGAGCGCGGATCCGGACGCTCGACATCCCGCCGGTGGAGGGCGTCGCGCTCCTCGCCCGCGACGCGTGGGCAGGACGGCTCCGCCCCTGGGACTTCACTCCCCGCCGCTGACGGCTCACCGCTACCAGCCCCCGGCCGGCGACCCGTCCTCGAGGGAGATCGGGGCCATGCTCGTACAATCGGCTGATGAGTCGCATCCTCGTCGCCATGTCCGGGGGCGTGGACAGCTCCGTCGCCGCGGCGCTCCTGCACGAGCAGGGCCACGAGGTCGTGGGTGTGTGGATGCGCCTGCACGACGTGGCGGACAGCTACTCGGAGTTCCGCAAGTCGTGCTGCTCGGCCGATGCCGCCGACGACGCGCGCCGCGTGGCGGCGAAGCTCGGCATCCCGTTCTACGTGATGAACCTGGAGCGCGAGTTCGCACGGGGGGTGATCGACCCGTTCGTGGCGGACTACACGCACGGCCGTACGCCATCTCCCTGCATCGAGTGCAACACCGTGGTGAAGTTCGGCGCGCTGCTCGGCCGGGCAAGGCACCTGTACGGATGCGAGGCGGTCGCCACGGGCCACTACGCACGCCGGCTCGTGGACGAGAAGCCCCAGGGGCAGCGAGCTAGGCTCGCGGTGGCCGCAGACAGCGCCAAGGACCAGACGTACTTCCTCCACGGCCTGCGCCAGGCGCAGCTGTGGTACAGCCGCTTCCCGCTCGGGGACCTCGAGAAGCCGGAGGTCCGGTCGATCGCCCGGACGCTCGGCCTGGTGACCGCGGACAAGCCCGAGAGCCAGGAGTTCTGCTTCGTGCCCGGCGGCGACTACCGCACCGAGCTGGAGAGCCGCGGCGGCTGGACGCCCGAGCCCGGGCCGGTCGTCGACGAGGACGGGCGGACGGTCGGGCAGCACGCCGGAGCCGCGGGGTTCACCGTAGGGCAGCGCCGGGGTCTCGGCGTGGCGCTCGGCGAGCCCCGGTTCGTCGCTCGAGTCGATGCCGCGACCAACACCGTCGTGCTCGGCCGGCGACGGGACCTCGAGACGCGGAACGTGCTCATCGAGGCGGCATCGTTCATCGCCGACGCACCGCCTTCCGCGCGGCAGCGCGACGGCGCGTGGCGGCCGTTCCGCGCTCAGGTCCGCATCCGCCATCGCGCGCCTCTGGCTGGCGCGCTGATCCGGCCCGCAACAGCGGAGGAGCCGGCACTCGGGGGCCGCTGGGCGGCGGAGGTGGACACCCCGGTCTGGGCCGCGGCGCCTGGACAGGCGTGCGTCCTCTACGACGGCGACACGTGCCTCGGCGGGGGCAAGATCGCCGCGCCGCACACCGCGGCCGCGCCTGTGGGCGACGCCGAGCGTCTGGCGAGCGCCGGGGCTGGCCGGTGAGCCTCGGCCCCGGGCTCCCGCTGGCGCTGCTCGTCGGGCTCGCCCACACGGCGATCTATGTCCTCATCAGGGGCGAGTCCGGCGGCCGGCTGCCGCTGACATACCTCGCCGCGGCGCTCGGGTCGTGGGCCGGGGCCGCGCTGGGGGCGCAGGCGGGCATGACGTTCCTCGCCATCGGGGACTTCGCGCTGATCCCCGCGTCCATCGTCGCGTGGATGGGGATCGCCTTCGTCGCCATCGTCTCGACCCTGGGGCCCGACCGCAGGGAGCCGGGCTCATGACGCAGTCGCAGGGCCCGGGCGCCGGCGCGCTGCCGCAGGCGGTGGCGGATGCCGCGGCACTCCTCGCTGGGGACACGGCCACATCGCGGGCGTTCCTGGGCGGCCTGATCGCGGGTGCCCTGGTGGGCGCCGCGATTGCGGGCGCCTCGCTGGTGCGTTCCCGCCTCGTCCCGCCCGAGGCGCGGCGCGACATCGCGGCCGATCGGCGCTGACGCCCCCCCGGGGGGGGGGTCGACCCGGTCCGTCACCCGACGGTGGCGAGTCCCCGGCGCGCCTGCTGCGCCCTCACCAGCGCGGCGAAGGCGGTGGGCTCGAGCGGCCGTGCCAGCAGGAAGCCCTGGCCCATGTCGCAGCCCATCTCCGCGAGCGCTGCGGCCTGCGCGTCATGCTCGATGCCCTCGGCCACGGTTGACAGCCGAAGGCTCCGCGCGAGCTCCACGATGACGCGTGCCACGGCGGTCGCCTCGGGATCGGTACCGACGCCTTCCACGAACGAGCGGTCGATCTTGATCCGGTCGATCGGGAGGTGGCGGAGGTAGGCGAGTGACGAGTAACCGGTGCCGAAGTCGTCGACGGCGATCCGGGCGCCCATGTCGCGCAGGCGGTGCAGCAGGCCGGCGGTGTCCGCGGAGTCGTCGAGCGCGAGGCTCTCGGTGACCTCGATGGACAGCCGGCCGGCGTCGAGGCGGTTCCGGCTGATCGACCCGCGGACGAACTCGACGAACGCGTCCCCGCGGAGCTGGGCAGCCGACACGTTGACAGCCGTCCAGCGCACGGACGGCAGGGTCTGCGCCCAGTCGGCCGCCTGCCGGCACACCTCGTCCATCACCCAGCGCCCGACCTCGCCGATGAGTCCGGTCGCCTCGAGGGTGGGGATGATCTCCGTCGGGAGCACGATCCCGCGCTTGGGATGGCTCCAGCGCAGGAGCGCCTCGCTGCCCACGATCTCCCCGGTGCGGAACTCCCGCACCGGCTGGTAGTAGAGCAGGAACTGCCGGCGCTCGATGGCCCGCCGCAGCTCTCCCTCGAGCACCACGCGGCGCGCTGAGGCGAGGTGCGCCTGCGGGTCGTAGAGACGCCAGCGCGCTTTGCCCAGGGCCTTCGCCTCGTACATCGCGAGGTCGGCGGCGCGCAGCAGCCACGCGGGCGTCCGCTTCCGCGTGATGTCCACGGCCACGCCGACGCTGACCCGCACGCTCAGCTGGAGCCCCTCAAGCCGGAACGGCTCGTCGAAGACCGCGATGAGTCGCTGGGCGATCGTGACCGCGGCCGCCTCGTCGGCCACCCCCTCCGCGAGGATGGCGACCTCGTCACCTCCGAGCCGGGCGATGGTCGCGCCGGACCGGAGCGTCTCGCGGAGGCGGCGCGCGACGGCGACCAGCAGGCGATCGCCCACCTCGTGGCCGTGCGCGTCGTTGATGCGCTTGAAGTCGTCGAGATCGATCAGCATCATCGCGACGAGGCCCGGGTCGCGGTCGATCCGGGACAGCGCATGGGCGACGCGGTCGTTCAGCAGCGCCCGGTTCGCGAGACCCGTCAAGGGGTCGTGGAATGCCAGCCGGACGAGCTCGGCCTCCAGGCGCTTGCGCTCGGTCACGTCGGTCAGGTAGCCATGCCAGCGCGCAGGCGGCCGGCTCGGGTCCGACTCCAGCACGCTGTGGTCGTGGACCCAGATCTCGCGCCCGTCGCGACGTCGCATCCGGTACTCGCGGTCGGGGCGGGCCGCGCCGCTGACGACGCTGCCCGCCGCGGCGTCCGAGAGCACTCGCGGCAGGTCGTCGGGGTGGATGTGCTCCTCCCACATCCCCGGGATGCCGACCCACTCCTCGGGCTGGTAGCCGAGCAGCGCGGGCAGCTGGGGGCTGGCGTACTCGAAGGGCGCCCAGCGCCCCACGCCTGCCGTGTAGACGACGCCCGGCAGGTGCTCGACCAGCGAACGGTACCGGGCCTCGATCTCCGCCGCGCGCCGCTCGGCCTGGACGCGCTCGGTGATGTCGCGGAGGAAGACCGTGTACCAGGTTCGGCCCTGGTCCTCGTAGTCCGCGACCGTCGCCTCGGCGGCAAGTGTGTGGCCGTCGCCACGTCGGACGTCCAGGCGGAGCAGCCGCCCCGGCGCGGACCGCCAGCCGCCCTCCGCCAGCTCGCCGTCCTGCGCGAGGAGGCCGTCGAGGCTCAGCGCGCTGGCCTCGTCCGCGGACCAGCCGAACAGGCGGGCGGCGGCGGGGTTCCAGTCGACCACGTGCCCGTGGTCGTCGGCGCAGAGGACGGCGTCGATGGCCGATTCCATCAGCAGCCGCCAGCGGCGCTCGGAGGCGGCGAGGCGGGCCGCCGCGAGGTCGTCGTCCACCCGATCTCCTCGATCTCACCCGCCGCCGCAGATGGCGACCAGGGCGAGGGCCGCCAGCGGGCTCTTGACGGCGAGCGTCGTGGCCACGGGAGCCGGGATGGCGGGGGCGGAGCGCCGTCGGGGTGGTCTTGCTGTGCTCTGGGCCACGGCTGGACACGATCCTGGTTTGGGCGGTTGCGGGACCATCGGTCCCCGCTCTGGACAAGGGCGGCGCAGCCGCCGCGTGCGCTGTGGGTGGAGCGTACGTGCACCGCTGCCGTTGAGCAGCGACCCTTCGGTCACGGTCCCAGTGGGACCTTCGGCGGCCGCGCTCGCTGGACGCTGGAGGACGCCGGGCAGAGGGCTGAGGCCCGCGAGGCCGACCCGCCCGTTGGGTACCATTGCGCAGATGCCGACCGACACGCCGATCCCGTACCTGCCCGCGGCCGAGATCCGGCGCCGCTTCATCGAGTTCTTCGCGGAGCGCGGGCACACGGTTGTGCCCAGCGCGAGCCTCGTGCCTGCCGGCGACCAGACGCTGCTGTTCACGAACTCCGGCATGGTCCAGTTCAAGGACGCCCTGACCGGCGTGGAGAAGCGGGACTACGTCCGGGCGGTGGACTACCAGCGCTGCCTGCGGGTTGCGGGCAAGCACAACGACTTCGAGGAGGTGGGCCGCACCCCGCGGCACCACACCCTGTTCGAGATGCTGGGCAACTGGAGCTTCGGCGACTACTTCAAGCGCGAGGCGATCCACTGGGCGTGGGACTTCTTGACTCGCGACCTCAAGATCCCGGGTGACCGGCTGGCGGCGACCGTCTACGCCACCGACGACTTCGCCCACGGCGTCTGGAAGGACGAGATCGGCCTGCCGCCGGAGCGGCTCGTGCGCTGGGGCGACTTCCCGGCCGGCGACGAGAAGAACTGGTGGCGCATGGCCGACATCGGCCCCTGCGGCCCCTGCTCGGAGATCCACTACGACCGCGGCGCCCACCTCTCGGAAGGCCCCGAGTGCGTGCCTGACCACTCCGAGCACTGCCCCCGCTGGCTCGAGGTCTGGAACCTCGTGTTCATGGAGTTCGAGCTCCACCCAGACCGGAGCCTGTCGCCGCTGCCGGCGCCCGGAGTGGACACCGGCATGGGGCTTGAGCGCATCGCGTCGGTGGTGCAGGGCGTCAGGAGCAACTACGACACCGACCTCTTCGCGCCGATCCACGCTCGGATGCGCGAGCTGCTGGGGTCAGACCCCGATGAGTTCGAGACGAGCCGGTTCAGCTACCAGGTGATCGCCGACCACTCGCGCGCGGTGACGTTCCTCGCCGCGGACGGGGTGCTGCCATCCAACGAGGGCCGCGGCTACGTGATGCGCCGCATCGTGCGCCGGGCCATCCGCCATGGTCGCCTGCTCGGGCGCCACGAGCCGTTCCTCGGCGAGACGGCGAAGGTGGTCCTCGACACGATGGCGGAGGCCTACCCGTACCTGCGCGAGCGCCGCGACGAGATCCTCGGGGTGATCGAGCTCGAGGAGCGCAAGTTCAACCGCACCCTCGAGGCGGGCATGGGCCTGCTCGAGGAGGCGCTCATCCCGCTGACGTCCAACGATCGGGTCGTGGGCCAGCAGGCGGACCACCTGCCGCCCGACGCCCCGGTCCTGCCGGGGGCGGTGGCGTTCAAGCTGCACGACACCTACGGCTTCCCGATCGACCTGACCGTGGAACTGGCCGCCGAGTACGGCGTGCGAACGGACCTCGCGGGGTTCCAGGACGCGCTCGCGGAGCAGCGGGAGCGCAGCCGCGCGAACACGCGGTCCGGTCTGGCGGAAGCGGCCCTGGCGGCCTCACGCTACGCGGACATCCTGGCCCGCACCAGCCCCACCGATTTCGTCGGCTACGAGACCACGACTGCTGACGGCCGCGTCGTGGCGATCCTGCGCGACGGCACCGAGTACGAGTCGCTCGAGGCGGTGCCCGAGGTCGAGCTGCGGGCCGACGGCGCCGCGCGCGTGGAGCTCGTCCTGGATCCAACGCCGTTCTACGCGGAGTCGGGCGGCCAGGTCGCGGACACGGGGACGCTCGTGGCCGCGGACGGGCGGGTGCTCGTGGACGTCGATGACGTCCAGCGGGTGGCGGGGACCCAGACGGCTGGCCTGACCGTCCACCGGGGGATCCTCCACGGGCATCTTCGGGTGGGCGACAACGTCCGTGCTGTCGTGGATGCGGATCGCCGCGCCCACACGATGCGGAACCACACCGGCACGCACCTGCTCCACCGCGCCCTGCGGAACGTGGTGGGGGAGCGGGCGCGCCAGGCCGGCTCGCTCGTCCACCCCGACTACCTCCGATTCGACTTCCCGTTCGACCGCGGGCTCACGGACGACGAGAAGGCGGCGATCGAGCGGGAGGTCCGCAAGGTCGTTCGCGAGGACCGTCCGGTCAGCGTCGAGTGGATGTCGATGGCCGAGGCGCAGGGCGCCGGGGCCGACGCGTTCTTCGACGAGAAGTACGGCGATCGCGTCCGGACCATCCGGGTCGAGGGGTTCAGCCACGAGCTGTGCGGCGGCACCCACTGCCGCGCGTCGGGCCAGATCGGGAACTTCGTGATCACGTCCGAGCGGAGCATCGGCTCGGGCGTCCGCAGGATCGAGGCGGTCACCGGCGCCGCCGCCGACCGGCTGATGGAGGAGCGGTTCGCCCTCCTGGAGCGGGCGACCGCCGCCGCGGGGGCGCGGGGCGTCGATGCCCTGGAGGAGCGGATCTCCCAGCTCCAGGACGAGCTCAAGGATGCCAAGCGCCGCCTCAAGGCGGGCGCGGCCGGCGGTCGTCCCAGGCCGGGCGACCTCGCCCTGGGCGCCGAGGAGATCGGCCACGGCGTCAGGTTCGTGGGGTGGGCGGGCGATGCCGAGTCGATCGACGCGCTCAAGGGGCTGGCGAAGGACATCCGCGGCTCGCTGCCGTCGGGCGTGATCGTCGTGGGCCTCGACGCCGACGAGCCGCAGCTGTTCGTGACCGTGAGCGACGACCTGGTGAAGCGCGGCGTCGCGGCCGGCCGGCTCGTCCAGCGCGCCGTGGCCAAGATAGACGGGCGCGGCGGGGGCAGGCCGGAGATGGCCCAGGGAAGGGGCACCCGGCGAGGCGGCCTGGCCGCCGCCATCGCAGAGGTGCGGAGCGCCGCCGCCGAGCAGGCCGGCGGCGCGTGACGGGCTCGAGGTCAGAGGCGATGCGCGGGGAGGGGCGGTAGATGGCGTTCCTGCGGCGGATCTGGAGCCGGGACGAGGAGGCGGTGCCCGCGGCGTGCACGGCCCTCGACATCGGCACGGAGTTCGCCAAGGCCCTCGTGTTCGAGATCGACGAAGAGGGCCACGGCACCGTCCGCGGCGTGGGGCGCAAGCGCCAGGGCCTGAGCCACATGCAGTCGGGGACGGTGGCGGACATCGCCGCCGTCGTCGACAACTGCGCGGTTGCGCTCCAGGAGGCCGAGGAGATGGCCGGGTTCCGGCCGACCCAGGTCGTGATCGGGATCGCGGGAGAACTCGTCAAGGGCTTCACCACCACGCTGACGCAGGAGCGCAAGAAGCCCGGCCTGCCCATCAGCGACGCTGAGCTCATGAAGCTCATGGACGGCGTCCAGCGCGAGGCGCTCCGCGAGGCGGAGCGGTCCATCACCTGGGAGACGGGCCTGCCGCAGGTTGACGTCCGCCTCGTCCACAGCGCGGTGGTCGGCGCATCGATCGACGGCTACCCGCTCTCGAACCCGGTGGGGTTCCAGGGCCGCCACGTCAAGATCGGCATCTTCAACGCGTTCGCGCCCCTCGTCCACCTCGGCGCGCTGCAGTCGGTGGCCAGCCAGCTCGACCTCGAGCTGCTGGAGGTGGTCGCGGAGCCGTACGCCGTGGCCCGGGTCCTCGGAGCCGAGAACGTGCGCCAGGCCGGGGCCCTGTTCATCGACGTCGGCGGGGGCACGACGGACGTGGCGCTGGTCCGCCAGGGCGGCATCGAGGGCACGCGCATGTTCGCGCTCGGCGGCCGGGCCTTCACCAAGTCCATCGCGGACCGCCTGGACCTGCCGTTCCCGCGGGCTGAGGCGATCAAGGTGGACTATGCCCGGGGGATCGCCGTCGAGCGCCGTGACGAAGTGGCGGAGATCGTCGGCGACGATGTCGCGGTGTGGGCGGCCGGAGTCGAGCTGGTCATGGAGGAGCTGGCCGCGGCCGAGATGCTGCCAGGCCGGATCCACCTCTGCGGTGGCGGGTCGCGGCTCCCGGAGATCCAGGCGGCCCTCGCGGCCGAGCGGTTCTGGAAGCGGCTGCCCTTCGCCCGACCGCCAGAGGTGTCGGTCATGGCGCCGGACCAGATCGAGTCGATCTCGGACGCCACCCAGCTGCTCGTCGACCAGCAGGACGTCACGCCGCTCGGCCTCGCCAACCAGGCCATCGAGCTCCACACGGCCGAGGACCCGCGCGACGCGACGCTCCGTCGGGTGCTCCGCGCGATGAAGGTCTAGGCTTCGGCCGCATGGCGACGATCGTCTACCTCGATGTCGAGGACGAGATCACCACCGCGGCCGCGCGGATCCGGCGCGCCGGGGAGCCGCGGGTGGGTGTCGTGGTCCCGTTCGGGTCCCGGCTCGCCACCTCGCGGATCAACTTCCGCCTGCTGGCCCGCGAGGCGGACGAGGCCGGCCGCCAGCTCGACGTGATCGCGCCCGACGCGTCGGCGCGCGCGCTGGCCGCCTCGGCCGGCCTCGACGTGTTCGCGTCGGTCCCCGAGTACGAGGCGGCGCTCGAGCAGGGCGGCGGGGCGCCGCCGGCGCCTCCCGAGGAGCCTGGAGCGCCGTCGTCCTCGGTGCGCAGCCCTGGGGGAGCGGCACCCGGCGGTGTGCGCAACGCTGGGTCGGCCGGCGGCCTGCGGACCGGGACGCCTCGCGCGGCGGACGCATCCGGGCCCGACGGCGCGATCTCGGCACCCAGCCGCTCCGCCGCCGCGTCGGGCCATGTGGTCCGGGATGTCCCCGTCGAGCGGGGATCCCGTCGCGGCCTGCGCCTCCCCGTGCTGGCGGTCGTGCTGCTCCTGGCCGTTGTGATCGGCTTCGGCGGTGCCGCTGCGGCGCTGACGCTGCCTTCGGCGGTGATCACCATCACGCCGGTCATGGAGGCGGTGGCCCCGGTCGAGCTGACGGTGCGCGCCGACCCCGCGGCGGCCGGGGTGGACCAGGCCAACCTCGTGATCCCGGCGACCACCGTGGAGGTGCCGCTCAGCGTCCAGGGCACGTTCCAGGCCACGGGCACCAACGTCACCCAGACCGCCGCCGCCGGGCAGGTGACCTTCGACAGCATCAACACGGTCAACGCGATGCCGATCCCGCAGGGCACGCATGTCTCCACGCTCGGCGGCGTCACCTTCGCGACCACGGCGGCTGTCGTCGTGCCGCGCGCGACCGTCAGCGGCACGACGATCACCCACGGCACCGTCTCGGTGGACGTCAAGGCGGTGTCGCCGGGGCCCAGCGGCAACGTGGCCCCGAATTCGATCGACCAGGTGCCGAGCTCGCTTGCCGCCCAGCAGATCAGCGTCTACAACTCGGCGGCGACGAGTGGCGGTCAGAAGACCGAGACGCCCAAGATCGTCGCGTCGGACGTCACCGCGGCAGCGGACAAGCTGGCCAAGGACCTCGCCGACCAGATGACCGCGTCCGTGGCCGACCCGACGCTCGCGCCTCAGGGAGCCACGCTGTACCCGTCGACCGCGCAGCTGGGCCAGCCGACCTACACGCCTGACACGGCGAGCCTTCAGGGGAAGGTCCTCAAGGCGGGCGAGTCGACGTTCATCCTCCAGGCCGCTGCCAGGGCCACGGTGACTGCGGTGAACGAGTCGCCGCTGCGAAGCATGGGCGAGGCGGCGATCGGCGCGGCCGTGGCGTCCGGATACGAGATCGTGCCGGACTCGATCAACGTCAGCGTCAGCCACGGGACCGTGAACGCGGACGGCACCGTCCGGTACACGGTGACGGCGAGCGCGCTCGAGCAGCGGCCGCTGGACGCCGCCGCGCTGAAGGCGGCCGTCCTGGGCAAGAGCCCGATCGCGGCGCAGGCTGCGCTCAGCCGCTACGGCACCGTTGACGTGTCGCTGTCGCCCTTCTGGGTCACGAGCGTGCCCGACAACCCGGACAAGGTGACGGTGACGATCGCCGCGCCCGAGCGCCCGACTGCCTCTCCAGCGCCGCCCTCCACGGCTCCGCCGAGTCCCAGCGCCCCCGCCTCGTCGGAGGGGCCGCCGTTGTCGGCACCCGTCGGGTCCGCGCCTGGCGCGTCACCGGTACCATCGGGGTGATGCACGCCTCCCGCCCTCGCGCCGTCCGTCAGCGGCGCGCCGCCCGTCGGTGACCGCTCGGATCCTGGGGGTCGATCTCGGCACGCGTCGCGTGGGCCTGGCCGTCGCTGATGCCGCGGTCGGGATCGCCCGGCCGCTCGCCACGCTCAATCGCGGATCCTCGACGGACGCGGATGCCACGGCGATCGGCCGTGTCTGCCGCGAGCAGGGAATCGTGGAGCTCGTGGTCGGCCTGCCGCTGGAGGCACGTGGCAGCGAAGGCGAGATGGCCGCCGCCGCTCGTGCGTGGGCCGACGCGATCGGCGAGCGCCTCGGCGTGCCGGTGTCCATGCGCGACGAGCGCCTGTCATCGTTCGCGGCAGAGCAGCGCCTGGGCCGCATGCCACGGGGCCGGAGCGGTGGTGCCCCGACGCGGACACAGCGCACCGCCCACAGGGCGAAGGTGGACCGCGAGGCGGCGGCGATCATCCTGCAGGACGAACTCGACGCCCGGGGTGGCGCAGCGGCGATTGAACCCGGCGCGTCGGACGCTGCTGGACCAGCACGCCAGGAGGAGCGATGACGGTACGAGGCGGCCGCGGGCCGAGAGAGCCCATGGTCGACCCGGAGCCGCAGCCGACGCCTCCGGACTACGTCTACCGCCAGGCCGGCCGCTATGGGCGGGGCCCCGGCGACCAGCGGCGCTACCGGCGCTACGGCGATCGTGGCGGCGGGCTCGGGGGGCTCATCCGCTTCGTCGTGTTCCTCGCGGTGCTCGCTGGGGCCGTCGTGCTCGTGCTGGCCACGGTGGCCCGGCCCATCCTGCGGATGGCGGTCGCCCCGTGGGCGGAGGCGAACCCGGGCGCGCTCTCCATCGGCTTCGTCGCGGACCTCGTCCGCGAAGACCTCGGCGCAGCCCTGACCTCTCCCGCCAGCAGCGATCCCACCCGGGTGGCGTTCGTCGTCGCGACCGGCGACACCCCCGCCACGCTCGCGCCCAAGCTCGAGGCGGCCGGGATCATCGCGAGCCAGCCCGCATTCCTCTTCGAGGCGCGCGAGGCGAACCTCACGCCGCAGCTCGCAGCCGGCACGTTCGAGCTCGCCAAGAACTTGACCCCGGCACAGGTGGTCCAGGGCCTCATCAAGAACCGGGTGATCGAGCAGACGCAGAGCGTGACCTTCCGCGAGGGCCTGCGGATCGAGCAGATCACGGCCAAGCTCGAGACCCTCGTCGGCACCCAGATCGACCCGAAGCAGTTCTACGACCTCGCGGAGCACC
>JBJKRU010000349.1:0-5741 GCA_046704485.1 Candidatus Limnocylindrales bacterium | reverse complement strand
GGCATTCCCGGCGAGATCTCCAAGGTGACCGATGACGCCGGGATCATGGCGTACGGGATCCTGTCGACGCCGGGACTCGTGATCGACGGGCAGGTGGCGAGCTACGGGCGCGTGCCCTCCGCCGACGAGATCGCGCGGTGGCTTCTGGGCTAGTCCAGGCCGCTAGCCCAGCCGCTTTCGCATCGGGACGCCCGTGTCGCGGCAGACCGTCGTGAACTCCACCGAGGCGCCGACCTTCGCCGCCGCCGTCGAGCGCGGCACGGCCTCGTAGCCGAGGCGCGGGAACCACGCCGGAGCGGTCTCGGTGAGGAGGTAGAGCTCGGTGATGCCCTCGGAGCGCGCCCGGGCCTCTGCCGCAGTCACCATCTCGCGGCCCAGCCCGCTTCCCCGGGCCGCCGCATCCACCACGACGGAGCGCAGCAGCCCGGCATCGCCGTAGCGCTCGATGGCCGCCGCGGCGACGACACGACCGCCGACGCGGCCCACAACCCCCAGGGCGAGCGCTTCGCGGGCACCCTCGAGCGGCAGGCCCGCCGCCGCCAGGAGGGCCTCGACCGCCGGGACGTCGCCGACGGACGCCGGCTCGATCCGCATCAGCAGCAGCCGTCGCCGCCGCAACAAGCGCCCTCGGTCTCGCGAACGGGCAGCATCGCGAGCGGCGTGCGGGGCCTCGACGCGGCCGCCGCTCCACGCGACGGCGCCGCGACGTGCTCACCGGCCGCCGGCTTGCGAGCCTTGATGATCGCGCTCGCCATGCCGTCGGTCACGAGGTGGGTGGGCGTGATCTCGACGTCCGTGAGCCCAGCCTCGGCGAGGCCGGCCTCGAATTCCGAGAACGAGAGCGCCCCGGCGATGCAGCCCGCGAACGACCCGCGCTCGGCGCGCTCGGCGGCACTCATCCCATCGTCGGCCACGATGTCGCTGACGCCCATCCGGCCGCCGGGCCGCAGGACGCGGGCGATCTCGCGGAACACCGCCGGCTTGTCGGCGGCGAGGTTGATCACGCAGTTGCTGATCACGACGTCGATGCTGGCAGCTGGGAGGGGGACGGCCTCGATGTGTCCCTTGAGGAACTCGACGTTCGTGGCGCCCGCCTCGGCCGCGTTGCGCATCGCCAGGGCCAGCATCTCGTCGGTCATGTCGAGGCCGAAGGCGCGCCCAGTGGGCCCCACGCGCTTGGCGGACAGCAGCACGTCGATCCCGCCGCCGGACCCGAGGTCCAGCACGCGCTCGCCCTCGCGCAGCTCCGCGACGGCGGTGGGATTGCCGCAGCCGAGGCTGGCCAGGACCGCCGCCTCGGGCAGCTCGTCGCGCTCGAGCGCCGAGTAGAGCTCGGGCCCGATCGCCTCGCCAGGGTCGGCGCAGCACGCGCCCTCTCCGGCCTTGATGGCCGCCGCCGCGTAGTGGGCGCGGACCTCGTCGTGGATCGTGTCGTTCTGGATCGTGTCGGTGGCTGTCATGCGATATTGATACTTGCCGAAATAGACATTTGTCAATACCATAACGGCATGAAACGCGTGACCGATCCCGATGCCCTCCTCCTCCAGGGCGCGGCCGACCCGTCCCGGCTGTCGATCCTCCGGCAGTTGGCCGTGTCCCCGTCCGAGGTCTGCGCGTGCGACTTCACGGCGTGCTGTGACATCGCGCAGCCGACGGTGAGCCACCACCTCAAGGTGCTGCGGGAGGCCGGCTGGGTCACGTCGGAGCGGCGGGGATCCTGGGTGTACTACCGGCTGCGTGCCGAGGCCGTGGAGCGGTTCGCCGCCCTCGCGGGCGAGTTCCGCGGGCTCGCGGCCGCCCGAGGCACTGCACCGGGCGGTGACGGCCTGAGGACCCTGCCGGTCTTCCAGCCCCGACCGTGACGCGGCAGCGCGACCCAGGCTCCGCCCGCCCGCCAGCTCAGCCCGCCAGCGCGAACCCGGCTGCGCGGCAGTCCTCCGCGAACGCCGCCTGCCCGTCCGTCGTGGGGTCCCACCGGCCGGGAAAGCAGACGATGCGCGCCAGTTCGGTCTCGGCCAGCTCCCCGAGATAGTCCACCCGGGCCTGGCCCACCGGCCGCATCGCCTCGTCGCGGGCGTACATCGAGAACCGAAGCGTCGAGGGGTCCCGACCCGTCGCCTCGCACCTGCCGCGGACCTCGGCGATGCGCTCCCGGATCTCGGCCGGCCGCAGGAACACGTAGTTGAGCTCGTCGGCGAAGCGGACTGCCAGCCCCGCGGTCTTCTCGCGGCCGTTGCCGCCCACGATCAGCGGGATGTGCCGCTGGATGCCCTTGGGGACATTGACCGCATCCTTGACCTGGGCGTGCGAGCCCTGGTAGGTGGCGTGGCCGGGCCCGAGCATCCTCGTGATGACCTCGAGGTGGTCGGCGAACTGCGCGAGACGCTCGCCCGTGGACGGGAAGCCGTACCCGTAGGCCAGCCACTCGTCCTCCTTCCAGCCGGCGCCGATGCCCAGCTCGAAGCGGCCGTTGGAGATGACGTCGATCGTGGACGCCAGCTTGGCCGTCAGCCCCGGGTTGCGGAACCCGGTGCAGACCACCATGTGCCCGAGCCGGACGCGCCGGGTGGCCATCGCCAGGGCCGAGAGCATCGAGAACGACTCGAACGTGATCTCATCGGTCGGGGCGGGCACGGTGTGGAAGTGGTCGAACACGAACAGGCTCTCGAAACCGAGCCTTTCGGCGTCCTGCGCCAGCTCGACGCTGCGCGCCCATGCCGCGGCCGGCTCCCAGCCGTCGTACTCGCCCTTCCAGCCCTGGGGCACCATCAGCCCGACGTCCATTGCGTGTCAGCCTCTCCTGTCCGGGGTGTCCCGGCGCATCGAGGATCGCACGGTTGGCCGTGCGGCGCGATTGCGGCGGAGCGGGCGGTCGCCAGCCGGCGGTGCTGGCCAGCGCGATGGCCGTCAGTGGCCGGCGCAGGCCCAGAGGCGGCGCAAGCTCAATGCCGGCGGCTCGGACGGCGGCGCAGCCCTCCGCCGCCCCTCGATCCCGGTCGCGTCCCTGATCAGCCGGAGGAAGCCCGGCAGTGCGCGACGACCGCGTGCACGTCGTCGAACAGGCCGTCCTCGCCGACCAGGTCGGTGAGGCCGTACCTGTCAAGCTGCGTGCGCACGTTGGGGGACAGGTCGCACAGCAGCAGCCGCACCCCAGCCTGGCTGAGCTCCCCATGGAGCTGCCGGATCGCGTCCGCTCCGGTGAAGTCCACGTCGCCCACCGCGCCGGCCGCCACGCACAGCCAGCGGAGCGGCGGGTCCGCGGACTCGAACAGCTCGAACGCCTCCTCCGTGAACCGCGAGGCGTTGGCGTAGTAGAGGGCCCCGCCGAAGCGGTAGACGACCAGCCCTGGCGCCGCCTCCACGTGCTCATCGGGCAGCGCGTAGTGCACGCGCCCGTCCTGGTCGAGGGTGAGCAGCGTGTCGTAGGGCCGGTAGGTGTGGTAGAGGTGCTCGACCACCGAGAGCCCCATCGCGAGGAAGATGCCCTGCTCGACGCCGGACACGACGACGGTCGCCGCCGTGGCCAGCGCCACGGCAAGCTCCCCCCTGCGCAGCCTCGCGATCGAGACCAGATGCCGCCAGTCCACCAGACGGACGCCGATGAGGAAGACCACAGACGAGAGGACGGCGCTCGGGAGGTACGACAGCGGACCAGTGAGGAACAGCAGCACGGCGAGCGTGATGGCGCCGGCCGTGAGTTGGGCCACCTGGCTCCGGCCGCCTGCGCTGTCGACCATCTCGGTCTTCGTGGGGCTGCCGTTGACGACGAACGTGCCGGTCAGCGCGGCCCCCAGGTTCGCCAGCCCGAGACCGACGAGGTCCACGTTCTCGTTGAAGCTGTCGTTGTAGCGCGCCGCGTACGCCCGCGACGTCGCCGCACTCTGGGCCAGGATCACGGCGAACATCGACACGGCCGTCGGGATCAGCGCCTCGACGTTGCCCATCGTCAGGACGCTCGTGGGCAGGCCGATGGGCGGCAGCCCGCTCGGCACGCTGCCGAGGACCTCCACCCCCTTGGCCTGGAGGTCGAGCACCGCGCTGGCCGCGATCGCACCAGCGACCGCCAGCAGGGCGCCGGGGATGCGCTTGTCCGCCCGCCCGAGCCCGACCACGACGAGGAGCACGAGCAGCGACACGGTCAGCGTCGCGCTGCCGGTGTGCCCGGCCGCGATCTCGCCGATGGCGTGGGCCAGCCGCTCGAGGGTGCCGCCGCTCCCCTTGGCCACGCCGAACATGCCTGCGACCTCGCCGGCCGCCACTTGGACGCCCACTCCCGTCAGGAAGCCCACCAGTACGCTGCGCGACAGGAAGTTGGCGATGAACCCGAGACGCAGGAGCCGGGCGATGATGAGGAGCCCTGCGCACAGCAGCGCGCTCAGGGAGGCGAGGGCGGTGTAGTCGGCCGAGCCGCTGGCCGCGAGCGCGCCGACCCCGATGGCGAGGATGGCGGCGGTGGCGGAGTCGGCGCCCACCACCAGGTGGCGCGACGAGCCGAAGACCGCGAACACCAGAACCGGCACCAGGAGCGTGTACAGGCCCGTGACCACCGGCGTGCCCGAGATCTTCGTGTAGCCCATCACCTCGGGGATGGCCAGTGCGGCGAGGGTCAGCCCGGCGGCGATGTCGCGCGGCACCATCGCGGAGTCGAGGGGGAGGATCCCGCCGAGGAGCGGTCGCGACCGGCGTCGGGACGGGCGGGCGGGTGTCCGGGCGGGTGCGGCTGCGGTGCTCACGGCCCCTTCCGACAGTCGGGACTTGCGCTGGTGGTCGCGGGGCGGAGTATAGGTGCGACTCGGGCGGCCGGCTGTTGGCCGGCTCCCAACGGGTGCGGCGACGAGCGTCGAGCACGCTCGCACTGGAGGAACGCATGACGGACGCACCAGCCGGTTCGGCGGAGCCCGGCCCGCCCGCCAGCGCCGGGACGGGGACGAGCGCGTCGTGGCCTGACATCCTGTCGCCGGCCGAGCGACGCCATGCGGTGGGCCGAGCCGCCCGGCGGGCGGTGCCGAGGAGCGCCCACGGGCTGTGGGCGCCGGGGCCTGACCGTGCGGACCCGATCCAGACCGTCCTCGAGGCGGAGCGCGGCCGCGAGGCCCCGCTGCTCGCCCTGCGCCATGCTCGCATGGCAGCGTCTCCATTCGCCTTCTACCGGGGAGCGGCCGCGATCATGGCCGCGGACCTCGCGTCGACGCCGGTGAGCGGGATCGCCGTCCAGCTGTCCGGCGACGCGCACCTGCTCAACTTCGGCGCCTACGCCGCGCCGGATCGTCGGATCGTCTTCGACCTCGACGACTTCGACGAGACGCATCCCGGCCCGTGGGAGTGGGACGTCAAGCGGCTGGCGGCGAGCCTCGTGGTCATGGCCCGCGAGCGGCACCTGCCGACCCCGTCCGGACGCCGGCTGGTGCTGGCCGCGTCACGCGGCTACCGGGCCAAGATGCACGAGCTCGCGGCGCTCTCGGACTTGGACGCGTGGTACGCTCGGATCGACGTGGCCGAGCTGGTGCGCTCTGTGCCCAGCGGGATCGAGCGCACCGAGGTCCGGGACGTGCTCGCCGGCGCAGCCACCCGGGACAACGTCCAGTCGTTCGCGCGCCTCACCGAGCGGGTCGGCGGGAACCGGCGGTTCGTGGACCGCCCGCCGACGCTCGAGCGGCTGCCGGAGGGTGCCGTCCGCAGGCGCGTCACCCGCCTCCTCGAGCGGTATCCGGCGTCCCTCGCCGACGACCAGCGCGAACTCC
>JBJKRU010000348.1:0-6282 GCA_046704485.1 Candidatus Limnocylindrales bacterium | reverse complement strand
CCTCCGACGGTCGCCGCGCGCCGGCCCCGCGGTGGACTGGTCCCCGGCCCGGTGCTACGCTCCGCCCGGTCCCGGGGTGCGAGCGCGCGCTTCCCGGGTGTGGCGCCGCCGTCCCCGGGCGCCACGTGACGCCACGCAGCGGAGGACCACCGATTGCGGAAGCTCGGGGCGACTGTGCTCGCTCTGCCCGTGCTCGTCGTCGTGTACCTGGTCGCAGCAGTCAGGTCGGTCGGAGGCGTGCGGGCGGCAGCCGGGTTCGTCGGCACGGCCGGGCTCGTCGCGCTCGTCCTGGTGGTCGGTGGCCGACCGGCGTCCTCAACTGCCTCCCCGCCGGCAGAGCCAGAGCCCGCGGCGGCGGTGGCGGCCCGCATGGTGGACGCGGCGGCTACGGGCTATCCGCTCAAGGAGCCGTTCCGGATCGGGTTCGACGCGCCGATGGATCCCGCGTCGGTGGCAGCCGCGCTCCGGATCGTGCCGGAGGCCGCGCTGTCGTTCTCCTGGTCGGCAGACGGGAAGGACCTCACGCTCGCCCCGGTCACCGCCTGGGCACCCGACACGCTGTACAGCATCACCGTCGCCGCGACGGCTCGGGCTGCGGACGGTGCCACGCTTGCCAACCCCGTGCGTGCCGTCGTGATCACGGCGAACGCGGGCACCGGAACCGTCAGCGCCACGAAGCTGATCGGAGACCGCGCCGCCCCGAGCACGGCATTCGACATCCGCCTCGACCGCGTCGTGGCCCTGTCCGCCGTGCGTGCCGCCCTGACGGTGGACCCGCCCGTGTCCGGGACGGTCACCGCGGGCTCCGGCCAGGGGGATTACATGTTCACGCCCGACCGCCCCCTCGCCGCCAACACGACGTACCGCCTCGCGCTGCCCGGTCTCGTGGACAGCGACGGCATCGCCTTCGCCTGGACGCCGACCGTCGCCGTGAAGACGGCGGCTGCCCCGACCGTGGTCCGCTTCCGGCCCCTCAACGCCGCGAAGGCCCAGGAGCGCACGGCCGTGCTGTCGGTGCGGTTCACGGACAAGATGAGCCGAACGACGACGGCTGCAGCGTTCAAGGTCACGGCGGCGGGGAAGTCGGTGTCAGGCAAGGTCACGTGGGCCGAGACCGACCACGTCCTCGTCTTCACGCCGAGTTCGGCGCTCCCGTACGGGGCGAAGGTCACGATGTCGGTGGCGGCCACCGCCACCTCGGCGACGGGGGTGCCCATCGCCAGGCGCGCCAGCGGCACCTTCACCGTGAAGCCGAAGCCGACGCCGAAGCCGACGCCGGCGAAGACGACGACCACCACGGCCATCCCGCATCCGAGTGGCACCGGCGCCTCCGGCAGCGTCTCCGCAAGCTGGTACTCGGTCGAGACGTACTACCTCAAGCTGATGAACTGCACCAGGACAGGGGGCTGGGTCACCTCCACAGGCGCATGCTCGTCGCCGGGGGGCCGCAACGTGGCGCCGCTCAAGCTCTCGTCGGGCATCAGCGACAAGGTGTCCCGCCCGTACGCCAAGTACCTCTCGGTGCACAACCTGTGCAACCACTTCTACGACGGCACGCCGGGCGACCGGCTGGCGCGGGCCGGGTACACCAGCTACAACTGGGCCGAGAACATCGGCTGCGAGGACATCAGCCCGTACAAGTCGGTGCTCGGCTCACACCTGTTCTTCCAGAGCGAGAAGCCCTACAACGGCGGCCACTACGTCAACATGATGAACTCGCTCTACACGGAGGTGGGCATCGGCGTCTGGGTCTCGAGCGGCCGCACACGCCTGGTCGTGGACTTCTACCGTCCATAGCCGGTCCCGCCGCCCCCCGGGACCATCAGCCCGGTGACGCGGCCCCGCGCATCGGCGAGGATCGCGCCGTGATCCGCAACGTCGTCGTCCACATCGCCAACGAGCAGCCGCTGATCGCGGACCTCTTCGGTCTGCCCACCGCCAGCGACGCCGGCCTGCTGTGCACGAACCTGCGCGCGGTGGACGGCAAGCGTCCAGTGTTCATCGACAGGATCGAGAGCACCTTCTTCTTCCCGTACCGGGCCATCCGGTTCCTGGAGATCCCAGTCGGGGCGGTCGAGCGCCACCGGGCAGACGGCGGCCAAGCGGCACCGGCCCGAGGGATTCCGCCCGAGGCGCCTGACAAGCCCGCGGAGGCCGAGACCGTGCTGCCGGCCGTCCTGGTGCCCGACCCGGGTGACGAGGGTGACCTGGGCGACGAGATCGACGAGGACTTCCTGCGCCGCGTCCGGGACATCTAGCTCGCGCGGATCCAACCGCCCCGCCGGGCGAAGGACCCCTGCGGTCCAGTCCATGACCCGCCGTGCGGGCAGCCGTACCGTTTGCGGTATCGTCCGTCAAGGTTCGGGAACGCACCGGGGGCAGGATGGGCCGCCAGCCGATAAGGGCGGCACAAGACCCCGATGCTACACTCCCGGCCGCCATGCCCAAGCACCTCGTCATCGTGGAGTCGCCCGCCAAAGCGCGGACCATCGAGCGCTATCTCGGCGCCGACTACCAGGTCCTCGCGTCGTACGGCCACGTGCGCGACCTCCCCGAGAACCCCGGCAAGGGCAAGCTCGGCGTGGACGTCGAGCACGACTTCGCGCCCGAGTACATCGTGCCGGAGGATCGCCGGCGCCAGGTGTCGCAGATCGAGAAGGCGGCGCGCGCCGCCTCCGACGTCTGGCTGGCCACCGACCTCGACCGCGAGGGGGAGGCGATCGCCTGGCACGTCGCGGAGGCGGCTTCGGTCCCGCCCGCGAAGACGCGCCGCGTGACGTTCTCGGAGATCACCGAGGGCGCCATCAGGCAGGCGTTCGCGAACCCCCGGGAGATCGACCGCCACCTGGTGGACGCGCAGCAGGCACGGCGGATCGTGGACCGCCTCGTCGGCTACACGCTGAGTCCTCTGCTGTCCCGCAAGGTGCGCGGCGGGCTGTCGGCCGGCCGGGTGCAGTCGGTGGCGGTCCGCATGGTCGTCGAACGGGAGCGCGAGATCCGCGCCTTCGTCGCCCGTGAGTACTGGACGCTCGAGGCGAGCCTGCTCGCCCCCGACGGCACCTCGTTCACCGCTGACGTCGTCCGGGTCGACGGGCGGGCCGTGGACATCGGGGACTCGGAGACCGCCGAGCACCACGCCGCGGCACTGCGCCGGGAGCAGCCGCGGGTGGATTCCGTCGCGACGCGCCAGTCGAAGCGCAACCCGGCGCCGCCGTTCACGACGAGTACGCTCCAGCAGGAGGCGAGCCGCAAGCTGGGGTTCTCGCCCAAGCGGACGATGTCGATCGCGCAGCGGCTGTACGAGGGAGTCGACACGCCGGACGGTCACGTGGGCCTGGTCACCTACATGCGGACGGACTCCACGGCCATCGCGGCGGTGGCGATGGCAGAGGCGCAGCGGTTGATCACGCAGCGCTTCGGAGACCGGTATGGGGTTGGCCGCGGCCGCGTCTACAAGACCAGGCAGAAGGGCGCCCAGGAGGCACACGAGTCGATCCGGCCAACCTCCTTCGAGCGGGACCCGGATTCGCTGCGCGGCCATCTCAAGTCCGAGGAGCTCCGGCTCTACCGCCTCATCTGGCAGCGGGCCGTGGCCTCGCAGATGGCCGCCAAGGAGCTCGAGACCACGACGGTCGAGTTGGCCGCCGGCGTCTACCGGCTGCGCGCCACCGCAACACGGACGCTGTTCGACGGGTTCAGCCGCGTGTACACCGAGGGCCGTGACGATGACGAGGAGGAGGCCGAGCGGAGCCTCCCCGCGCTCGCCGAGGGCGACCGCACCTCAGTCGTGACCGTGACGCCCACCCAGCACTTCACCGAGCCGCCGCCGCGCTATACGGAGGCAACGCTCATCAAGGCGCTCGAGGAGCACGGCATCGGCCGGCCATCGACGTACGCCGCCACCATCAGCACCATCACCGACCGCGGCTACGTCAAGGTTGAGGACCGCCGCCTCCGGCCCGAGGAGATCGGCGAGATCGTCACCGACCTCCTGGTGGGCCACTTCGGCGAGTACGTCGACCTCCAGTTCACCGCGCGGATGGAGGAGGAGCTCGACGAGATCGCCCGCGGCGAGCGGAGCTGGGTGCCGCTGCTGCGCGAGTTCTTCGGTCCGCTCAAGGAGCGCGTGGACGAGAAGCGCAAGGAGCTCCGCCGGCGCGACTTCACCACCGAGCCCACCGACGAGGTGTGCTCGCTCGGCCACCCGATGGTGATCCGGCTGGGCCGCAACGGGAAGTTCCTCGCCTGCTCCACGTATCCCGAGCACCGCGAGACCCGGCCGCTCCCAGGCGACGAGACGCCGCGGCTGGAGGGCGAGGGGGAGGCCTGCCCGCAGTGCGGCGAGGGCGTCCTGACCACCCGGCGCGGCCGGTTCGGCGCCTTCGTCGGCTGCTCGCGCTACCCGGAGTGCACCTACATCAGGAAGGACGGCCCGCCGCCCCCGGCGCAGCTGCCCTTCGAGGCGCGCTGCCCGAAGCACAACGACGGGCACCTCGTGGCGCGTCGCGTCCGGCGGACCGGGAACGTCTTCTGGGGGTGCTCCGCATACCCGAAGTGCGACTTCACCACGAACGACGAGCCGACGGGCGCGATCCACGACGCCCACGAAGGCGGCCTGGGCGCTGTCGCCCGGCGTGGGGACTCGGGCATCTGCCTGACCTGCGGCGCGGCGGTCGAGCTGCCGGCGGTGGTCACCATCGGGATGCGGCTGGCCGGGGGCGCACCCAATCCGGCAGCGCTCGAGCGGCCGGCCCGACGCGGTGGCGGCTCGCGGCGTCCGGGCGGCTCGACCCGCCGGTCCACGAAGCCGCCGAGCGGCCGGTCGGGTGCGCGCACGCGCCGCCCGGCCTCGTGAGCCGGGACCCAGCCGCGTGACTGGCCCGGAGGCGCTCCGGGCGTTCATCCGCTCGCTCGAGGCACGGGACACCTCGCCGGAGACGCGGCGATCCTACGAGCACACCGTCGCGGCGTGGCTCGCGTGGGCCGAGGCCAACGGCGCCGACTGGCGCGCGCCCTCGCGGACGACCCTGCGCTCCTACCTCGCCGACCTGTCGGCCGGGCACGCCCGCTCATCGATCGCCCAGCGCATGGCGGCTCTGCGAGCCTTCTACCGGTACGCATCGCGGTCGGGCATGACGCCGGGCGACCCGTGGGGCGCAGTGGCGACCCCGCGCCTGCCGCGGCGCCTGCCCCGCGTGCTCGAGGTGGAGCAGGTCGAGCGGCTGATCGCCGTCGTGGACGAGGAGCAGGCGTCAGGCGCGGGCGGACAGACGGCCGCGCCGCGCGCGCCGGAGGTCGCCCGGGCGCTCGCGCTTCGCGATCGGGCCATCGTCGAGACCGCGTACGCCGCGGGGCTGCGGGTCAGCGAGCTGGCGGCAGCCGACCTGCGGGAGTTGGACCTCCGGCGCGGGGAGCTGCGGGTGCTCGGCAAGGGCCGCAAGGAGCGGATCGGGCTGCTCGGCCGGCCCGCGCGCGAGGCGTTGCGCGACTATCTCGACGAGGGCCGGCCCGTGCTGGCCGCCCGAGCCCACGCCGCACCCGGCGAGCCCGACCCCGGCCTCGGCACCAGCGTGTTCCTCAACCACAGCGGCCGTCCGCTGGGCGTGCGCGGCCTGCGGTACCGGCTCGACCGGCTGTGCCGTCTGGCCGGCCTCCCGGAGGGCGTCTCGCCGCACACCCTGCGCCACAGCTTCGCGACCCACCTGCTCGAGGGCGGTGCGGACCTGCGCGTGGTGCAGGAGCTGCTGGGCCACGAGAGTCTCGCCACCACCCAGGTCTACACGCACGTCTCGCCGTCACGCCTGCGCGACGCCTATCGCCAGGCGCACCCGCGGGCCCGGACCCAGGGCTGATGGACGAGCCGACCCTCGATCCGATCAACACCGAGGACTTCGAGGTCGCGGCGCCACGCTCGCGCGCGGCAACGCTCGTCGGCTCGTCCTCGACTCGGGCGCTGGCCACCGCGGGGCTGATCGTCACGGCGGCGTCGCTCCTCTCGCGAGTGCTGGGCTTCGTCCGCTACATCGCGATCGCGCGCGCCGTCCCGTCCGTGGCGGACCTCGACGCGTTCAACGCGGCGTTCCGGATCCCGGACTTCCTCTTCCAGCTCGTCGCCGCCGGCGCACTCGCCTCGGCGCTGGTGCCGGTCCTCGCGTCGCTGTTCGCGACCGACGAGGACGACCACGCCTGGCGGGTCGTGTCGACCATCACGACGCTCATCCTGAGTGCGCTGTTCGTGCTGATCCTCGCGGCCGAGGCCGCCGCGCCGCAGCTGGTGTCCCT
>JBJKRU010000347.1:0-5004 GCA_046704485.1 Candidatus Limnocylindrales bacterium | reverse complement strand
CCGTCGACGAGGCCCCCTCGCGCGCGGCGCCGGCGGACGCCTCGGGCGTCAGGGTTCCGCCGGCCGCCGTCCGCGAGGTCCGGCCGATCGGCGCCAACGTGGTCCGGACCGGCCTCGCGCTGGTGGTGTCGTTCGCCCTCCTCGCCGCCGGGGCTGGCTGGTGGCAGGTGGCGGACGCGCAGTACCTGTCGACCAGGCCCGACAACCCGTCGGTGGTCGCCGCCGCCAGGCGAACGCTGCGCGGCCCGATCGTGGATCGGAACGGGTCGTGGCTCGCCCGCAGCGTCCGCGACCAGAACGGCGAGGCCCTCCGCCAGTATCGGGACCCGAGCATCAGCTCGGTCGTGGGGTACGCGTCCCTCCGGTTCGGCACGGCGGGCCTGGAGCGCACCTACAACGCGCAGCTGCTCGGCCTCACGACCGGCGACCCGCTGTCGGGTCTGGCAGCCAAGCTGTTCCCCAACGCGAGCAGCGTGCTGGGCCTGCAGCTCTCACTCGACCTCCGGCTCCAGCGCGCGGCCGTCGCCGGCCTGGGCTCCGACCGGGGTGCCGTGGTGATGATGGACCCAACCACAGGAGAGGTCCTCGCCCTGGCCTCGACACCCACCTTCAACGCGACCGCCGTCGCCGACCCGAGCACCGCGGCCGCGACCATGGCCGCGCTGCAGGCCGACAAGAGCCTGCCCCTCCTGCCCCGCGCCACGCTGGGCCAGTACGTCCCGGGATCGGTGCTCAAGATCGTCACCGCGATCGCGGGGCTCGACAGCGGGGCGATCACGCCGAGCACGACATATCCGCAGCAGCCGGCAGCGGAGAAGACCGGGCTGCTCGTCGACGGGTTCCGCATCAAGGACGGCCACCACCCGCAGACCGACGGGACCGCGCTCGACCTGGTCGGCGCCACCGAGGTCAGCTGCAACATCTGGTACGCGCTCACGGGCATCGCGATCGGCGGCGACCGCTTCGTGTCGGAGGCGGCGAAGCTCGGCTTCGGACAGACGCTCCCGTTCGACCTGCCGACGTCGGTCAGTCGTCTCACCAGCGGCCACGGGACCGCGCCCGGCGGCTTCGCCGACGACGCCGAGCTCGCGTCGGCGGCATTCGGCCAGGGTGAGTCGGTGGTGACGCCGCTGCAGATGGCGCTCGTCGCGTCGACCGTTGCGGACGACGGGTGGCTGATGAAGCCGCACCTGGTGACGGCCCTGACCGGGTCTGCGGCCGGCGCCCGGGCGATCGGCCCGGAGACGTGGCGGCGCGTGATGTCAGCCGAGGACGCGGCCGCGATCAAGGCGGCCATGGAACAGGCCGTCGAGGGCGATCTCGGGAGGCTGTTCACGACCGGCGCCGCCGTGCCGGGCGTCCCGACCGCGGGCAAGTCGGGGACGGCCCAGTTGGGGGGGACCGGGGAGCCGAACTCGTGGTTCATCGGGTTTGCGCCGGTCGACCATCCCAAGGTGGCGATTGCGGTGGTCGTGGAGCAGGGCGGGCGGGGCGGCGAGCGTGCCGCGCCGCTGGCCGGCTCGCTGATGAAGCAGTACTTCACCCTCTACGGGACGCCCTAGTCAGGAGGGGGTAGGCTCCGCCCATGGATCCCCGTCCCGTCGACCCCGAGTCCAGCGCTTGTCCCGCGAACCGGCAGCCGCGCCCGCTCATCGAGCGCATCGGGCTGGCGCTCGTCGCGCTCGTCCTGGCAGCCCTGTTCGCCGGCGTCGCGGCGGCGTCGTTCGTGGGCAGCGAGCCGTTCCTGGGCGTGATGGGCGCGATCGGGTGCCTGATGGTGCTGTGGGCGGGTGGCATGACGCTGTTCCGGGGATAGTGCCGGGCAGCGGCCAGCGGCCACGACGCGGCCCGTTCCGGAAGCCCGCCCCGTCATCTCCGGCGGCGTCGCGGCTGCCGGCCGCGTCACGTCGCCTGACCCGTTTGCGTCCCGCACCGTACACTCCCCCCGACGGAAAGCGTCGCGCCTTCCCGTGGGCCGACGCGTCGCGAGGGGAGGGCCGATCTCCGGCCCGCAGGCAGCAGCGGCCGGCGCCGCGCGAAGACGGGAGACCGATGGGCAGCATTGCAGAGATCGGTGACAGGGTCCTCGACAACGTCGAGCGAGTGATCGTCGGCAAGCACCATGAAGTGCGCCTGGCGCTCGTGGCCCTGCTGTGCCGCGGGCACGTGCTGATCGAGGACGTGCCGGGAACCGGCAAGACGGTGCTGGCCAAGTCGATCGCGAGGAGCCTCGGCTGCTCGTTCCGGCGCATCCAGTTCACGCCCGACCTGCTGCCGTCGGACGTCACCGGGCTCTCGATCTACAACCAGAAGTCGCAGGAGTTCGAGTTCCGTCCCGGCCCCATCATGAGCCAGGTCGTCCTGGCGGACGAGATCAACCGCGCAACGCCCAAGACGCAGAGTGCGCTGCTCGAGTGCATGGACGAGCGCCAGGCGACGATCGACGGCGTGACGCACCTGATGCCCGACCCCTTCCTGGTCATCGCGACCCAGAACCCGATCGAGTACGAGGGCACGTTCGCGCTGCCCGAGGCTCAGCTCGACCGGTTCATGCTGCGCCTGCGCCTCGGCTACCCGACGCTCCTGGACGAGATCCGCGTGCTCGACGACCAGAAGGTGACGCATCCCCTCGACGACCTCGAGGAGGTCTGCACGGGCGACGAGCTGCGCGGGCTCCAGGTCGCCGTCCGCGAGATCTACGTGGACCCGACGGTGAGCAACTACATCGTCCGCCTGGTCGGCGCGACGCGGGCCCACCCTGATGTGTATCTCGGCGCCAGCCCGCGCGGGTCGATCGCGCTGTACCGGGCGTCGCAGGCTCTCGCCGGCCTGCTGGGCCGGGACTACGTCATCCCCGACGACGTCAAGATGCTCGCCGAGCCTGCGCTCGCCCACCGCGTGATCATCAAGACCGCGAGCAGCATCCACGACGTCTCCTCGGCCCACGTGGTCGGCGAACTGCTCGATTCGACGCCCATCGAGACGACGCGCCGCGCAGTGGGCGGCCCGCGTGAGACGAGGCCGAGCCCGGTCGCCGAGTAGGGCGGCACGGACGCGTCGACCGTGATCCGGCGGCTGCAGCTCCTCGGACTCGCCATCGTCCTCGTGGTCGCCGCGTTCTCGACCGGCTACCCGTTCCTGTTCTTCCTCGTCTACCTGGGGCTGCTCATCGGCGGGGGCAGCTACGTCCTCACCCGCATGGGCCTGGCCGATCTCGAGGCCGGCTATGCGGTGAACCAGCTGACCGGCCACGTCGGCGACCGCCTGCGCATCACCTACACGATCCGCAACACGGGCCGCCTGCCGAAGCCGTGGCTCGAGGTCCACAACCCCACCAACCTGCCGAACGGGCTGCCCGGCCGCGCGCTCTCGCTCGGCGGCCGCGGCGAGCGCTCGTGGCTGGTCCGGGCCCTGCTCGAGAGGCGGGGCCACTTCCGCATCGACCCGCTCCAGGTCCGCACCGGCGACCCGTTCGGGTTCTTCGAGGCCTCTGCCGGCGTCGGCCACGGCATCACGCTGGTCGTGTATCCGAAGATCGATCCGCTGCCCTTCTTCCGCCTCCCGCCCGCGAGCATCGAGGGCGCCCACGCCTCGCCCGAGCGGACGCTCCAGACGACGCCGCTGGCCACCACCGTGCGGCCCTACGCGCCAGGCGACTCGATGAACCGGATCCACTGGCGGACGACGGCGCGCACCGGCGAGATCTTCGTCAAGGAGTTCGACCTCGAGCAGACGACCGACGTGTGGCTGTTCCTGGACCTGGATTCGGAGCTGGAGGCGGGGATCGGTGACGACTCCACCACCGAGGTGGCGGTACGGGCGGCGGCATCGATCGCCGACAAGGCGATCGCCGAGAACCGCGCGGTGGGGCTGACGGTCAGCGGCCACCGGACGACGGTCATCCCGGCCGATCGCGGCGCGCGCCAGCGGCTGAAGATCATGCAGCTGCTCGCCGCGGTGGAGGCGGACGGGAGCACGCCGCTCGACGAGGTCCTGGTGACCGGGATCAGCCGGCTGCGCCGCGGGATGACGGCCGTGGTGATCACCCCAACCCTGGACCCCGCCTTCATCCGGCCGCTGGCCACGCTCCGCGGCCGCGGGGTCGGCGTGCTGGGAATCGTGCTCGACCAAGCGCAGTTCGACCTGCCGGCAGATCGCGCAGAGGCCGAGGAGCTCCGCCAGCACTCGCGCGCGCTGCACCATGCGCTCGCCGAGTACGAGCTGCCCACCTACACGGTCGGTCCGGGACGTCCGCTGGGCGAGGCGCTCGCACGATGAGCGTCCACGTGCATGAGGAGGAGGAGCCCCGCCGCTGGGCCCCTGCGGAGGGCTGGCTGGTGCTCGCGCTGGTGGCAGTACTCGCGCTGATCCTCGGCACCGCCGTCGATGAGCCGGCCTGGGTTGACGGGCGCGGCGCGCTGACCGACTGCCTCTCCGAGTGCGCACTGCTGGGCACGCTCGCGGGCTTCGCGGGCGCCAAGGCCGGCTGGGGTCGGTGGACCACCCACACGGTTGGCGCGGTGTTCGCCGGACTCCTGCTCCCGATCATCGCGGGCTGGTCGATCCTCCCCGGCGTCTCGCCGGCCCAGGCGTTCCGGTTCACCGCCGACGGGACCCTCCAGGCGTACCTCGACTTGGCGGTCCGCCACCTGCCGTTCACCACGCAGGAGGTGCACTACGTCCTGGTGCTGGGCGGCCTCGTGTGGGGGACGATGCAGTTCGGCGCCTACGCGATCTTCGGCCACCGGCGCCCGCTCGCGGCCGTCGTCGTGATCGGCCTCGTGCTGCTGGCCAACATGGCGCTCACGCGGCGCGACCAGCTGGGCTGGCTGGTGCTCTACACGGGCGTCTCGCTGTTCCTCCTCGTCCAGATCCACCTCTTCGGGGAGCGGGCGATGTGGGCTCGGCGGCGGATCGGCGACCCGGGCTCCGTCTCGATGCTCTACCTGCGCGGCGGGTCCATCTTCATCCTCATGGCGGTGATCGGCTCGCTGGTGCTCACCC
>JBJKRU010000346.1:0-11291 GCA_046704485.1 Candidatus Limnocylindrales bacterium | reverse complement strand
GTCGGCCGGATCGTGGGCAAGGCGATCGAGACGGGGGCATTCGTCCGGATCGACATGGAGGAGCACACGACCACGGACGCGACCCTCGACCTCTGGCGCGCAGTGCGACCGGCGGGAGCCCGTGATGAGGCGGAGGGCGGCGCCGACGTGGGCGTCGTGATCCAGGCGGCACTGCGCCGGAGCGACCGCGATATCGACGCCCTCATCGAGGCGGGCGGGCGGGTGCGGCTGTGCAAGGGCGCCTACAAGGAGCCGCACTCTGTGGCATATGCGGAGAAGTCCGACGTGGACGAGGCATATGAGCGGCTGATGCTCCGCCTCATGCGCAGCGGCCGGTACCCGGCGCTCGCCACCCACGACGTCCGCCTGATCAAGCGCGCGATCGAGGTGGCGAACGGGGAGGGAATCGCCCGCGATTCGTTCGAGTTCCAGATGCTCTACGGGATCCGGCGAGACCTGCAGGAGGAGCTGGTCGGCGCCGGCTGGCGTGTCCGCGTCTACGTCCCGTTCGGCGGCGAGTGGTATCCGTACTTCATGCGCCGGCTCGCCGAGCGCCCGGCGAACGTGTCGTTCCTGCTGCGCAACATGTGGCGCGACCGCGGGCGCTCCTAGCCGCCGCGCTGGCGGCCGTCGGGAATCTGAAGGCCGCCGGGAGGAGGTTCTCCGGCGGCCCTCATGAAGCGGCGGGCAATCACCGCGTCAAGTCAGCGATCCTTGTGCGGTGGCGCTGATCACCAGCGGCGGCTCACCAGCGCTTCGCCGTCTGGCCGAAGACCGTGACGACGGCGGCGATGGTCCCGAGGAACATCGTCGCTCGGAAGGCGTACCACTTGATGGTCTTCATCACCACGTCCCTTGTTCGTGTGCTTCGCCGCGGGACGGACATCCCGCAGCCCTGGACCGAGACCGTATCCCCCGATGAGCGCCTTAAGGAATGACTCCTAAGTACTGGTACCCACGGCCCGATAGGCACAGGTGCCCGCGCGCAACGCCCCAGGCGTGCCGGCGAAGCCACCAGTCCGGCACTGGGTGGGGCATGATCCCCTCATGAGCGACATGACAGCCCTACCGGCCCTCCCGCCTCGTGGCGCCCTGCGCCGGCGCATCCTCGCGGGCGAGCCGACCATCGGCGCCTGGATCAACCTCGGCTCGATCGCGGCGGCCGAGATCGTCGCCCGCTCCGGCTACGACTGGGTCGTGCTGGACCTCGAGCACGGGATGGGCAGCGAGGCCGACATCCATGCCCAGCTGCTCGCGGTGCAGGGGACGCCCACCACGGCGCTCGTCCGTGTCGCCTCGGTCGAGCGGCTCCGGATCGGCCGGGCGCTCGACCTCGGCGCCGATGGCCTCGTCGTTCCCCGCTGCGACTCGCCCGCGGACGCGGCTGATGCCCTGCGCTGGATGCGGTTCCCGCCGGCCGGGATCCGCGGCGTCGCCCTGCTCAATCGGGGCAACGGCTATCTCGAGCGGACGCACGACTCCCTGGCCTCCGAGGTGAACGACAAGGTCGTGGGGGTCTTCCAGGTTGAGTCTCCCGAGGCGGTGGCGGCAGCGGGCGAGCTCGCCGCCATCGACGGGGTCGACGTCCTGTTCGTGGGGCCGGCTGACCTGTCGCACAGCATGGGTCTGCCCGGCCGCCTCGACGACCCCGTGTTCCGGGACGCCCTCGATGCGGTGGTGGCCGCTTGCCGCGCCCACGGCAAGGCGGCCGGCATCCTGCTCGGGGATGCGTCGTTCGTGCCCGCGTACCTCGAGCGCGGGTTCTCGTTCCTCGGAGTCGGCTCCGACGGCGGATGGGTCGTGTCCGGCGCGAGGGCCCAAGCGGCGGGGGCGCGCGCAGCGTTGGGGGACCGGGAGCCCCAGTCCTAGTCCTCGCCCAGCCGAAGTACCGGCTGCGGGAGCTCGGCGGGCTCGCCGCGGGCGCCCGTCTGCGAGAGCACCACGCCGGCGAGGATCAGCGCGCCGCCCATCAATTGGATTGCGGTCAGTCGCTCGCCCAGCAGGACACTGGCGGCGGCAATCGTCCAGAGGGGCTCGACGGTCGAGAGGAGCGAGGCCTGGGCGGCGCCCACGCGCTGCGCTCCCGCATAGAAGAACTGCACCGCGATGAACCCTGCCACGACGCCGACGCCGACGATCCCGGGCCAGGCCGCTGACGGGATGTCCGCCGGCAGCACCGGGTGCCGCAGCACCGCGCAGATCAGCCAATACGCCACTCCGGTCGAGCTGAGCATCACCGCCCCAACCGCCGTCGCGTTGGCGGCTCCCTCCGCTGCGCTGCCCACCCCGTCGCTGGTCTCACCCGAGTGGCGCGCGGCGAGGATGATCCAGACCGAGTACAGCAGCGGCGCCGCCATCACCAGCAGCAGGCCGCCCAGCGGCGGCATCTCGGAGGTGTTGATGCCGCCCACGGCGAGCACGACGCCCAGCACGGCGATCCCGAGCGCCGTCCAGGCGCGGCGACCCTCCAGCGGCCGACCGAAGCGCAGCGCCAGCACCGCGACGATCGGCGGGTACACGTAGACGATCAGGGCGGCCAGCGAGAGCGGCGTGGTGGCGATCCCCGCGAAGTAGGTGGCCGTATTCGAGATGTAGTAGACGCCGAGGCCCACGGCCGCGAGGAGCGTCCTGCGCGGCATCGTGCGCAGCGAGCGCCGTGCGGCGGGGCTGGCGAGCAGCACCGCCCAGGCAAGCCCGCCGGCGAGCAGGAATCGCCAGGCCATCAGCGTCAACCAGTCGACGCCAGCGGCGTAGGCGGGACGCGCGAACAGCCCGCCGGACCCGAACGAGATCGCGCTGATCACCACCAGCGCCACGCCCACCATCCGCGACCTGCTCACCGGCCGCAGGGTACCGGCTGGACGGGCGATCGCGGGCCTGACTCTCGCGATGGGCCGGCCGGCCCCCCATGACCCTGCCGGGTCGCCCCGTCCGCCCTTCGGGGCCTCGGCGGTACACTTCGCGACGTGGCTATCTCGAATGAGCGCGCCTTTCTGGCGCGTGTCCCCAATCTGGCGTCTGAACCCCTCATGGTCGTCGGGCGGAGGCAGCCGGTGGCGATGTCGCCGGGCGCCTCGCTGGGCGAATGCCTGCGCGTCATCCAGAGCACCGGCACCGGCGATTCCGTGTTCATCACGGGCGACGACGGGCGGCTGCTGGGCGTGCTGACGGAGCGCGACGTCTTCGGCCGCCTGGTCGGCCCCGACGTCGCGGCCGGCGTCGACCTCGATCACCCGGTCGAGGAGTACATGACCACCGATCCGCACACGCTGCGCCTTTCGCAGACCGTGCGGGACGCCCTCGAGCTCATGCAGTCGGGCCGCTACCGGAACATCCCGGTCGTCGACGACGACCAGCGGCTCGTGGGCGTGGTTCGCCAGGTCGACATCCTCAAGTTCCTCGCGGAGTCCTTTCCCGAGGAGCTGCTCAACCTCCCTCCCCGACCGCATCAGCGCATGGAGCAAGCCGAAGGCGGATGACAACGACAGATCAGGGTCCCGAGCGCGAGGTCCGCGAGCTCGACCGGGTCACCATACGGTTCGCCGGCGACAGCGGCGACGGCATGCAGCTGACCGGCACCCAGTTCACTCGGACCGCCGCCGTCTTCGGCAACGACATCTCAACCTTCCCCGACTACCCAGCCGAGATCCGCGCCCCGGCAGGCTCACTGCCTGGCGTGTCCGGGTTCCAGATCAGCTTCTCCGCGCTTGACATCCACACCCCGGGTGACGCGCCGGACGTCCTGGTCGCCATGAACCCCGCGGCGCTCAAGACCAACGTGGTCGACCTGCCGGCCGGGGGCGCGATCATCGTCAACAACGACGCGTTCACCAAGGCCAACCTGTCGAAGGCGGCCTACGGATCGAACCCGCTCGAGGACGATTCGCTCAAGGCGTACCGGGTCTTCCGCGTCCCGATCAGCTCCCTCAACGCTGCGGCGCTCGAGGGGCTGGACATGACCGGCAAGCAGATCGACCTGACCAAGAACTTCTTCGCGCTGGGCCTGATGTTCTGGCTCTACGAGCGCTCCATGGAGCCCACGCTCCGGTGGATCGACGAGAAGTTCGGCAGCCGCCCGGTCATCGCGGAGGCCAACCGCCGCGCCCTCAAGGCCGGCTACGGCTTCGGCGAGACGACCGAGATGTTCCACGAGACCTACCGCGTGCCGGCGGCGAAGCTGGCGCCCGGCACGTACCGGAACATCACCGGCAACGAGGCCACGGCACTCGGGTTCCTCGCGGCGGCGCACGCCGCCAAGCGGCCGCTGTTCTACGGCTCCTACCCGATCACGCCGGCCTCGGACATCCTCCACCAGCTGTCCGCGTACAAGAGCTTCGGCGTCAAGAGCTTCCAGGCCGAGGACGAGATCGCGGCCATCGGCGCGACGATCGGGGCGGCCTACGGCGGGGCGCTCGCGCTCACCGGCACGTCCGGCCCCGGCGTGGCCCTCAAGACCGAGGCGATGGGCCTGGCCGTGATGACCGAGCTGCCCGTCGTCATCGTGAACGTGCAGCGGGCCGGACCGTCCACCGGGCTGCCCACCAAGGTCGAGCAGGCGGACCTGTTCCAGGCGATCTTCGGGCGGAACGGCGAGGCGCCGATGCCCGTGGTTGCCCCCGCCACGCCCGGCGAGTGCTTCTCGATGGCGATCGAGGCGTCGCGCCTCGCGCTCAAGTACATGACCCCGGTGGTGTACCTCTCCGACGCATTCGTCGGCAACGGGGCCGAGCCCTGGCGCGTCCCGTCGCCGGACGAGCTGCCCGACATCTCAGTCCCCGACGCGGTCAAGGGCGAGGGCACGTTCCTGCCCTACGGACGCGACCCGGAGACGCTGTCGCGCCCGTGGGCCGTCCCCGGCACGCCGGGCCTCGAGCACCGCATCGGCGGCCTCGAGAAGCTCGACGGCCTGGGCACCGTGAGCTACGACGCCGACAACCACCACAGGATGACCGTGTTCCGCCGCGACAAGGTCGCCGGCATCGCCAAGGACATCGCGGACCTCGAGGTCTTCGGGCCCGAGCGCGGCGACCTGCTGATCCTGGGCTGGGGCTCCACGTACGGCGCCCTGCGAAGCGCCACCGAGCGCCTCCAGGCGCAGGGCAAGTCCGTCGCCCACGCCCACCTGCGACACCTGTTCCCGTTCCCGAAGAACACCGGGGACGTGCTGCGCAGCTACAAGACTGTGCTGGTCCCCGAGCTCAACCTGGGCCAGCTGTGGTTCGTGATCCGAGGCACGTACCTCGTGGACGCGCTCGCCTACGGGCGGGTCCGCGGCAAGCCGTTCCGGATCTCGGAGATCGTCGACGAGGCCGACCGCATCCTCGCCGAGCGGAGCTGATGCGATGACCGACATGCTGACCCCCGCCGACTCACCCAAGCTCACGCGCAAGGACTTCGTGGCTGAGCAGGAGGTCCGGTGGTGCCCCGGTTGCGGGGACTACTCCATCCTGGCCCAGACCCAGAAGGTGATGCCCGACTTCGGCGTGCCGAAGGAGAACATCGTCTTCATCTCCGGCATCGGGTGCTCCGGCCGGCTGCCGTACTACATGAACACGTACGGCTTCCACTCGATCCACGGCCGCGCGCCCACGCTCGCGACCGGCCTCAAGATCGCCCGCCCGGAGCTCATGGTCTGGGTGGCCACTGGCGACGGTGACGCGCTGTCCATCGGCGGCAACCACTTCCTGCACTCGATGCGCCGGAACCTGGACTTCACGATGGTCATGCACAACAACCGGATCTACGGGTTGACCAAGGGCCAGACCTCGCCCACGTCCGAGTTCGGCAAGCGGACCAAGTCCACCCCCATGGGCTCCGTGGACCGGCCCGTGATGCCGCTCACGCTGGCGCTCGCCGCCGAGGCGACCTTCGTCGCCCGGACCGTGGACACCCACACGGAGCACATGCAGCAGACGCTCGAGGCGGCGGGTCGCCACCGCGGCGCGTCGTTCGTCGAGGTCCTGCAGAACTGCAACATCTTCAACGACGGCGCGTGGCGCGTGTTCACCGAGCGTGACGTCCGCGACGACCGGATGCTCGTCCTCGAGCACGGCAAGCCGCTCATCTTCGGCAAGGAGCGCGACAAGGGCATCCGCCTGCGGGGCCTGCATCCCGAGGTGGTCACCATCGGCGAGGACGGCGTCACCGAGGCCGACCTCGTGGTCCACGACCAGTACGCCGAGGATCCGTACCTCGCCCTGATCCTGTCGCGGATGTTCTGGCCGGAGTTCCCCGTGCCGGTGGGCATCCAGCGCCAGCAGGACAGGCCCACCTACACCCACCTGCTCGATCCGCAGATCGTGCAGGCGATCGCCAAGTCCGGCCCCGGGGACCTCGCCGCAGCGCTGCTCGCTGGCGAGACCTGGACGGTGGAGTGACCCCATGCTTTGCCCCGTCTGCCGTTTCGACAACTTCGAGGGTGAGGACCGCTGCTCGAACTGCGGGGCGGACCTCGCCCGGGCCGACACCCCTCAGCCGGCGCTCGACTACCAGGACACCGTGCTGGGAGAGCACCTCGACGGCCTGGGCATCGGGTCGCCCGTCATCGTGGCGCCGTCCGTGCCCGTCGCCGACGCCATCCGGCAGATGCACGCCTCCGGTGGCGACTGCCTGCTGGTCGTCGAGGGCGAGCAGTTGGTGGGGATCTTCACCGACCGTGACGCGGTGGTGAAGGCCACCGACAAACGGCTCGGCATGTACAAGGTCCGTGACTTCATGACGCCGGACCCCGTGGTCCTGCGGCATGACGACACGCTCGCCGTGGCGATCCACAAGATGGCCGTCGGCGAGTTCCGCCACATCCCGATCGTGGAGGACGGGCGGCCCCTCGGCGTGGTGTCTGCTGCCGACGTCTTCCGGCACCTCGTCCACTCGCTGGGGTGACCCCGCGCCCGGCCGGGTCCGGCCCCCGGGTCGCCGTCCTCGCGGAGGACCTGATCTGGGCGACGCGCCTGGCTGAGATGGTCCGGCGGGCTGGCGGCGAGCCGGTCCGCGTCTCGTCCCCCGCCCTGCTGCGCGCGGCGGTGTCCACGCTCGACGGGTGCGTGGTGGACCTCACCGCCCGCTCGTACGACGGCATCGCCGCGGTGGCGACCGCGGTCACCGCCGATGTCCCCACCGTTGCCGTTGGCCAGCACGATGACGTGGCCGAGCGTCGAGCGGCGCTCGAGGCGGGCGCGGCAAGGGTGTACGCCTATCGCGCGCTGTTCGACCATGGCGACCGGGACTTGGGCGCCTGGGTCGCCGCGCTGCGCGGGTCGGCGGGCGAGTGACCGGCGTCTCGATCCCGGCGTCGCGGTTCGCCCAGCGGCTGGAGCGGGCGAGGCTGGCCGGGGCGGCCGAAGGCCTGGACGCCCTGCTCGTCGGCGTCGGCGCCGACCTGCGCTATCTCGCCGGGTATGCCGCGATGCCCCTGGAGCGGCTCACGCTGCTGGTGGTGCCGACGGCGGCCGGGTCGGAGATGACGCTCATCGCGCCGCGGCTCGAGGCGACGCCCGCCCGATCCTGCCCGGCCGCGACGACGAGCGCCGTCCGCGTTGCCACCTGGGAGGAGACCGATGACCCGATGCTGCTGGTCGCCTCCCTGCTGGTCGCGGCGACGAGCGGCGGCTCGGCCCTCAAGGCCGTGGCAGTGTCGGACGGCTTGCGCGCGGCCTTCGTCCTGGGCCTCCAGCGCGTCCTGCCCGGCGTCCGCTTCGGCCTCACCTCGTCCGTGCTGCGCGGCCTGCGCATGCGCAAGGACGCCGACGAGATCGCGCGGCTGCGCGAGGCTGCCCAGGCGGCTGACCGCGTGGTCGCGCAGATCACGCGAGGGCGGCTCGTCGGGCGCACGGAGGCGGATGTCGCCCGCGAGGTGCGCGACCGCCTCGTGGCGGAAGGGCATGACCACGCCGAGTTCTGGATCGTCGCGTCCGGCCCCAACTCCGCCTCCCCTCACCACGAGGCCGGCGAGCGGGTCATCCGGGCCGGCGAACCCGTGGTCATCGACATCGGGGGGATGCGTGGCGGGTACGGCTCGGACATCACCCGGACGGTCTGGGTCGACGGCGGCGACCCTGTGCTCGGACCCCACCCCGACTTCACGCGCCTGTACTCGGTCCTGCGTCGTGCCCAGGCCGCCGCCACCGCGGCCGTCCGCCCCGGTGTTGCGGCGGAGGCTGTGGATGCCGCAGCGCGCGACATGATCGCGGCGGCTGGATTCGGGCCCAACTTCATCCACCGAACCGGTCACGGCATCGGTCTCGAGGGGCACGAGGACCCGTACATCGTGGCCGGCAACGCGGATCCGCTCGGGGAGGCGAACGCCTTCAGCATCGAGCCGGGCATCTACCTCGAGGGGCGTTTCGGCGCCCGGATCGAGGACATCGTGGTGTGCGGCGACGACGGGCCGATCGTCCTCAACGAGCTGACGCGCGAGCTGCTGGTGGTTCGCGGCTGACGACCGCGCGGCGGCTGACGACGGATCGGAGCCAGCCCTCCCCGTGTCGCCGGGGGTATGATCGCGGAACCGGTCGCAGTCCTCGACCGCCCGACACGAGCCCACAATGACCGCCATGTCAACGCGGGGGCAACCCCCCCGGATCGCGCGCCGGTGAGCCGGCGCAGTCGGCACGGCCGGCCTCAACCGTCGGCCATGGCCAGCGACTCGTCGCCCGCCGAGCGTCACGCTGCGCCTTCCGCTCCTGCCGCTACCGCCCAGGCCGATCGGGAGCTGCCGGGCGCCGCCCGCGAACCCGGCGCTGCCCGCGAGGATGCCGAACGCTCCCGCGACGGCGGAGAGGCCGCCCCGCCGATCGCGTCCGGGCAGGCTCCTTCGACCGTGGCGACCCCCGGCGAGATGGCTCGCATCTCGTGCACGCAGGCCCAACTCCGCCGGTTCATCAAGAGCCGGCCGTGGATCCCGATGCACGAGCTGCGCCGCCGCTTCGGCATCCCGGGCGGCGACGACGACGTCACGCCGGTGCGCACGGCGGACGGGACCATCTTCATCGGCCTGCCCGCGACCGAGGGCCGCATGCTGGGCGAGCTCCTCAACAGCGGCGACGTCGGATTCGAGCTGAGCCTGGACCCGGGTGCGCCCATCGTGGTGGGCGTGTACCCGATGCGCCCGGTGCCGCGGGGCTGACGCCGTCGGTCGGCAGCGACGCCCGCCGACCCTCGCTACACGGCCTCTGCCCCGATCGGCACCACCGTGCGCAGGTCGCGCAGGGACGCCTGGTCGAGGCTCGCGATCCTCGGCAGGTCCGTCTGGTCGGTCCGGAGCAGGCGCTCGCGCAGGGTCGCCAGCAGCAGCCGGTTGATCTCGGGCACGACCATCATCTCGCGAAGCGCCTCGCCAGGCACCTCCATGATCGTGGTCGGCTCGACAGCGACCACGTCGGCGGTGCGCGGGCTGCCGGTCAGCGCCGCGATCTCGCCGAACACGTCCCCGGGCCCCATGACAGAGAGCACGCGGTACCCGTCCGCCTCCTCGATCCCAGCAGCGGCCTGGCCGGACATGATGAATGCGGCGGTGGTCGCCACCTCGCCGCGGGTCACGAGGCGGGTGTGCGCGGGCACGTCGCGGACGGTCGCATGGGCCAGGAGCGACCTTCTCTGGGCCCGGGACAGCCGGGCGAGCGTCGGCATGCTGTGCACCAGGCGGACGAGGTCGGCGGGGGCAGCCGGTCGCGCGAGCGGAGCGCCGCCCTCCGCGGCCTGCTCGACGGCCTCGGCCGCCCGGAGGGCCGCCAGCCCGCGCCGCCACTCGGCTGCCGGCCGCCCGATCCCGGGCGCCACGAGCGACACGAGACCCACCCCGACGAGGATCACCGATGACGCGGCGAGCAGCACCCTGACGTCGATGATGTCGGCGAGCCCGGCCGAGCCCATGCCCACCAGGAAGACGACGTCGCGCATGGTGAACAACGCGGCGAAGACGCGCCCCCGCAGCTCCCGCGGCGTGTTCCGCTGGAGGAGGGTCTGGCGGGCGACGGACATCGGCGAGTTGAGGGCCCCGGACAGGACCGCGAAGAAGATCGCGATGCGGATCGTCGGCGACACGGCATAGCCGAGGCCGGACAATCCCATGCCGACTCCGCCGACGAACACCCAGAGCCCGGTCGGCATCCGCTCGCTCCAGCGCGCCATCAGGAGGCTGCCGATGACGAAGCCGATCGACGTCAGTCCCTCCTGGAGCCCGTACTGGAACTCCGTCGCGTGCAGCTCCCTGATCGCCATCGGGAGCAGCAGGACGTTCCAGAGCCCGATGGCGAAGAAGCCTGGCACGCCCACGGCGAGCAGCGAGCGCAGGGTCGGCGTGCGCCAGATCGTCTCCAGCCCGACGCGCATGTTGGCGGCCACGACGCGGACGGACGTGGGCTCCTCTGAAGCCTGCGTGGGGATCCTGACGCGGAGCAGCACGATGCACCCTGCCGCGAACACGAACGTCGCCGCGTCGATCCAGAACGCCCAGTCCACCGACAAGGCCGACGCGAGCAGGCCGGCCCCGGCGAACCCGACGGCCGTCGACCCGAAGGATGCGATCGAGAGGTAGGCGTTCGCAGCGGCCAGCTCCTCGTCCGTCGCGATCTCCGGGATCACACTCTGGTAGGCGGGGTCGAAGAACTGGCGCAGGCCCGAGTTCACCAGGAGCGCGACGAACAGGAACGCGATGTGGATGCCCACCAGGAACGGGATGAGCACGACGGTGGCCGCCTGCAGCATGCTCGTGACGGCCATGACGCGCCGCTTGTCCCAGCGGTCGACGAACACGCCGGCGACGATCCCGATCAGGATGGTCGGGATCGCGGCGGACATCAGCGTGGCCCCCACGAGGAACGTCGAACCGGTCCGCTCGTAGACGAGGATGCCGGCGGCCAGGTCGGTCAGCGAGGAGCCGGCCGTGGACACCAGCTGGGCAATCCAGAGCAGCGCGAAGTCGGGCTTGCGGAAGACCGCTGTCGATGAGGTCGCCGGGTGATGGGACGCGGTGTCGCTCACGGGCGGGATTGTGACAGCCGCAGCCTGAGCGCGGAAGGTGGAATCGACGGCCTTGCCACGGACTGGGACAGGGGGCCGACTCAGCGCTCGATATGCACGCCCTCGAGCTCGAGAAGTGCGGCCTTGAGGGTCAGCGCGGCTTCCACGCCGCCCCAGGCGGCCGCGCCGTAGCCGCCCAGCGTGCCGTCGGCAGCGATGACCCGGTGGCAGGGGATCACGAGGCCCAGCGGGTTGCGCCCGACGGCGCCGCCCGTCGCCTGCGCCGCGCCCGGCCGTCCGGCTCGCCGCGCCACCTCGCCGTAGCTGAGGGT
>JBJKRU010000345.1:0-6832 GCA_046704485.1 Candidatus Limnocylindrales bacterium | reverse complement strand
GGCGATTGCGTTCGGCGCCGACCGCGTCGGGCGCGTGGAGGTGGTCGATGCGGACGCCCCGCTGGCCGACTGGCGCTGGGCGTGGCGGCCGGTGGCGGGCGCCGAGGTGACGGGCCGGTTCGACTCGCGAGACGATGTGCCCGGGCGGGCCGCCACGCCCACGGTGGCGGCCGGGTACGGCGCCAGCGCCCTGGGCAGGTCAACGGGGCGGGAGATCCCCCGATGACCCGCCTGCTGCGGGAGCACCCCGTCGTGGACGCGGAGCTCGACGACACGGGCCACCTCGTCGCCATCCGCTGGAACGGGCGCCGCGAGCCGGTCGAGGTCTGCAACCGCTGGCGCGTGGAGGAGTCCTGGTGGCGCGAGCCCATCGCCCGCGACTACTTCAAGGTGGTCGGCCGCAACTGGCTCGCGCTGGTGTACTTGGACCGCCGGGCCGGCACATGGCACCTCGAGCGGCTGTACGACTGAGGTTCGCATCCCCGCGGCCTTGCGCCGCTCCAGCCGCCGTATGATACTTGAACGATGGCTCAACTGTTCTACGCTTCGGAGATCGACGCCGAGGCGTGCTCGATCTCGTGCATCCACCCTGAGGCCGTGGGGCCGCTCCTGGGCCGCTCGCTCGGGGCAGGTGGGGCTGGTGCCGTCGCGGACCTGTTCGCCACGCTCGCCGACCCCTCGCGCGCCCGGGTGCTCCACCTCCTCGCGGTGAGCGGCCAGGAGCTCTGCGTCTGCGACATCGCCCTCGTCACCGGCATGACCGTGTCCGCGCTGTCCCACCAGCTCCGCCTCCTGAGGGAGCGCCGTGCGGTCGAGCGCCGCAAGGTGGGCCGGGTCGCCTACTACCGCTTGGTGGACGACCACCTCCGGAAACTCGTCCTCGGCGCAGCCGCGCACGCTGCCGAGGCCCACGCGTAGATGGCCCACGATCACGTGAGCGCCGCCGCCCGGCACCGGGGACGGCTGGTGGTTGCGCTCGCTCTCTCCGCGGCGGTCCTCGCCATCGAGGTTGCGGGAGCTGCGATCGCCAACAGCCTGGCGCTTCTCGCCGACGCTGGGCACGTCCTCACGGACGTTGGCGGCATGGCGCTCGCGCTGGTCGCGATCGAGCTGGGGCGTCGCCCGGCCACGAGCGCGCGGACCTTCGGCTACCGCCGGCTCGAGGTCCTGGCCGCGGCGGCGAACGCGGGTCTGCTGTTGCTGATCGGGGCTGTGGTGCTGGTCGAGGCCGTGCGGCGCCTGGAGGAGCCGCCCCAGATCGCGTCGGGGGCGATGCTCGCGTTCGCGGCGGCCGGCCTCGTCGCCAACGGCACCTCGCTCTTGGTGCTTCGCGGCGCCAAGTCCGAGAGCATCAACCTGCGGGCCGCCTACCTCGAGGTCCTGGGCGACCTCGCGGGCTCGGCCGCAGTGCTCGCCGCCGCCGCGGTGATCACGGTCACGGGCTGGACCTGGGCCGACGTCGTGGCGTCGATCGCGATCGGGCTGCTGATCCTGCCGCGGACCCTGAGCCTCATGCGCGACGCGGCCAACGTCCTGCTCGAGGGCGCGCCGTCCGGCGTGGACATGGAGATGGTGCGCGAGCACGTCCTGGGCGCCCCTGGCGTCCTCGACTGCCACGACCTCCACGCTTGGACCATCACGTCGGGGATGAACGTGGTCTCAGCGCACGTCGTCCTGGAGCCCGACGCTGAGGCGCCAACCGTGCTCGAGGCCCTCGCGACCTGCCTGTCGGACGACTTCGACATCGAGCACAGCACATTCCAGCTCGAGACCGTGGACCGGCGGCGCCTCGAGGAGCGGGCGCATGCCTGAGGGCCGGTCGAGGGCCGGCCGCCGCGCACGCTGGGCTCCTTGGTGCGGCCCTGTCATAGACAGCCCGCGGACCCACGTCATCGTGATGGGGCCGACGAGGCGCTCAGCGGGGAAGTGGCGGCGGCCGGCTCGGGCTGACCGAGCGGTCGTCGGGGGTGCGCCGGTCGTGGGCCGAGTCGCGTCAGCGACCCGGGACGCCGGACGGGCCGTCAGCTGAGAGCCGGCGACCCGAGCGCAATCGAGGTGACGAGCAGCACGAGCAGCACCCCGAGGACCAGAGAGAGCGCACCCAAGTCCCGCCGTCGACTCGTCTGCACCGGCACCACCCCTGACTACCGCTTGGCCGGCTCCGGGCCGGTCGCCGAATGTCAGACGCCGCGCCTGGGCAGACTGTGGCGCTGGCGCGCTCTGGCTGTGACGCTGGCGCGCTCTGGCCCTGGCACGCTCGCTGCGAGGCCGAGGCTAGTGGGGCAACGACGCGACGATCAGGAGCACGAGGAGCACGACGAGCACCACGACCAGTGCCCCAGCCCCGATGACGTCGCGCTGCTTGAGTTCCATCGACCTTGCTCCTCTGCTCGTCAGCGGCCATCACCGGGTCGTCGGCCACGTTGCGTACCGTGATCATCGTCCATCCCGCCGCTGGCGGCCAAGGAACTGCCGGGAATCGAGGACCCCGCCGAGCATCGGCGGGGTCCTGGCGTTGACCCGCCGGGGCTGCTGAGCGCCGGCGGCGTCAGGTCGGCGGCTGCCATCGCCTGCGGCCGCCGCCACGAGGTGACCGTGCCGTCCGCGCGCCCGTCAGGCGGCGCCGGCGATCAATGCGGGGAGGACGACGAAGATGAGGACAGCCAAGGCCCCGATGGCGACCGCTCGAAGGAGGAGGTCAACGGCAGCGCGGCTGGTCGCATTGCGGCGGAGTCCTGCGATCACGCGGCTGAGACGGCCCGGCGCCGGGTTTCGTGGCGCGATGGGCGCCCCGCCCGACGCCGGGGTTCGGCCCGTACAATCCACGCTCGTGAGTTCCCTCGTGCTGCCGGGCCGCTTCCGCGCCGTCCTGTTCGACATGGACGGCCTCCTGCTCGACTCGGAGCCCCTGTGGCTCAGCGCCGAGGCCGAGCTGCTCGAGCGCCACGGCGACCGACTGACTCACGAGGACCGCCAGGCGACCCACGGGCGCGCCCTCGCTGACTCGGTCCGCGTCTACGCGAGGCGGCTGCCGGACGTCACCACAGATCAGCTCCACGCCGAGCTGATGGACCTGATGCGTGCGCGCTACGCGGCCGGCGCGCCGCTCCACGAAGGGGCCGCCGCCCTGGTCCGGGGCCTCGTTGGAAAGGTCCGGCTCGGTGTGGCCACGTCCACCACCACCCCTTTGGTCGAGCTGGCGCTCATGGGCGTCGGCCTGCTCGACGCGTTCGAGATCGTCTCGTCCGGGGCGGACCTGGGCGCGGGCAAGCCTGACCCCACCGTGTTCCGCGAGGGCTGTCGGCTGCTGGGCACCGATCCTGCCCACGCAATCGCGTTCGAGGACTCGCCGGTGGGCGTCATGGCCGCGCACGCCGCCGGCATGTTCGTCGTGGGTGTGCCCGACCGGGACGGCGTGGGTGAGCGGCTGGTCGCCGCCGGTGCCGACCTGCTGCTCGACTCGCTCGCGGACGTCGTGATCCGGAGCGCATGACATGGCGCGGCCGGGAGGACGGGCCCAGGCTCCGCGGGAGGTGCAGATGCCCACAGGCATCGCGCCCTTCGCGGGGGGCGGCCTGACAGCCCACGCCGACTACGACTCCGTGCACTTCCCGGTCCTCGACTTCGCGGGCCAGATCGCCGATGACGCGACGTTCTTCGGCTGTCGCCTCGAGCGCTGCGGAATGGACGGGGTCAGGATGCGCCGGGCGCGCCTCTCCGAGTGCTGGCTGGACGAGATCCACGCCACCAGCGTTGACGCGGCGGATTCGACGTGGCGCGACACGCTGGTCTCGGTGCGCCGCGTCGGCGCGCTGCTGCTCGCGGGGGCGTCCCTGTCCTCGGTGCGGGTGCGTGGCGGCCGGCTCGACCTCGTGGATCTCTCCGGCGCCAGGCTCCGCGGCGTGGCCTTCGACGGGTGCGCTATCGGCGAGCTGGACCTGGGCGCCGCCGAGGGCCGCGACCTCTCGTTCGAGGGGTGCGAGGTCGAGCTCCTCGATGTGACGGGTGCGCGCCTGTCCGCCGCAGACTTCACCCGCGCGACGATCGGGGCGGTCAAGGGCGTCGACGGGCTGCGTGGCGCGGTGATCACCCCGGGCCAGCTCGTGGACATCGCGCCGCTGCTGGCTGCGCACCTGGGGCTCAAGGTCAGGGAGGTCGGCGAGGATCAGGGATCGCGCCCCAGGTAGCACCGGGACGCGGCACGTCTGGACCGCCGCTCGTTGTGGCCAGGCGGCCAGCGTTGCCCCGGCGGGTTCACACCCGCGGCGTCAGCCGACCCTCGATTCCACTCGCGAGACCGGGAACTCGACGATCGTCTGCGTCTGCTCGGGCGGCGTCGAAGGCGGGCTCAGGTATGCCTCCCGGGGCGGTCCCGCGACCTCGAGCCCGTGCTCGCTGATCCAGGCCGAGAGCAAGTCGTAGGTCGAGCCCACCGTCTCGTAGGGCCCGACGTGCATGCGGCTGGCGAAGGCCCCTCCCGGAAGCTCGACGAAGCGCCACGGTGCGGGGGCCTCCAGCGGGCGGCCCACCGGCGCGCAGATCTCGATGTCCAGGGGTTCGCCGGGCACGGGCATCGAGTGGTAGATGACGAACGGAGGTCCGGCGGCCTCCGCCCCCGCGGCGCCGATCGCCGCGTAGACCTCGCCGAACGCCTGCGCAAGCGTTGGGCCGATTGACTCGATAGGGACGGGCAGGCGCTTCGCGACGACCCGCAGGGCAGGCCGCTCGACGACATGAACCTCGTGCTCCACGGCACGCCTCCTTGGGCCATCGCGACGGTGGGGGATGACCGCTCGAGCGATCCTCCGGGGTGGCCTTGGCGATCGCCAGAGGCCTTTGACCTTGCTTGAAGTTGAACATATGTTCTATTATCGAGCTCCACCGAAGACCGATCACATGGCCGCCATCCCCTTCGCCGAGCTGCACTGCCACACCCACTTCTCGTTCCTCGACGGGGCGTCGGCACCTGACGACCTGGTGGAGCGGGCGGCTGAGCTGGGGCTCGCCGGGCTGGCGGTCACCGACCATCAGGGGCTCTATGGCGCGGTCCGGTTCACAGGTGCGGCCGAGGCCGCCGGGATCCGGCCGGTCGTGGGCATCGAGATCGAGTTGCTGGATGCGGCCGTGCCGGACCCGGGCGGGATCGCGGTGCCGGGGCGCCGTGCGTGGCGGCCGGGGAGGCGACGGTCGGCGACCGTGGCGGAGCCGCCGCGGGTGGTGGAGGGCCGGCCGGTGCGGCCCCGTCCGGAGCGTGCCCGCCTGCCTGGCCACCGCGAGGTCCGTAAGGAGGACCACCGAGGGATCGGCGAGGCGGAGCGGGGCCCGCATCTGGTGCTGCTTGCGCGCGACGCGACGGGCTGGCGGAGCCTGTGCCGGCTGGTGTCGCGGGCGAACCTCGCCGGGACCAAGGCGGTGCCGAGGTTCACCCACGAGCTGCTGGCGGCCAACGCCGAGGGGCTGATCGCGCTGTCCGGGTGTCGGCACGGGGAGATCGCGCGACGCCTGCGGGCCGGCGACCGGGAGGGGGCGTGCGCAGCGGCGGAGCGGTACGCACGGCTGTTCGGCTCGAGCCCGACAGCATCGGATTCGCCCGCCTCGGCGGCCTCGGCCGGCTTCGTCCTTGAGCTCTCGCACCACCTGCTCCCCGACGACGACTGGCTGGCGTCCGAGACCGCGCGCCTGGCCGCGGAGCTGGGGCTGCCCACGGTGGTCACCAACGACGTCCACTACGCTCGACCGGAGGGTCGTGAGCTCCAGGACGTGCTGACCGCGATCCGCCACGGCCGGTCGCTGGCCGACCTGCGGGACCTGCGCCGGCCTGACGGCGAGTCGTACCTCAAGGGCGGCGACGAGCTGCTGGCGCTGCCCCCGGGCGACCCTGCGACCGCCGCCGCCGACCCTGTGCTCGCGCGCACCTGGCGCGAGGGCATCGCCAACTCGGTCGACATCGCCGCCGCCTGCCGCGTGGAGCTGACCTTCGAGCGCTACCGCTTCCCCGGCTTCGAGGTGCCTCGCGGCGAGACGCCGTTCAGCCGCCTGTCAGGGCTGTGCTGGGAGGGCGCCCGCCGCCGGTACCACCCGTTCACGCCTGCCGTGATGCGCCAGCTCGCGCACGAGCTCGACGTCATCGAGAAGACAGGCCTCGCCGAGTTCTTCCTCATCTGCTGGGACCTGATGGAGTTCGCGAAGCAGCGGCGGATCCCGGCACAGGGGCGGGGCAGCGCGGCGGACTCCATCGTGGCGTACGTGCTGGGGATCACCCGCGTGGACCCCATCCGCCACGAGCTGCTGTTCGAGCGGTTCATCAACGAGGGCCGGACCGCGTACCCCGACGTGGACATCGACTTCTCGTCCGAGCGGCGGGAGGAGGTGATCCAGTACGTGTACCGCAAGTACGGGCCGGAGCACACGGGGATGGTCTGCAACCTGGTGACGTACCGGGCGCGCTCGGCTGTGCGCGAGGTGGGGCACGCGCTGGGGTTCCCGCAGCCGCTGGTGGATCGGGTGGCGAAGGCGCTCGAGACGTACGACAGCGTCATGGTCAGGCGAGACCTCGAGGCCGAGGGCGGGTTTGCCCAGTTCTTCGCCCGGCCCGACGAGGAGGGGCGGCGTATGCCTGCTCCGGCCACGCCGGACACCACCGCGCTCGGCCTCACCGATCCGATGGGCCAGCTGAACCACGCGCGCGGCGGGCGGATCCGGACCGACGGGAAGGGCGAGCACGGCGACGGGCGGCTGGCACGGGTCGAGGAGCTGGGGCGGGTCGGTGTCGTGGGGGCCAACGCCGCGGACGGCCCCGCCGCCTCTGCCGCCGCGGCCGGAGCCTCTGCCG
>JBJKRU010000344.1:0-2618 GCA_046704485.1 Candidatus Limnocylindrales bacterium | reverse complement strand
CCTCACGTTCAAGGGGACGGCGGCGTATCCAACCAGCCGGGCGATCTCCGAGGCGGTCGAGGGGGTCGGCGGCTCGGCGAACGCGGCCACCGACCGCGAGTCCACCGTCTACTGGGCGCGAGTGCCGCGCCGCCGCGCCCAGACCGCGATGCGCGTGGTCGGCGAGCTGGTCACCCGTCCCACGCTCTCCGATGCGGACATCGAGTCCGAGCGCGCGGTGATCGTGGAGGAGGTTCGCTCCTACCGCGACGATCCCGCCGAGTACTGCCAGCAGCTCATCAGCCAGGCGATGTTCGGTCCGGGCGCCCTCGGCCGCGAGATCTGCGGCGAGGAGGAGGAGGTCCGGGCGCTGCCAGCCTCGGCAATCCACACGTTCTGGTCGTCCCGGTACCGCCCGGGCAACGTCGTCGTGGCCGTCGCGGGCGACCTCGAGCACGACGAGGCGGTCACGCTGGCGGCCGACGCCTTCGGCACCGGCAACGGCGCGATCGGCGGCTTCGAGCCGGCGCCCGGCCTGCCCGCCGGCGAGCGCGTGCTCACGGCGCGCCGCGACACCGCGCAGGCGCAGCTGGCGATCGGGCTCCCGGCACTGCGGCGCGACCACCCGGACGCCTGGGAGATGTCTCTCCTCAACGCGGTCCTGGGCGACGGCATGTCGAGCCGCCTGTTCCTGGGCGTGCGAGAGGAGAAGGGCCTCGCCTACGACGTGAGCTCCGGGGTGGTGGAGTACGCCGACGCTGGGGCGCTCGAGGTCTCCGCGGGCGTCGACCCCGCGGAGCTCCCCGCGGCGATCGAGGCGATCCTGTTCGAACTGGGCCGCATGGCGTGCGAGCCCGTCCCGGCGGAGGAGCTCGCGAAGGCCAAGGCCTACCTCGCGGGTGGCCTCGAGCTGCGCATGGACGACACACGCCACCTGGCGTCGTGGCTCGGCGGCCAGGAGGCACTCCACGACCGGGTGTACACGCTCGACGAGGCGCTTGCCGCCGTGGAGGCGGTGACCTCGGAGGGGATCCTGCGCGTCGCGCGCGAGATCGTCCGGGAGGACGCCCTCCGGATGGCGGTGGTTGCACCTGGCCGCTACCTGCGCGGCGTCGAGAAGCACCTGCGGCTGGCGTGATGCAGCCTCCTCGACCGAGCGGCGACGCGGATGGCGAGCCCGCCATGGAGTTCGACCGGGAGCTGGTACGGAACGACGCCGCGCCCGTCGACGACGCGGGGCTCCGGCTCGAGTCCGATGCGCCCGGCGGTGAGCATCCCCTGGACGACGCCGCGCCCGTCGACGACGCGGGCCTGCAGGACGAAGCCCGCGCCGACGGAGCCGCCGTGCCGGCTGACCCCGAGGCTGCGCCGGAACCCGAGGGTGAAGGCGGCGCGATGGCGGATGGTCTCGCCGTCTCGTCGGGCGGCGAGGGGCCGACCGACCTCGTGGCCGAACCCGTGTCGACCACCCGTCGGGCGGCGCGCGCCCGGAGTTCTCTGGCAGCGCAGGCAGCGACGGCACCGCTCCGCCTCGACTTCCGAGCCGACCTCGGATCCGAAGCGCAAGTCGAGGGACGGCCGGAGGCGCTCCGTATCGCCGGATTGCACCTGCGGACCGGTCAGCACGCCCTCGCCCGCGCCGAGCTCGAGTCGCTGGCTGGACGCGGTCGGCTCGACGAGGAGGCGCTCCTGGACCTCGCCGAGGTCCGCTGGCGAACCGGAGACCTGCCGGGTGCCGGCGACGCCGCCAATGCGCTCCTCGTGCGGGGTGCCGAGTCGCCCCTCGCTCTGGTCATCGCTGCCGAGGCGATCGCGGCCGCCGGTCGGCCGGGAGAGGCGCGCCGACTCTCGACGCGGGCGCTCGAGGTCGCCGATGGGCCGCTCGACGCGCTGTTCGCGGGCATGCCCCGCTCGGTGGTCTGGCCAGCCGCGAGCTCGACGGCCGTCGCCGAGCCGCGCCCGCGCGGTCGCGGGTCGGCCACCGTTGCCGACGGCGCCCCCTCGACCGCCGCCGAAGCGTTCGCGGGTGGACGGGCGGCCCTGGCGAGGGGAGACGCCAGCCGCGCGGCGCTCCTCCTCAGCGTGGCGATCCGCCTCGAGCCGGCCTTCGCCGCGGACGTGGCTCGGGCGGTCGCCGGGCGCGACGACCAGCCGCTGCTCGCCCTCGTGCGCGGGGACGCGCTCCGTCTGCTCGGCCGCGAGAGGGAGGCGCTCGACGCGTTCGAGCGGGCGCGCGGCCGATCGTCAGCAGCCGTCGCCAGCCCGCCGCCGGTTCGCAGTCCAGGGCTGTTCGATGTCGACCCGGTCATCGCCGAGGAGGAGCGGTCCTGACCTCGGCCTTCCGGAGAGTGCCGCGCCGCATGGAGTCCGCCGACCTGAGGCCGCCGGCCCGGTTGCGGCAGCTTGGTCCGCGGTGTCGGTCGGGCACGCTATCCTCTTCCCCCCCGCCGGGCCAGTCGAGTCGGCACCGGCGGTCGTCCCCGACAGACGAAGACGGCAGGCCCCGGCCCGCGCCACACGAGAGGCAACGCAGCCAATGGCGGATCTCCAGCGCACCCTCCTCCTCGTCAAGCCCGATGGCGTCCAGCGCCTGCTTGTCGGGCGCGTGCTGACCCGCTTCGAGGAGCGTGGCCTCAAGC
>JBJKRU010000343.1:0-2948 GCA_046704485.1 Candidatus Limnocylindrales bacterium | reverse complement strand
GAGCCCGGCGCAGCCCGAAGGCGGCGTCCACGGCGTGGCCCGAAGGCAGGGAGCCCGGCGCAGCCCGAAGGCGGCGTCCACGGCGTGGGCCGAGACGCGCAGCGCGCAGGCAGGGCGTCCACGGCGTGGGCCGAGGGCGCGCAGCCCGAAGGCGGCGTCCACGGCGTGGGCCGCGGCGCGTAGCCCGACGCATAGCCAGAGGCGCTGGTCCAGCAGCGCAGCCCGATGGCTCGCCATCTCGCTGCACATGCCCCCTGTACCGACTGGGGGACGGCGGCCCGACGCACCACGGGACTATCCTCGTGGCGCTCCCGAACTGAAGCAAATGACGCACCCGACCCTGATGACCCGCCACACTCTCGCGCGCGCCTGGCCACACGCCATCGTCCTGCTGCTGGTCGCGGGGTGCTCGGCAATCGCCAGCCAACCCACCATCCCTCCTGTGGGCTCCGTGGTCCCGTCGGCCAGCACCGCGCCAATGGACTCGCACCCGCCGGAGTCGAGCTACCCGCCCGGCTGCCCCACCAAGCAGCCAGCGGCGCTGCCCGCCGGCCAGACTCGCACGGTCACGATCTCCACCAGCAAGGGGCAGATCGTCATCAAGCTGGAGGGCGCCCTGTCGCCGATCGCGGTCGGCAACTTCGTCGCCCTGGCCGACTGCGGCTACTACAACGGCGTGATCTTCCACCGCATCGTGCCCGACTTCGTGCTCCAGGGTGGCGACGGCACCTTCGGGCGCGAGCCGAGCGTGAACCTGGACTACGTGGGGTTCGGCGGGGCACCGTACACCATCCAGGACGAACCCGTCACCGCGAAGTACACGCGCGGGACCGTGGCCATGGCGCGGACCGACCAGCCCAACTCGGTGACGTCCCAGTTCTTCATCGTCCTGTCCGACAGCGCCGAGTCCGCGCTCGGCGGCACCGGCGCGGACAACTACCAGATCATCGGACACGTCACCTCCGGGATGAGTACCGTCGACGCCATCGCGGCGATGCCGAACTCGGGAAGCCCCGACTACATCGCCACCTCGCCGGTGGCGATGGACAAGGTGACGGTGACGAACCCCTAGCGGTGGCCGGCTCCCAACCTGCCCCGCGAGTGGTGCGTCCGCGCACCACGGACTGGGCGCATCTGACTGGCGAGGGCCGCCTGAGGGTCCTCTGACCCAATGCTCCACGGGCCACTCGGCTCTGCGGCTGCCTATGTATCGAACGATACATTCGCGTCCGTGAACGGCCAGCGTCCCGACGGTGATCTGTCGCGGTTCAAGTGGGCGACCGTCGTCGGCCCCCTTGTGTTCGTGGTCCTCCTTGAGGTGTTCCGCGACACGTTCCTGGACAAGACGCTGACGGCCGACGAGAGCCGCCTCGCCGCCCTCATGATCATCGCGGGCGCGATCCTCCTCTTCGCCTTCGTGGTGGGCGTGTACCTCGACCGGGCCCAGCGCCAGCTGGTGGCGCACAACCGCGACCTCACGGCCACCCATGCGGTGAGCTCGGCCGTTCGCGGCACCGTGGCCCTCCCCAACCTCCTCGAGCAGGCGCTCGAGCGACTCCTCACGCAGACGGACGCGCTGGCGGGCCAGGTCACGGTCACCTCGGCAGACGAGCCGATCGCCATCCGCCGCCCGGCCGACCTCGCGCCCGGCCTCGCCTGGGTCGGCGCGATCCTCGACGAGCCGCCTGACCCGATGGCGGATGCCCCGCGCTACGGTCGCCGCGCGTCGGTGGACACGGGCATCCTCGACATCCCGCTGATCCGCGGCGTCGAGCGGATCGGGCACGTGCGCCTCGTGTTCCACCCGCCGGTCGAGCCCGACATCAGCGAGGCCGCCTTCACGGACATCGCCGGTGAGATCGCGGGCGCCGCCCAGCTGGGTCTCACGGTCAGCGACCTGCACCGGCGCGAGCGAGAGCGTGAGGCACTGTATGCGGTCGCCCTCCAGTTGACGAGCCGGAACGACCTCGGGGAGGTGCTCGACACCATCACCGCGCATGCACGCGAGCTGCTCGGTGCCGAGCGCGCCATCGTGTGCCTCGCGGACCCGAGTGCCGCAGGCCATCGCGAGACGCCGTCAGGCGACCGCGTCGCGCTCGCGGACAACGGAACCACCTGCCTGATCGCGCACGAGAGCGCGGGAGCCCACCACCCTCGCAACGCCGATTGCCCCATGGTGACCGCCGACGACAAGCGCGCCTGGGCTGCGCGCCCGATGCGCGGACCCGACGGCCTGCTGGGCGAGCTGTGCGTCGTGCGCAATGGGCGCGTGTTCACGGTCCAGGAGCAGAGCCTCCTCGGAGCGCTCGCAGACATGGCGTCGATCGCGGTGCGCACCGCCCGCCTCCACGAGGCCGAGGAGCAGTGGACGATCCACGCCGAGCGCGATCGCATCGCCCGCGAGCTCCATGACAGCCTCGCCCAGGTCCTCGGCGTGATCCACCTGCAGCTGCGGGCGCTCGAGACGCGCGCCAAGGACGAGGCGAGCCACCTGATGGCGGCCGAGCTGTCCGACATCGCCGAGACCGCGGACGAGGCGTACCGCGACGTCCGGGAGGCCATCCTCGGCCTGCGGGAGACGGTGCGCGAGGACGGGGGCCTAGAGGGCTCCCTGCGCGAGTACCTGCGGAAGTACAGCCGCCAGACGGGGATCGTGGCGTCGCTGAGCTGTAATGGGGAGACCCGCAACGTGCTGTCGCCGCGGGCCGAGGTGCAGCTCCTCCGGGTCGTCCAGGAGGCGCTCACGAACACGCGCAAGCACTCGCGCGCCAAGCACGTGACCGTGGCCCTCGACTGCGTGGGCGCGGTCACCACCATCACCATCGAGGACGATGGGGTAGGCTTCGACCCCTCGACCGTGGCGCGGTCGATGGAGGGCGGCTTCGGCCTCGCCTCCATGCGCGAGCGGGTCGAGCAGGTCGGCGGCAGGATCGCCGTCCATACTGCCC
>JBJKRU010000342.1:0-5217 GCA_046704485.1 Candidatus Limnocylindrales bacterium | reverse complement strand
GCGATGCAGGACGCCTTCGATTCGCCCGTGGACATGGGGCCACTGGCCGCGGAGTTCGGCATCCGCCTGACGTCGGTCGAGGAGTGGGCCGGTGGGCTGGTGCCGGCGATGGTGCGCTGAGGAACGGCCGGGGAACACTGCCGGGCGAACCTCCCTGCCAGCGCTGGCATGGGCCGGCGCCCCTAGGCGCGGAGAGCCGCCGAGACAGGCGGCGGACCCGCTTGCACGCCAGCCGCCACGCGCGGCCGGCGAGGAGGCAGTGCACATGCGTTCACGACTTGCCGCGCTCTCCCTGGCCCTCGCGCTGGTGGCGCTCTTGCCCACGGCCGCGCTCGCTGACAGTCCGCGGAGTTACCACGGCACCTGGGCCTCAGCAGGCTGGGCGTTCGATCCTGAGACCTGCCCCTTCCCGCCCGAGGTTCCGGCCTCGGGCAACTGGAACGTGACGATCGTGCCCGGCCAGCAGATGGCCGCCGTCCACATCACGCTCTTCGCCCTCGGCATGCACATTGACAGCTGGGGCGGTCGGCTCTACGGCGACTTCTGGACCGTCGACTCCGCGACCGCGGACGGCTTCGTCCTCCACCGGGATGTGCCTGCGGTGGGCAACACCGCCGCGGCGGAGTTCACCTTCGTCCTGGAGCAGGGCGAACTGACCTTCACGATCACGCCTTGGGTGCTGCTGAACCCCGACGGGAGCACGCTGTTCGCCTGCACATCCGCCACGTCATGGGGCCTGGCCCGCTGAGGAGGTGCGTGATGATTCTCGTCGTCGGCGCAACCGGCCTCGTCGGTGGCGACGTCTGCCGTCGGCTGGCCGCTGCCGGGCGACCGGCTCGCGCCCTCGTCCGCGGCACGTCGGACCCGGCCAAGGTCGGCGCGCTTCGTGATCTCGGGATCGAGATCGTCCATGGCGACGTCCGCGACCCGGCGTCGTTGGCCGAGGCCTGTCGGGGCATCTCTGCCGTCATCTGCACGATCTCGTCGATGCCGTTCTCCTACGTCACCGGCGTGAACGACATCGCCACCACCGACCGCGAGGGCGTGCTCCGTCTCATCGACGCTGCCCGGGCGGCGGGTGTCGAACGCTTCGTGTACACGTCGTTCTCGGGCAACATCGACCGAGAGTTCCCGCTGCGCGACGCCAAGCGGACCGTGGAGGCGTACCTCAAGCTCAGCGGGCTGTCCTACACGATCCTCCGCCCGAGCTACTTCATGGAGGTGTGGCTGAGCCCGGCCGTCGGGTTCGACGTGGCCAACGCCACGGCGACGATCTACGGGGAAGGGACCGCCCCGATCAGCTGGATCTCACTCACGGACGTCGCTGCGTTCGCCGTCGCGAGCCTCGACGCCCCCGCAGCGCGAAACTCAACCCTCGAGCTCGGGGGTCCGGCTGCCCTGACCCCGCACGAGGTCGTGGCCGTGTTCGAGCGCCTCGGCGGCCGCCCGATCTCGGTCCAGCATGTGCCGGAGGCCACCCTCGCCAGCCAGCTGGCCGCGGCCCAGGACCCGATGCAGCACTCGTTCACCGGCCTGATGCTCTGCTACGCGCAAGGCGACCCGATCGACATGTCTGCTGTGCGGCGGGACCTGCCCGTCAGCCTCGCGACCATCCAGGACCACGCTGCGCGGATGCTCGGCGTGGCCGTCCCAGAGGTGGCGGCCGTCCACTGACGCAGCCTCCGACCGGACCGGCGCTTGGAAGCTGCCAGCCGGGGTCCCAGCCTGACGGCGGGGCCCCGGCTCTGTGCATGGCGGCGCGGCGAGGTCAGTACTCGCCCTTGATCACGAAGTACGACCCGCGGATGGTCCCGGCCAGCTTGGACTTCTGCCGCACGAACTTGAACTTGGCGAGCTCGGCCGGAACCTCCATCCCGTCGGAGAGCTTGAATCCGACCGCCCGCTTCGAGGCGTCGTCGACCGTGTACAGCACGTTGATCGACAGGCCGCTCTCGTAGAAGACGTAGGCCCAGCGGATGTTCTCGACCTGGAAGATCGTCGCCTCGAGCGGACGCGACGCGATCACGATGCCCCGTTCCTTCTGGAGGACGCGGCTCACGTAGTCGACGATCTCCTTCGCCTCGGCCGCCGGGTGCACCGTGAAGTCGTGGCCGTACTTGTTCTTGAAGTAGCGCGCCTCGTTCGCGCGCAGGCCGGCGAGCGCCGGCGCCACCGGCGATGACTCGAGGCCGGTGGTCGAGACGTTGGTGAAGTCGACGACGTAGGACATGCGTGCTCCATGTGCATCCGGCCGGGAGAGGCGCCCAGCCTCGGGCGACGGCTGCGACCCGACGGGGGACTGCTGCGCGGCCTGAATGTAACCGGCACCCGCGACGAGCGCTTCTCGGATCCGGCCGTGCGCAACGCGCTGTGCGCAACGCGCGGAACGCCGCGGGAACGCCTGTCCTCCAGTCTCCTGCCAGGCGGGATGCGCGGCCACACGGCCCGCGAGTCTGTCTGCACGACCGCGCTGAGCTGGAAGGGCCGACCCGCCGATCGACGGAGGGCAAGCGATGCCTGGTATGCGTCAAGCGGTGGCGGTGCTGCTGGGGGGAGTCCTCGCGGCAGCGCTCGTGACACCGGCCGTGGCGGCGGGTGGAGTCGCCACCTATCACGGGGTGTTCAGCGGCCCGGTCGAGTTCGAGGTCTGCACGACGCCGCCGCCCGAGCCGGCGGTGGCGAGCGGAACCTGGAATGTGGTGGTCAGGGGCGACCAGGCGACCGTCTCATTCAACATCTTCGTCGACGGCCGGCACCACGTCTCGTTCGGGGGCCCCGTCACGACGACCGAGGCCGGGCCCGGGGAGACGTTCGCCATCCTGATCCCGACAGGCGCCGGACCCCTGCGGGTCAGCCTCGCCGGCACGGCCTTCACGTACGACATCCAGCCGTATGACCTGAGCCCGTGGGGCGGCATCACCTGCGAGGACGTCACCAATCACGGGACCCTTCGGGGCGGCTGAGGACACACGGCGTCGCGGTCGTGGCCCACGACCGCTGCGGACTGCCGGGGGCGAGCGGGGCGGAGGGGAGCGCGCCGCTCGCCTGTCGGTCGGTGTCCCCGAGGGGTCTCCTCGGGCGCCTCCCCCGGGTCAGAAGTTGATGGAGTGCCCCCGGACGGCCATGGCCGCCTCGCCGAGCACCTCCGACAGCGTCGGTTGGGGGTGCGTGGCGCCGCCCAGCTGGTCCACGGTCGCCTCGAGCGCCGCGGCCAGCGACGCCTCCGCGATGAGCTCGGTCGCGTAGGGGCCGATGACGTGGACGCCGAGGACGGCCCCCGTCTCCGCGTGCGCGATGACCTTGGCGAAGCCCTCGCGGGAGCCGTGGATCAGCGCCTTCGCGATCGCCTGGAAGGGTACCTTCCCGGTCACGACGGGCAGGCCGCGCTCGGCGCACTGCTGCTCGGTGAGGCCGACGCTGGCGATCTCGGGGCGCGTGTAGGTGGCCCGCGGCTGGCTCGCGTAGTCCATCGGGTGGACGTCGCGGTCGCCCGCGATCGCGTGGGCGGCGATCATGCCCTCGTGGGCGGCCGTGTGCGCGAGGAGCAGCCCGCCGACGAGGTCGCCGATCGCCCAGAGGTGCGGCTCGGCGGTGCGCATCAGGCCGTCGACCTTGACGAAGCCCCGCTCGACGACGGCCGCCGTCGTCTCGAGGCCGAGCCCCTCGGCGTTCGGGGCACGGCCCGTGGCCACAAGGATGCAGTCGGCGGCGACCTCGGTCCGCTCGCCCCCATCGGGGCCAACCGTGATCGACACGCCGTCGTCGCGGACGGCGACCGACGCAGGGTCGAAGCGGGCGGACGTCACCACGGTTATGCCGCGGCGCTCGAACGAGCGCTGGAGCTCCCTCGAGACCTCCGCGTCCTCGAGCGGGACGACCGCGGGCAGGTACTCGAGCAGCGTCACCCTGACGCCGAGGTCGTGGAACGCGGACGCGAACTCGGCGCCCACGGCGCCCGCGCCGATGACGACCAGGCTCGACGGGAGCTCCGTCCAGCGGAGCACGTCGTCGGAGGTCACGATCCGCTGGCCGTCGGGCTCCAGCCCGAGCAGGCTCTTGGGGCGCGAGCCGGTGGCCAGGATGACGTCGTTGGCGGCAAGCGTGCGGCTCGAGCCGTCCTCGAGCGTGACTACCACGCGCGACGCCCCGTCGAGGCGCCCCCGCCCCGCGACCCACTCGACCCCGTTCCTGCCGACGAGGCCCTTCAGTCCGGTCCACATGCGCTTGACGACCGCGTCCTTGTTCGCCGCGGTCGCCGCGTAGTCGAGTCGCACGCCGTCGGCGAGCACGCCGAGCGCGGCGCCCTGCTCGCGCACGCGATGGGCGAGGTCGGCCGTCTCGAGGATCGCCTTGGTGGGGATGCAGCCGCGGTGGAGGCAGGTGCCGCCGATCCTGTCCGCGTCGACGAGGGCCACCTTGAGCCCCAGCTGCGCCGCTCGGAACGCGGCGGAGTACCCGCCGGTGCCGGCGCCCAGCACCACGACGTCGAACCAGTCGGGGTTCTCGGGGAAGCGCTCGCGGGACGGCTCGGGCGGGGTCGCCGCGCCCAGCCGGAAGGCGTCGGCCGCCTCGAGGCGCGCCTGGATCGCGCGCATGAACTCGGCGCCCATGGCCCCGTCGACGAGGCGGTGGTCGGCCGAGAGCGTCAGCTTCATGACCGGGCGCACCTCGACCCGGCCGTCGACGGCCACCGGCGTCGGGAGCGCCGCCGAGACGGCCAGGATCGCGGCCTCGCCCGGGTTGATGATCGCGCTGAACTCCTCCACGCCGTACATGCCCAGGCTGGACACGGTGAAGGTTGAGCCGGCGAGGTCGTCGGGCGAGGCGGTGCCCGCCCGGGCGGCTGCGGCCAGCGCTGCCGCGCGGTCGTGGATCTCGGCCACCGTGAGCGTGTCCGCGTCGCGGATCACGGGCACGACGAGGCCGCCGGGGACCGACACCGCCATGCCGAGCTGGACGCGCTCGCGCGGGAAGACCGCCGTCCCGTCCGTGCGGGCGTTGACGTCCGGGAACTCGGCGAGGGTGTCGGCCGTGGCGGCGAGGACGAAGTCCGTGACGCTGACGCTGGAGCCGGCGGCCTTGAGCGCCGCGCGCAGGTCCATCAGGCGCGTCGCGTCCACGGCGACGGTGACCGTGAAGTGGGGCGTTGTGGTCCACGACTCGGTGAGGCGCTTCGCGATGACACGGCGCATCTGCGACATGCGCCGAGGCGCGCCC
>JBJKRU010000341.1:0-14281 GCA_046704485.1 Candidatus Limnocylindrales bacterium | reverse complement strand
CCGCGGCGAGTGCCTGCGGCCCGCCCGCGACCGCGCGCGCGACCTCTGCGACGATGCGCTCCGCGTAGCCGGGCGCCGTCCGGCGCTTCTCGCGCACTCCGTCCACCAAGCGCCACGGCTTCGCGTGCCGCGCCGCCATCGTGGACACGAGGGCGCGAAGCGCGATGGTGTCGCCCCAGGCCGATCCCGTGGCGACTCGGACTTCCCACCCGAACGGGGTGGGCGCAACCAGCGTCTCGATGGCAAGCCTCCTCCCACGCGATTCCGCGCTGGGGCCGTCTTCGGCGGGGGCTCGTTTCTGTCAAGGGCGGAGGGGGGTTCGCCTACTGTGGGGAGAGTTGCGTCAGCAGCGTGTGGGTCGACCCGATCACGCCTAAGGCCGCGGCCAGGCTCGACGGCGCGCTGCTGGACACGGTCGAGCGCATGGACATCTACCTGCACGAGCCTCGGAGTGGCCCGCCCCGTCGCCGCGGTGGCTGCCCCACGGCCTGCTGGCGTTCGGCACCGTCCTCGAGCTCGCCCGAGAAGCCCACGCTGCCGCCATGATCACGGCAGCGGCCCGGTTGATCGCCGGCTGGGCGGTGTCCGCCTATTCCTCGTGTTCTTCGTCAGTGGGGCGAATGACAGTCATGCCGAAGGCATCAGTCGACACCACGGGGTTCTTGTGGCCGTATCCACTGCGCTCGTCCCTTCAGAAGGGCCGTGAGGTCGAAGCGCGCCTCGGCCTCGCTTGACGGGAGGCCGCATCGGGACAGCCTCTCGCAACCAGCGCCCCGACCTCGCGACCGCGACCCCTTGCGAGCGACCGCGGGCACCCCGCCATCGGTCAGATCCTCAAGGTTCCCGCCAGAGTGCGTGGATGACGTCCGGCCCCGCTGGTGCAGAATGGCGACAGAGTCACCAGTCGACCGCCGCGCGGCGGCGGACATCTCAGTTCGGGGGAGGTCGCACATGGCAGCGGGGGGCGGACGCGCCGCGACGTCGGGCGGAATCGACCTGCCGGCCTTCGCGCGCCTGTACGGGATGAGGGCGCCGCGCATCGGGTGGCTGCTGGGCGCCGGAGCCTCCGCTGCCGCCGGGATCCCCACCGCCGGGCAGGCAACCTGGGACTGGAAGGCGCTCATCTACGCCACTGAGCGGCGCATCCCGCGCGCCGCCCTCGACCTCGCAGACCCCCTCGTCTGTGATCGCATCCAGCGGCACCTCGACCTCGAGGGCGGCAATCCGCCGCGGGACGCCGAGGAGGAGTACAGCCACTACTTCGAGCGCGCCTACCCGAGGCCGGAGGACCGGAGGCACTACATCGACCAGATGATCGCGGGCGCCAAGCCCGGCTTCGGACACCTCGGCATCGCCGCCCTCATGTCCCTCGGCAAGGTGGGCGTCGTGTGGACCACCAACTTCGACCGGCTCGTCGAGGACGCCGCGGCACAGGTCCTGAAGACCACCGCCAGTCTCACCGTGGCGACCACTGGGGACCCCTCGATCGCGCAGCAGGCGCTCCGGGACGAGCGCTTCCCGCTGCTCGTCAAGATCCACGGCGACTTCCAGTCGGAACAGCTCAAGAACACGTCAGCGGAGCTGCAGTCGCAGGACGCACAGCTCCGGGAGGCCCTGCGACGATCGTCGACTCGCCACGGCCTGGCGGTCCTCGGGTACAGCGGCCGCGACACCTCCGTGATGGAGGCCCTCCATCAGGGGCTATCCGAGAAGGATCCATACCCGAACGGCGTCTACTGGTTCGCCCGGGGCGCGGACACCCCGCTCCCGGCGGTGATCGGGTTCCTCGACGGCGCTCGGGCAGCGGGCGTGGACGCGCACCTCGTGCGGTTCACCTCGATCGACGAGCTCGTCGGGACGCTACTCGCGCCGTTCGTGGTGCCTGCCGACATCAACGCCGTGCTCAAGCTCGCCAAGCCGCCCGCGAGACTGTCGGCCTTCTCCGTCGCGAGGCGGTCTGCGTCGGGCTTCCCGGTCCTGCGGCTCAACGCGCTGCTCGTCGAGAAGTGGCCGGCGACGGCGCGTCGCGTCGGGGTGCCGAGCATCGGCGGGACCAAGGACGTTAAGGACGCCGTGCAAGCCGCCGGGGCCGACGTGATCGCCCTTCGCCGCCACGACGGCGTGGTGGCCTTCGGCCGGGATGCCGAACTGCGGCGCACCTTCTCCGGGCACGGCATCGCCGAGTGGGACCTCGCCCCGATCGACCCGGTGAACGGCCCGTCGACCGACGTCGGGCTGCTGTACGACAGCATCTCGCGGGCGATCGCGCGGCGAGCGCCGCTGCTCGAGGGTCGCCACCGCCTCGCCGTCGACCCGGCGCGCGAGAGCGACCCGTCGCTCAAGGGGCTGCTCGCCGCCACCCGCGACCGGCTCACGGGGACGATCCCCGGGACAGCGATCGCCTGGGCGGAGGGCGTGCAGATCAGCCTCGAGGCGAAGCTCGGCCGCCTGTGGCTCGTCTTCGTGCCCACGATCGTCGCCGACCTGCCCCGGAAGCCCCGAGCGGGCGCCTCGGGACGGGACTTCGCGGACTGGGACCGGCTACGCGACGCCCGGACGGAGTTCAGCGCCAAGCGGCTCGCCTGGCGGTACAACAGGTCGGCGCACGCCTTCGTCAAGGCCTGGGCCGAACTCCTCGCCGACGGCGGGGCCGACTCGCCGGCCTTCGGGCTGGCCTCGGGCGACGGTCTCGACGCCGTCTTCGCGATCGACGCGACCACCGCGTACTCGAGATTCGGCCGATGACCGCGACAGCCCCCCGTCTCCAGCAGTTTCCCGACTACGTCGAGCTGCCCGAACCCCTGCTCCGCTTCGACCCGTACGACTCGGCCGCGCTCGACCCGCATCCCCTCAGGGGCCTCATCCGCCACGGCCCGTACAGCGCTGCCATCTTCGAGAGCATGCCGCCCTCGATCCGCCTCGCCGCGATCGTCCCGGCGGGAGGAGGCGCCAAGGTGGCGGGCCTGATGGCGTCGCTCGGGCGGCCGCAGAAGGCCGTCGAGCGCACTGCCTACCTGCCCGGCTTCCCGGGCTTCTCGCAGGTGTTCCGGCGCGGGCTCGCCCCGATCGACCCGGTGGTGGAACTGCCCGCGGCGCTCGATGCTGCCGTCGCCGGCGCCGATCCGCAGCGGGCACTGTCGGAGGCAGTGCGGGCCGCGATCAACGTCGCCGTCGTGCGCCGGGCCGAGTGGGACGTGCTGCTGATCTACCTGCCCGACCGCTGGTCGGCCGGATTCGAGGGTGGGAAGAACGAGGACTTCGACCTGCACGACCTCATCAAGGCGGTGTGCGCTGCCCGGGGCATCCCGACGCAGGTCCTGAACGATGACGCCTTCACCTACAGGTGCAGGGCGTCGGTCGCGTGGCGCCTCGGCATCGCCCTCTACGTCAAGGCGGGCGGGGTGCCCTGGAAGATGGAGCCCGTCGTCCCCGACACGGCCTTCATCGGGCTCTCGTACGCCCTGCGCACGACCGGGGGCTCGCTGCGCTACGTGACCTGCTGCAGCCAGATCTTCGACGCCGAGGGCACAGGCCTCGAGTTCCTCGCGTACGACACACCCGGCTCGGTCAAGGTCGTCGGCAAGAACCCCTTCCTCGATCGCGCCCAGATGCGCGCCGTGATGGCACAGAGTCTCGCGCTCTACCTCGACCGGCACGCAGGACGGATGCCGCGGCGCGTGGTCATCCACAAGAGCACCGAGTGGAAGGTCTACGAGATCGACGGAGCCTTCGACGCTCTCGGGCGGATCGGCGAACTCGAGCTCGTCACCGTCGCCGAGACCGAGTGGCGGGCGATCAGGCTGGTCGCACAGCCGGGCGGCGGGCCGAAGGGCCAGCCTGACAACTACCCGCTGATGCGGGGCACGCTCGTCACCGTGGGCGAGCACGAGCTGCTCCTCTACACCCAGGGCGACGCCTCGGCCGTGACGGGCGGCCAGCGCTACTTCCCGGAGGGCCGAGGCCTCCCGCGGCCGCTGCTGCTGCGCCGATACGCCGGCCACGCCGACGCCGCGCAGGTCGGCGCCGAGGTGCTGGCACTGTCCAAGATGGACTGGAACAACGACAAGTTGTACGACACGCTGCCCGCGACGCAGGCCTTCGCGAAGGACCTGGCCGACGTGGTCAAGCGCATCCCGTCGCTCGATCCGCGCCCGTACGCCCTGCGGCTGTTCATGTAGTCGACAAGAAAGAGGGGCCACCCGGAGGTGGCCCCCAAAAGATGTCGAAGGAACAGGGGGAGTCTCGACTCGCACCAACGCCGTGTCAAGTTCGAGCGTCAGCGATTCTGTCCGACCTAAGGCGACAGGGACCTTGTCACCCTCGACCCCATGCAGACGAGGGAGACGATCACGTTGGATGTCAAGGCGCAGCAGCGCCTCCTGGTGCTGGCCCATGTGCTGGCCGGCGAGCTCGACGTGGGCGAGGCCGCGGCGTACCTGCGACTCTCGGTCCGCCAGGTCCGCCGGCTGTGCGAGCGGCTGCGGGCCGAGGGCGCCGCGGGCGGTGCAGCGCCGGCACAGGTTCTCGCGGAAGCACCGGTGGACGGGCGACTGCTTCCACTCGTGCAGGTGGTCAGGCCAGCGCCCCAGCGGGTCGCCGGCCGCATGCTCGCGGCAGACCCAGTAGCGCTCGATGTTGGAGCCGGCGGGTACGGTGGCCGGGTCGAGACCGCCGTTCTTGGCGTAGTCCCAATAGCGGATCGCCCACGGGATGTCCGCCGAAATCTTGTCCGTCAGCGGGACGGGCTTGCGCGAGCCGCCCTTGATCCGCGGGATCATCACGCCTTTCGGGCCATGTCGCGATGCTCGATGATCGCGTTGCGCACGACTGGCAGTCCGAGCGGCGAGCGGTTGTGGTGGACCCAGTGGTTCCGCATCAGTGCGGGCGACTGTGATACGCGTCGATCGCCGCCGCGGCCGCGCTCGACCCCGGCGATCTCGCGGCCGCCTGGCTGGAGCACTGGCAGAACGACCCCGAATGGTGGTGGAACACCTACGCGATGCAGGACACCGACCACCGCTGCGGCCCTTCGTGCGCCAAGGCGATCGCAAGTCGACTCGCCAACCGTTTCTGACGCGCAGGAGCCTGTGGGCTGCCGCGAGTCCACGACACGCTCGCTCTCGACGCTCTTGAGCGGTTTCCTTGACAGGGCCGACAGATCACCTACTACAGATCACAGTAGGATCGGAAAGGTGGTCTGTGGTCTGTCGTCCGTAGTAAGGATCCTGGTGAGGATTCCGGATCACCTATCACAGACCACAGAGGACGTGGTCTGTTCTCTGTACCTGGTGACCAGTACCGGAGTGGGGCACGGCACCCAGTTTGCGGGCGGCGGCGTCGAGCGGATCACTCCACCCCGGCGGCGCCATGGTCCCCCCGCGACTCGGGATGGCGTCTCCTCGACAGGACCTGCCCAGTAAGTGGGTGGATGCTGCGCGGTCGGCGTCGCGAATCCATTGCGCGATCCGCGATCCCGTCGTTGGATGTCGACATGGACCGCTACCCCATCACCCTCCTGTCCGGCGAACTCGCCGGCAGCACGATGCTCGTCGAGGGCGACATCGACGACATCTTCGCCATCGCCCACGACGAGGGCGCCACCATCCGCGGGTGGCGGCCCGGCGACGGCCGCGCCCCGGAGATCGTCGCGTCGCTGACCACGTTCCGCTCTGCGCTCGTGGTCACGCATTTCGCTGAACGCCTCGAGCGCGCCGAGCGCGACGCCGACGGCCGGGGCCTCGCGTGATGGACGAGCGCACGGCGCCGGTGCTGGCCGGCATCAACCTCCCCGATTTGGCCCGCGGGCCGCTGGTCACCGTGGACATCCGCCAGGCAGCCGCGGACCACCTCGTGGCCTGGGACGCAGACCAACGCGCGCGAGCGATCCACGAGGCAGGCCACGTCGTCGTCGCCCGACTGCTGGGCATCGGCGTCGAGGCGGTGGACATCAAGGGGCGGCACGGCGGCGCGACCTACACGACGGCCGTCAACGACGACGTGCCCGAGACGGCGACCGAGGCGGTCGCCCTGGACCACATCGCGGCGACGCTTGGAGGCCACGCGGCCGAGCGCCTGGTCATGGGCGGCGCGACGCTCGGATGCCGGAGCGACCTGAACAACGCCACGGGGATGGCGTACGACCTGCTGAACGCGGGCGCGGTGAGCGGCGCCCCGCTGTTCAACCTGTACGCGGTGACCGGCCCCCTGATCCCGCGGTCCGTAATCAACCAGTTCGGCGAGATCGTGACCATCATCCTCGGCGAGCAGCGCCGGCGCGCCGACGCCCTCGTCGAGGCGCACCGCGACGCCCTGCTGGGGTTCGCCGTCCGCCTGCACGAGCGCCGGCGCCTCGCGACGCCTGAGGAGGTGGACGCAGCGCTCCGAGACGCCGGGCTGCCGCTGTGAGCCGCACACGCCCGTCCAAGCGGGCCGACGCCGACGTCGCCGCCGACCTGCTGGCGGCGGCCCGGATCATCGTAGGAGGCACCGAGGCGATGGCCGCGGCATGGCTGGATTACCCGAGCCCCGACCTGGGCGGAGCCCGCCCCGTGGACCTCCTGTTGCCGCTGCTGCTCCTGGCCCGAACCGACCTGCCGCCGCAGCCCCACTGACAGCCGCCTCGGCGGCGGCGCGGACCGGAGGGCGCTCAGGGGCCGGACGCCGGGCGCATCCGTGTCGGTACTAGGACCATCAGCGGCCTGCGAACCCGTTACGCGAGCGGCGATCCGGCGAGAGGATCGGGTTATGGAAGACGCGCCGATCCTGCTCACGATCCCGCAGGCAGCCGCCATGCTCGCCATCGGCGACACGCTCGCCTACGAGCTGGCTGCCTCCGGGTCGCTGCCAGTCGTTCGGCTCGGCAGGGCGGTTCGCGTGCCTCGCGCCGCCCTGCTTCGGTGGATCGATGCGCAGACCACCACCGAGCCGTCGAGCGGCGCCGAAGCCCCGGCCGCAGTCGCGCGAGCCCCACAGAAGGCCGCTACGCGAAGGACCCGCGCCCAAGGCCGAACTCGCCGCCAGCCGGAGCCCCGAGCGCACGCCGGCATCTCGATCCCGGCCGGGGCCGAGCTGCTCGCGGGTTAGGCGCAGATGACCAAGCGCGTCAACGACCAGCAGCGCCAGCGGGCGAAGCGCGGCGAGGCGAGGATCGCCACCCGGCCGGACGGGCGCCTGTTCATCCGCATCGAGGCCGGGAGGCTCCCGAACGGCAACCGTCGCCGCGTCGAAGTGTCGGGCCGCACCGAGGACGAGGTGCGAGAGGCTGAGCGCAAGATGCGCGCCACTCTGGCTGCGGGCAAGCTGCCGGGCGACCGGAAGACGGCTCTGGGCAAGTGGCTCGACGCATGGCTCGAGTACCGGTCGCCCGCAGGCCCCGAGGAGACCGCGCTGCGCTATCAGTCGTGGACGCAATACGAAGGACAGGTCAGGCTGCACATCAAGCCGCACCTGGGCGGCCGCCCCATCGGCTCGATCACCGAGCTGGACATCAACCGCTTCCTCGACGCCATCGCCGGGGACGGACACCGGGCCACGACGCACCAGCGGACGCGCTCGATCCTCCACGGCGCGTTCGAGGAAGCCCGGGCTCGCGGCGTCGTCCCCTACAACCCGGTCTCCGGCGCCAAGAAGCGCAAGGCGGGCCGCCGCCGCGTCCCGGACCCCTGGACACTCGAGCAGGCCCAGCTCTTCACCCGCGGTCTGGCGGGGAGCGAGGACGCGTGCATCTACGCGGTCGCCTCCTTCGCCGCCTTGCGGGCGTCCGAGCTGTGCGGCCTACGTTGGTCCGCGCTCTCGCTCGACGGCCCGTCGCCGACCCTCGCGGTGGCGAAGAAGCTGACCGTCGCGGGGCGCAGGGCCACCGGCATCAAGAGAATGCTGGAGCTTCCGAAGAGCGAGAGCAGCCTGCGCACGATCGGGCTGTCGCCGGAGATCGTGGCGCTCCTGCGCGCCCACAGGACGCGCCAAGAGGCCGCCCGAGCGGCCGCAGGCGACGCGTGGGTCGAGAACGGCCTGGTGTTCCGCGGCGATCGGCCTCCCGGCAGCTCCAAGCGCCCCGACGTGCTCTACCACGAGTTCACCGACCTCGTGGCCGCGATGGGCCTGCCGCACATTCGGCTTCACGACCTGCGTCGTCTAGGCCTGTCGATCAGCCTGCTCGCGGGCGCCGACCCGCTCACGACGATGAAGCAGGCCGGGCACTCCAAGCTCTCCCAGACGGAGCGGTACGTGTACGGCGTGGCGCCAGTCTCGCCCGCGGTCGCCGCCCGCCAGGCCGCCCTCCTCGGGCTGCCCGGGGCCCCCGTCGACGGAGCCGGTAGGGTGGCGGATAGGGTGTCGAAGGGGCGTCGGATGCACCGTTTCGTGCTCAAACGGCGTGTAAGAGCCTAGGATTGTGGCTCCGAAGGTCGCGGGTTCGAGCCCCGCAGGCCACCCCAAAATCCCCGCACGGCTCCTCCGCCGAGGGCCGCCACTTCCCGTCGAGACACGCCCCGTAGGGTGCGCTAGGGTGGCGGGCGCGGCGAGGCACAAGTCGGCCATCGGCGATCGCGGTCACGGAGGCGCGGCCCTGCGGCGGCAGTCGGACCGTGACTCGGAACCTCATCCCCATGCGGGCCGCCTGCCCACCGACCCCGCCCGAGTGATGTGCGGGCCGGACCGGGGCCCTTCGGTCCCGCGACGCGCCTTCCAGGCCAGCGGGCGGCCCATCTGTTCCCTGCGGAGACCCCGGCGCGCCGAGCGGGCCACGGTCCGGCCGGCCTGTTCCGCGGCGGAACCACAGGGCCACGGCTTGGCCGGACCAAGACCTGGGCCACGGTCCGGCCAGCCTGTTCCGCGGCGGAACGACAGGGCCACGGTTTGGCCCGGATCTAGCCCGGCCACGTCGTGCGGCACCGGCCGCGGCGCACGCGATTCGGGCCGGACGGCGGCCTCAACTGCGGCCGCCGTCCGCGGTCGGGCCTCAGCCGAGGCCGACGTATGCCTCCTCGCGGTGGAGCGAGAAGTCGAGGCCGTCCGCCTCGGCGGCGTCGGACACCCGCACCGGCGTGACGCGGTTGATCAGCCACAGCATCCCGTACGTGAACACGAACGCCCACACTGACGAGACCACGACCGCGACGAGCTCCTTGCCCAGGAACGCCACGTTGCCCCCCAGCAGGCCGTCGACGCTGTTCGGATTGAACGCAGTCGTGGCGAACACGCCAAGCAGCACGACGCCGAGGAAGCCGCCCACACCGTGGACGCCCCAGACATCGAGCGCGTCGTCCCATCCGAGGCGGTTCTTGAGGGCAACCGCGCCGTAGCACACGACGCCGGCCGCGATGCCGATCAGCGCGGCGGCCGTCGGCGAGACGAAGCCGGCGGCCGGCGTGATGGTCGCGAGACCGGCCACCGCCCCTGTCAGCAGGCCCAGGAAGCTCGGCCGCCGCTCGGTCATCCAGGCGACGACCAGCCAGGCCACCGCGGCGAACGAAGCGGCCACGTCGGTGTTGACGAAGGCCACCGCCGTCGTGGCGTTGGCGCTGAACTCGCTGCCGGCGTTGAAGCCGTACCACCCGAACCAGAGGAGCCCAGTCCCCAACGCGACGAGCGGGATGCTGTGAGGGCCCCGGTCCTCAGTGTGCCGCTTGCCAACGTACAGGACGCTGGCGAGGGCCGCGAGTCCGGCGATGTTGTGGACGACGATGCCGCCCGCGAAGTCGAGCACGCCCCACTTCGCCAGCAGGCCGCCGCCCCACACCATGTGGACGAACGGGAAGTAGACGAACAGCAGCCACGCGGTGAGGAAGGCCATGTAGGCCTTGAACGTGACGCGGTTGGCGAATGCGCCGGTGATCAGGGCCGGCGTGATGATGGCGAACATCATCTGGTAGGCGAAGAACACGAACTCGGGGATCGTCGGGTTGAGGGGCGATGGGCTGTCGAGCCGCACTCCGTTGAGGAACGCCTTGTCAAGGTTGCCGATGACGCCGCCCACGTCGCCAGAGAAGCACAGCGAGTAGCCGACCGCGAACCAGACCACCGTGGTCCAGCCCATGGACACGAAGCTCTGGATCATGATCGCGAGGACGTTCTTCCTGCCCACGAGGCCCCCGTAGAAGAACGCCAGCCCCGGCGTCATGAGCATGACGAGGCTGGTGCACAGCAGCATGAAGCCGGTGTTGCCGGTGTCGAGCCCTTGCATGGGTCCCTCCGCCCCGGAGCGGATCGGCCCGCTGGCCGGGGCATGCAGATGGAGGCGGGGGTGAACGGCGCCACCCCGCCGCGTGTTGCGCTCTGCATACGCTGGAGAGGTGGCCTGCGCGAGAGTCGTTCGGACCCCGAACAATGGCCGACCGGTGCAGGGCGCGGGGCCCTGAGCGCGAGGAGCTGCGCGTGACCGGGAGGCGGCGCTGGGCGACACCACCGGCTCGGAGCTGTGGCCGACCCCCGGCATCTGTCACGAACCTGTGATCCGACGCCGTCCGCTGCGGGCCTAGACTCGGGGCGTCGAACCTGCCCCACCCCGCAGTGCCGCGGGCCGATGGTTAGCTATCATGCGGAACGCAATCGTGGTGCACCCCGAGCCGCTCACCGCGATGCAGATCTCGGGCGTCCTCGAGCGCTCCGGATACGCGGCGACGATGGCGCAGTCAGCCCGCGAGGCACTGCTCGCCGACGTCCGCCCAGAGCTGGCGGTGGTCGCGGTGCTGCTGCCCGACGATGCCGGGCCGATGCTAGCCAAGCGGCTCGCGGATGCGGCCCCCGGCCTCCGGATCGTCTTCGTGAGCCGGCTGACGCGTGCGGAGGCAGTTGCTGCAGGCATGCCGGTGGACGCGTGCTTCATCGAGGGGCCGGCGATCGAGGAGCGCCTGCGATCGATGGTGTAGCGGCGCGCTCGCCGGGCGTGCGCGCCGCCGCGACTCAGAAGGAGACGATCGCCCGCACTGGCGTCAGCGCCAGCGCGCCTGGGACGCCCGGCTGAGTGCGCCGTCGCGCGCGAACCGGACCGAGATCCACCGCGCGCCGAACTCCCTCCGGCTGTACGCCACGGCACCGGTCGCGTCAGCGACGCGGCTGGTCACCTGGGTGAACGGGCCCCACCTACCGTCTGCCTGCCTCACCGCGACGAGCACGCCCACGACGCTGCCCGCCGCGTCGATACCCATCGGCGCCCGCCAGGTCACATACGACCCGCGGGCCGGCAGTTTCGTCGTCGTGGTCCAGAGTCCTCCCGAAGAGGCCACGCCGAGCTTCGACCCGATCGACGGCGACGTCCCGCTCCAGGACTGTGAGCAGGCGACGGGCGGGTTGACAGAGTGGCGCCAGGTGCTGCTGTCGTAGAAGCAGACGACCTCGCGGTCGACGAGCGTGCCGGTGAAGCCGCCGGCGGGCCGCCGGAGCAGGACCGCGGTTGCGGTCGTGCCGGATCCCGCGTCATCCTTGATGAAGAGCGAGGCTGATTCTGCGGACCCCTCGTGCCGCACGACCATCCCCAGCCCGGTCGCCGGGTTCTCGATCGCGTACCACGTCCCGTTCCAGTTCGCCTCCGTGCAGCCCTGCCAGCACTGGGTGGCGCTGTGGGCGACGAGTCTCCCGCCTGTCGCGTCAGGGTGCAGGATCGTGAGGAAGCCGGCCTCGAGGCTCAGGCGGGGGATGAACGGCCGCAGGTCCGCTGTGAAGGGCGTCGTCCCGAAGTCGAAACTGCGCTCGATCTCGATGCGGCCGGTCACGGTGTCGGCGCCGAGGAACCGGTAGTGGGTCGTCACCGGGATGCCGCTCGTCCCGTAGCACATCGACGCGGAGGAGGCGATCGTCGCGGCGTCGGTGCCGTCGGGTGTCCACGTGCCGGTCGTTCCCCAGCCCACCGGCGAGACGAAGCGCTCGTCGCCGTAGATGCCCCACGCGTCCCCGAAGAACTCGAGTACGCCGCCCTGCGGGCAGTTCGGGTGGGTCCAAGTCGCGGTCAGGTTGGGCGAGCCGTTCCACGACAGGTAGGTGACAACCTCCGGGTTCGCCAGGCTCCAGCCGACCGTGAACGGACCGCTGGTGATCGTCCGTGTCGCGATGTCGACCGACGCCCGGGAAGGCGTGCGGGCCGCAAGCGGGAATCCGAGTGACAGGATCAACGCGAGGATCACGCCGATGACGATGGCGCGCATGCCCGTTCTCCCCGAGACGCCTCGCACGGGTCGGTCTCGCCAGTGGCTCGGCGCGATCTCGGCGGCCTGGGCATGGACCGCGCGTCAACGCCCCCCGCGTTGCCGGTGAGCGTCGGCGCGCGAGAGATGCGTGCCAAGGGGCAAGCGTCACGATCGACCGAGGGCGAACCGGCCTGATCGGCCACGCTCTGGGCCGAGGCGCGGCGGGCGCAGCAGCGCCGTCAACGCCCCTCGCGGGCGTACGGCGCGTACGATCTCGAGGTGAGTTCATCCCCCGTCTTCGACACCGACCCTGCCCGGCTCGCCCGGGCCTTTCCGCCCGACTTCACCTGGGGCTTCGCCGCCTCCGCGTTCCAGGTCGAGGGTGCCGCTGCCGAGGATGGCCGGGGGCCTTCCATCTGGGACACGTTCTGCCGCCAGGCGGGCGCTATCGCGGACGGCAGCACGGGCGACACCGCCTGCGACCACTACCACCGCTACCCCGAGGACGTCCGGCTGATGGCCGAACTGGGGGCTCGGGCCTACCGCTTCAGCGTCAGCTGGTCGCGCGTCCTCCCGACCGGGACGGGAGCGGTCAACCAGCACGGCCTAGACTTCTACCGGCGCCTCGTCGACGAGCTGCAGAGCGCGGGCGTCCGGCCCCTGGCCAACCTGTTCCACTGGGACCTGCCGCAGGAGCTGCAGGATCGCGGCGGCTTCGCCAACCCGGATGTCGTGGGCTGGTTCAGCGACTACACCGCCCTGCTCGCCTCGACCCTGGGCGACCGCGTCACCGACTGGATGACCTTCAACGAGCCGGCGGTCTATGCCTTCCTCGGCCACGCCGACGGCGTGCACGCGCCCGGACTGCGCGACTGGCCGACGGCCATGCGAGTCGCCGACAACGAGCTGCGCGCCCACGCGAGTGCGACGCAGGCCCTTCACGCCCTCTCGCCCGGCTCCAGGGTCGGCGTCGCGGTCGACGTCAACCAGGTCGCGCCGGCCACCGATTCCGAGCGGGACCGGGTCGCGGCCGACCGCTGGAGCGCGGCTCGCGACGCGTGGTTCCTCGATCCACTGTTCGGTCGCGGCTACCCCGCGCTGGGGATCGAGGCGCACGAGGCGGCTGGTCATCTCGACGGGCTCGACCTCGACGACCCGCCGGCGGGCCGCCTCGACTACCTGGGCCTCAACTACTACCGGCGCGACTCGGTGAGCGCCGGCTCGGACCGGGCCTTCGACTGGACCGTCGATGCCGCCCTCGGCTCGGAGCAGACGCAGATGGGCTGGCACATCGCGCCGGACGGCCTCCGCGACACGCTGCTCGAGCTCAATCGGACCTATGCGCCGCCCGAGATCGTGGTCACCGAGAACGGCGCCGCGTTCCCCGATGCCGTCGACGGGGCGGGCCGGGTGCGCGATGCGGACCGGCTCGTCTATCTGGCGCGCCACGTGGCGGCGGCCGCCGATGCCCGCGCGGCAGGCGTCCCGCTGACCGGGTACTTCGTGTGGTCGCTGCTCGACAACTTCGAGTGGAGCCTCGGGTACAGCCGGCGGTTCGGCCTGGTGCACGTGGACTTCGCCAGCCAGCACCGCACGCCCAAGGACAGCGCGCGCTGGTATCAGCGGCTTGCGACGGCCCGGTAGACCCCTGTCGGCGTCCCGGGTGCCTGCCGGGCCGGGCAGCACGAGCCGGGCAGCCCGACTCGCTTGAGCCCGCCGCTCCCCGCTACCGGGTCTCGGTGACCTTCCTGATCGATCGCGGATGCTCGGGGTCCAGGCCGCGCGCGACGGTCAGGTGGTAGGCGTAGAGCTGGCCGGGCAGGATCTCGACGACCGGCGACAGCCAGGGCGGGATGCCGGCGGGCAGGGGCAGGCCCTCGTCGAGACCGAGTGCCGTCGGGTCGTCGGAGATCACGAGCAGACGTGCGCCGTGGTCGCCCTGCAGGCGTCCGAGCAGGTCGATCTGGGCCGCGAGCTCGGCGCCCGCCGGCGCCACGGCCAGCACGGGGAGCCCGGGCTCGGCCAGTGCCAGCGGCCCGTGCTCGAAGTCGGCCGCCGAGTACGCCATGGCCGCGACCAGCGCGGTCTCCTGCAGCTTGAGCGCCCACTCGCGAGCGCTGGGGAAGCTGTAGCCGCGGCCGAGCACGACGGCCCGCTCG
>JBJKRU010000340.1:0-6411 GCA_046704485.1 Candidatus Limnocylindrales bacterium | reverse complement strand
CCACAAGCCCGCGCCGCGCAAGGCCGGCGGCGAACCCTTCGGGCGTGGCCAGCAGCGCCACTGCCGCCACGCCGCGAGCGGTCGCGGCGAGGCGCACGGGCCCGAAGTCCGACGGCAGGTCCGCCTCCACGCAGTATGCATAGAACTTATTCACGACTGGAAGTGTTGCATCCTCGGCTGAGTGCTGGCATCATGCGCAGGCCATGTCGCACACCATCTTCGCCTTCGACGCCAAGAAGAAGCCTTGGCGGCCCGGTCGGGAGACTCGGGCCCTGGGGCTCTGAAGGCGCGCGAGCGACGAACCCAGAGCCTCCGGGACCGGAGGCGACGAAGGGGCCGCGAACACCGACACGGTGGACGCGGCCTTTGTGATTCCTCGGACCTCCGGCACCGCGGGCGGACAGCGCGGAAAGGACAGTCCGGATCATGCACCTCCTCCTGTACGGACCGGGACGGCTCGGCGGCGCGATCGTCGCGGCGGCGACCGCCCAGGGCTGGACCGTGACCACGATCGGCCGGCCGCCGCTCCACGGGCCCCGCGTCGAGGCCCCTGCCGCTGGTGTCGTCATCGATGCATCGACCGGCGCCGCGGTCCCCGCGAACCTGGCGCACGCGCTCGCCGCCGGCAACCGGGCGTTCGTCCTGGCCGCCACGGGCTGGGAGCTGGACCGGTCCCGAGTCCGGGCCATGCTCGCCGAGCATGACGCCACGGCCGTCGTCGCCAGCAACCTCTCGCTCGGAGCGGCGCTGTTCATCCGCCTCGTCGAGCGCGCCGCCGCCTGGTACGCGCGAGCCGGCGCCTTCGAGCCTTCGATCGTCGAGTGGCATCGGCGCGGGAAGGCGGATCGCCCCTCCGGCACGGCGCGCGCCATCGCCCGCCGCATCGTGGCGGCCGATCCGCGCTGGGCGGGACCGGACGAGGCGGATGACGCCACCGAGTCCCGGCCCGCGCTCGAGGTCGCGGGCATCCGCGCCGGCGCCGCCCCCGGCTCGCACCTCGTGGCCTTCGACGGCAACGGCGAATCGGTCGAGCTGCGGCTGACAGCCCGCGACCGCACCGCCTACGCGGACGGCGCTCTCGCCGCGGCCCGCTGGCTCGTGGCGAGCGCCCGCACACCCGGAATCCACCCCTTCGACGCCGTCGTGGACGACCTGCTCGCCGCCACCTCGGCCGTCCCGGCCTGACTCGTGCAGACCCCTGGCACCCCAAGGAGCTAGACATGCCTCCCAGCACGCGCACCACGCAGCCCACCGCCCCCTGCCTGCGCGGCGCCTTCACGGCGCTCGTGACCCCATTCACGCAGGACGGGGCGCTCGACGAGGCCGCCTACCGCCGGCTGGTCGCCTGGCAGCTGATGGCCGGCATCGACGGGCTCGTCCCGGTGGGGACCACCGGCGAGTCGCCCACGCTCTCCACCATCGAGCGCGACCGGTGCATCGCCATCACCGTCGAGACGGTCCGCGAGCGCCCGACGGCAGCACGCGTCCCGGTGATCGCGGGCACGGGCTCGAACGACACCCGCAGCTCCATCGAGGCGACGCGTCGGGCGGCCGCCCTTGGCGCGGACGCGGCCCTCGTCGTCACTCCCTACTACAACAAGCCGGACCAGCGAATGCTCGAGGCGCACTTCCGGGCGATCGCCGATGAGGGCGGCCTGCCGATCGTCGTCTACAACGTTCCCGGCCGGACCGGCGCGAACGTCGAGGCGGAGACGTTCCTGCGGCTCGCCGAGCACCCTCGGGTCATCGCGGTCAAGGAGGCCAGCGGCAACATCGAGCAGATCGCGGTGATCTGCCGAGACCGTCCGCGCGGCGTGGCCGTCCTGTCCGGCGACGACGCCGCCACGCTGGCCATCCTCGCGATGGGCGGCGACGGCGTGATCTCGGTGGCGTCGAATCAGATCCCGGCCGAGATGAGCACGATGGTCCGCGCCTGGCACGGTGGCGCGTGGCCCGAGGCGCGCCGCATCCACGACCGCTGGCTTCCGCTCATGCGCGCCAACTTCCAGGGCGCCCCGAACCCCGTCCCCGCCAAGGCCGGCATGCTGGCGATGGGCCTGCTCGACCGCGACACGACGCGGCAGCCCCTGCTGCCCCTGGCCGACGCGCCGCGCGAGCGCATGACCACGCTGCTGCGAGCGCTCGGGCTGCTCGACGGTGGCGGCCGGCTGCCCGCCAGCGTGGTCGACGGCCAGGCTGGCGCGACGCCTGCTGCGGCATGACGACCCCGGCGAAGTCGGCGGGCCCGGGGAAAGGAACCCCTGGCGCGCCATCGGCAGGCGCGGCGTCGATCCTTGCCGACCTCGACGCAGGTCGTCGGCGCGCCGCGGTGCCGGACCCGAGCGCACCCGGCGGCTGGCGCGCCGACCCCGAGGTCAAGGCGGCGATCCTCGCCTGCTTCCGGGAGCGGACGCTCGCGACGTGGGACCTCGGCGGCGCCCTCCGGTTCTCGGACCGCGTGGGCCTCCCGGTCAAGGACCTGCTCGACGGGCCGGAAGCCGACGCCGCGGCCCGTGCAGGCCGTCCCTGGCGCATCGTGCCGGGCGGGACCTCGGTGCGGGCGGGCGTCCACCTCGGGCCGGGGGTCGTGGTGATGCCGCCCTCGTTCATCAATGTCGGGGCCTGGGTGGGCGAGGACACGATGGTCGACTCGCACGTGCTCGTGGGCTCGTGCGCCCAGATCGGCGCGCGGGTCCACCTGTCCGCCGGCGTGACCATCGGAGGCGTCCTTGAGCCCGCCGGCGCACGCCCGGTCATCGTGGAGGACGGCGCCTTCGTCGGGGCCGGCTGTTCGCTGCTTGAGGGCGTGCTGGTGGGGGCCGGCGCCGTGATCGGGACCGGCACGGCGCTGACCGGTACGTCGCGGGTCTACGATCTCGTCCGCGGCCGGGTGATCACGGGGACGCCGGACGCGCCGCTGGCCGTGCCGCCGGGTGCCGTGGTGGTGCCCGGATCGAGGGCGGCGGCAGGCGACTTCGCGGCGCTGCACGGGCTCGCGCTGTCGGTCGCCCTGCTCGTGAAGGACCGCGACGCGGGAACCGACGCCCGGGTCGCCCTGGAGGACGCGCTGCGATGAGCTTGGTGCTCGGACCAGGTCAGCCGCCAGCCCGTCGGGCCGCACCCGTCACGAGCCGCGGCCGCCCGCGCGCACGCAACGAGGTCTACCGCAACGGCCGCCTGGCCGGCCTTCTGCCGGCGGAGATCGCCGAGCGGTTCGGCACGCCCGCCTACGTGTACGCGCTCGATGTCGTCAGCCGGCAGGTCGAGGCGCTCCGGGCCGTGCAGCCGGACCGGCTCGACCTCGCGTACGCGGTCAAGGCCAACCCGAACCTGGCGGTGCTGCGGCACCTCGCGGGGATGGGCCTGGGCGCGGACGTCGCATCGGGCGGCGAGCTGCGCCACGCGGTCCGCGCCGGCATCGAGCCTGCGCAGATCATCCTGACGGGACCCGGCAAGCGCGACGAGGAGCTGGCCGCGGCTGTCGATACCGGCGTGCGCGCGGTCACCGTCGAGTCGGTCCGGGAGCTCCGACGACTCGCCCGGCTGGCGGAGGGGCTCGGTCGCCCACAGCGGGTCCTCCTGCGCGCGGCGGTCACCGAGGCCGCCCGCCTGGAGCGCGTCCGCCTCGTCGGCGATGACGGCGCGGGGAAGTTCGGCATGGACACGGCCGATCTCCGGGTCGCCGCCGCTGAGGCCGTGGCGTCGCCGTGGCTCGAGCCGGTGGGCCTGCACGCCTTCGGCGCCTCGAACGTGACCGATGCCGCGGCCCTCGCGAACCATGTCGAGGCGACCGTGGACGCGGCGAGGACTCTGGCCGCAGGGGCGGGCTTCGAGCTCCGCCTGGTCGACGCGGGCGGCGGGCTCGGCATCCCGTACGAGGCGCAGGGGGCCGAGTTGGACATCGTCCCGCTGGGTGCTCGCCTCGCCGCGCTCTCAGCGCGCATGGACGCGGACCCGGCGACGCGCGGGACGCGGCTCCTGCTCGAGCCCGGCCGCTACATCGTCGGACCGGCCGGCGCCTACCTGACGTGCGTCGTCGACCGGAAGGAGGTGGGCGGCCACCACGTGGTGATCGTGGATGGCGGGATCCACCACGTCCTTCGGCCAGCCCTGGTGGGCCAGGAGCACCGCGTGCGCGTGCTCACGGGATCGGGCGCAGGCACGGGGGCCGGTCCGAACCGCTTCCCGGTCATGGTGGCGGGGCCGCTGTGCTCCGGGCTCGACGTCTTCGCGCAGGCCGCGGTCATGGTCCTCCCCGACCCGGGCGACCTGGTTGCGGTCCTCGATGTCGGCGCCTACGGGGCCACCGAGTCGATGCCGCTGTTCCTGTCGCACCCGATGCCGCCCGAGATCGCCGTCCGCGGCGGCGAGGCCTGGGTGGCCCGGCCCAGGATCGATCCCGACACCTGGCTCGGCTGGCAGGCGGGGGAGCCCGGCAGCGGCTGAGCGCCCCGCGGCGACTGGCACGGCCCGGGCTCGTCGCACTGGCCGAGCCTGCCGGCCCTTGACCGCACAGGGCCCGGGGCGCAGGCTCGTCCCGGTTCGGAGGGCCGAGATGGCCAAGCGGACGAGGGGCCAACTGGTCGAGCCGCGCTTCGACGGCACGCTCGCGCCTGGACGGCTGTACGGCCTGCCGCTGGTGCGGACCCTGTCGGACGAGTACCGAGACGTCGCCGAGCCGGAGGACTCAAACCGCGTTCCGCCGCCGGAGCCGACCAGCGTCGTCCGCCGGTCCGCCGATCGCCTCCGCAGCCTTGTCCGGCCGCGAGACCGGATCACGCCCTAGACTGAGGAGCGACTCCGCTGGAAGCGACTCCTGCGTGGCCGCGCCCGGGCGTTTCGTGACCTTCGGCCGGCGTTCTTGAGGACCTCTTGAGGGTCGACCCTGGGGCGGTGGGGTATACTCCCCTACAGTATGACGACGTCCCAGGGCAACACCCCCACCGCGCAACCGATCGAGATCATCCTGCCCATCGAGGGGATGACCTGCGCGTCATGCGTCAACCGCATCGAGCGGTTCCTGAACAAGACGCCGGGCGTGGCGACGGCCGCGGTCAACCTGGCCACCGAGAAGGCGACCATCCTCGTTGATCCGTCCCTGGCCGGCCGAGACGAGCTGGTCAAGGCCGTGGAGGCCGCAGGATACGACGTCAGGCCCGAGGCGCCGAACCTTGCCCATGCGGAGGCCGCAACGCTCGATTCGGAGCTGACGGCGGAGGACCTCGAACGCGACCGCGCCTTGCGCGAGACGCTCCGGATGTCGATCGTCTCGATCGCGGCCTCGATCGTGTTCATGGCCCTGATGTTCTGGCCGCAGACCGTCGTCTCGATGGCCGACATCAACAAGGCGGTCCTGCTGCCCGCCACGTTCATCGTCGCCTGGGCCGGCAGCCGCTTCTACCGCGCCGCCTGGAAGGCCGGCCGCCACGGCGGGGCCACGATGGACACGCTGGTCGCCGTCGGCACCGCCGTCGCCTGGGCGTACTCGGCGTTCGTCACCCTGTGGCCGGACGTGGTCCGCAACGCCGGCATCATGCCGGAGACCTACTTCGACTCGGCCACGGTCATCATCGGCCTGATCCTGCTCGGGAAGTACCTCGAGGGGCGCGCGAAGGGTCGCACGACCGGTGCCATCCGCCGACTCGTCGGCCTCCAGCCCACCACGGCCCGCCGCCTCCGCAGCGGGGTCGAGGAGGACGTCGACCTGGCGGTCGTGGTCCCCGGCGACCTGCTCCGCGTGCGTCCTGGCGACAAGGTGCCGGTGGACGGCGTCGTGACCGAGGGCGCATCGGCGGTCGACGAGTCCATGCTCACCGGTGAGCCGATCCCGGTGACCAAGAACCCGGGCGACGAGGTGATCGGTGCCACGCTCAACACGACGGGCTCGTTCGTGATGCGCGCCACCCGTGTCGGCCGCGACACCGCGCTCGCCCGCATCGTCGACCTGGTCCAACGGGCCCAGGGCTCCAAGGCCCCGATCCAGCGAATGGCGGACCAGATCAGCGCGGTCTTCGTGCCGGCGGTGCTGGCGATCGCCGCGGCCACGTTCGCCATCTGGTTCGTGTTCGGTCCGGAGCCGAGCCTCACGCTCGCCCTGACTGCGTTCATCGGCGTCGTGATCATCGCCTGCCCGTGCGCGATGGGCCTGGCCACACCCACCGCCATCATGGTGGGCACCGGGAAGGGCGCCGAGGCGGGAATCCTCGCCCGAGGCGGGGAGGCGCTCGAGGCCGCCGGCCGCATCGACACCGTGGTGATGGACAAGACCGGCACGCTGACCCTGGGCAGGCCCGCCGTCACCGCGGTCGTCCCAGCACCCGGCCTGACCGAGGGGCGTGTGCTGGACCTGGCGGCATCGCTCGAGCAGGGCTCCGAGCACCCGCTGGGTGAGGCGATCGTGCGCAGGGCACG
>JBJKRU010000339.1:0-4082 GCA_046704485.1 Candidatus Limnocylindrales bacterium | reverse complement strand
GGGCGCTCGCGTGAAGGGGGAGATCACCGGCATCGGCGACCGCGAGGCGTGGGTGAGGGTCCCCGGCGGCGAGCCGGCCAGCATGCCGCTCGAGGACGAGCTGGAGCAGTCCTACATCGGCGAGGTCGGCGTGGGCGCAACGGTCGAGGTCGTGATCGATTCCGTCGACAAGGCGCGCAGCCGCATCACGGCCCGCCTCGGCGGCGGCCCGGCCATCGCGGCCTATGCAGACGCCGACGGCCCCGAATCCCCGTTCGCGAAGCTCGCCGGGTTCGGCCGGGGGCGGTAGCCACCGCCAGTCCACCCCGTGTTGAGTGCCTCCGCGGCCGCCCGCGGCCAAGGCGACAGTCTGCGCGAAGGGTCAGACGGCGTTGTACGAGGGCGATGGTGCCCGCATCGGGGCATCAGTGCTGGGCTCAGCCCGTTGTCCCATGGCGGGCCGAGCCCGCGAAGGCCGGCGGGCCCGCCTCGGCTAGGAGCCGAGCATCGACTCCCCGATCAGTCGCGCAGACGCGACGGACCCGGTCCCGCGCAGGCTCGCGCCCTTCGGCTGCCAGCCCACGACCCAGCGCCGGCCGTCAATGACCCCCGTGTAGGACTGCGGCCGCTCCGCCGGCCGGAGCGGCGCGAAGAAGGGGTCCGACCCCGCCGGCCACCAGTACGGGCCCCACGAGGGCGACCACCGTCCTCGCGCCGATCATGTCCAGCTCGGCGCGGAGCAGCTCGACGACGTAGCGGGTCCTGCGCCTCGCGCAGGGCGCCGGACGGTCTGCCAGAAGGGCCCACGGGGGCGAGCGGTCACAGGTTCGCCCACCGATACGCGGCACCCGAAGGATGAAACACCTCAGGCGTAGTTCGCAGGGCATCGCCGCGCCCCTGCATGAGCAATGCCATGGGCTAGTCGCTGCCAAGCGCTGGTCAGCCGAGTGACCGGGCGGGCGGGCAAAGTGCCGGGGCTCCAGGCAACTGCCGGCACTGCGACGCTTCCGGTCGTGGTCGCACTTGCGCACCCGCCCGTACGCGAACGCTGGATTCGCGCGCACAGGCAGCTGCGCTGCCGCCCCCTTGACTCGCCGCGGTAGACCGAGAAACGAGGCCGGTCTGGACGTCCCCCGAGCAGGCCCGGAGACGATCAGGGCGAGGGCCCGGGAGGCGACCATGGGATCAGTCATCGCGTTCCGCTGCGAGGCCTGCGGGACCGACTTCCGCGTCAGCGAGGGCGGCGGCTTCTTCTTCGACCGCCTCCACTGCGACCGCTGCGGCAAGTCGGCGACCGTCTCGCACCGGGACCTGGGCGACATCCACCTGCGGTTCGTGAAGGGCCTCAGGACGCCGTACGCACTGGCCCGGGCGGCGATGGACCGCGACATCCAGGCCAACTACCCGGGCGAGCCGGTCGGCCGCGCCGAGTACCACGCCCTCGCCGAGGCCACGCTCGAGCCGTGCGGGTGCGGCGGCCGGTTCCGGTACGACGCCCCGTCGCGCTGCCCCGGCTGCCGCTCGACGCGCGAGGCGTGGTCCGGCGGCCATGCGGTTGCCCACTATGACTGACGGGGGCCGCGCGGCCCGGCGGCCCTTCTCGCGCCTCGCGCCGGGCGAGGCCGAGGACGCCCTCTACGTCGACTTCGAGGGCCTGACCGGCCGGCCGCCCGTTCTCCTCGGCACGCTGCACCGGCGCGGCCGCGGCGAGGAGCCGTTCGTCCACCAGGTCGTCCTCGACCCGCTCTTCGCCCTGCTGGGCCCTGAGCTCCGCCTGGCGCGCGAGGCGGTGGAGATGCTCGTCCGCCGCGCGGAGGCCCGCGACCGCCGGATCGTCGCGTGGACCGAGCACGAGCTCGAGGTGGTGCGCCGCCTGTGCGCCGACGACCCCGACCTCGTCGCGAGGTTCGAGTTGCGCTACGCGAACGCGCTCGCGGTGGCGAAGCGCTGGGTCAACCGCTGCCGTCCGGCCGACCGCCCCGCCGACGGAACGCTTGCTGCCTACCTCGACCTGATCGGCTACCCGGTCCCTCCCGGCGCCGGCCCGGGCCACGTCGGCGACACTATCCGCGCGATCACGCCGACCCTCGCCGGCGGGCGGCCGCCCACGCCCCGCCAGCGGGCCCGCTGGACGCGCCTCCTCAAGCACAACGCCCACGACTGCGCCGGCATGCGCGAGGTCTGCCTGATCGCGGCACGGGATCTGGAGGGGGACGGGCAGAATGACGCCTGAGCTGTCACGGCGCCGCGTAGGCTGATGCGCGCATGCAGCTGCTCGACGGGACCCGCGTCTTCGCCGCCACCGACCTCGTCGGCTTCCTCGCCTGCGAGCACCTGACCGGGCTGGAGCTCGCCCGACTCGCAGGGCTGATCGAGCGACCCTACCGCGACGACCCGGAGCTCGAGGTCATCCGCCGGCGCGGCTTCGAGCACGAGGCGCGGTACCTGGCGAACCTCGAGGAGGCCGGCCGCACGGTCACCAGGATCGAGCTCGACGGCTCGATCGCCGACCGGGCCGAGCAGCTGCGCGCCGCCGCGGCCGAGACCGAGCGCGTCCTCCGCTCAGGCGCCGACGTCGTCTACCAGGCGACGTTCTTCGACGGCCGCTGGAGGGGCCACGCGGACTTCCTGCTGCGCGTGGACACGCCCAGCGGCCTCGGGCCGTGGAGCTACGAGGTCGCCGACACCAAGCTCGCTCGCCATGTGAAAGCCAGCGCCATCCTCCAGATCTGCTCGTACATCGAGGGGCTCGTCCGCATCCAAGACACCGAGCCCGAGCACCTGCACGTCGTGCTCGGCGGCAAGGCGCGCGAGACGGCCACGTACCGCGTCGCCGACTTCATGGCCTACTACCGGCTCGCGAAGCGCCTGTTCGAGGCGCACGTCGACGCCGCGGAGCCCGCGGACCCGCCGCCCGGCACCTACCCAGAGCCCGTCGAGCACTGCGAGGTCTGCCGCTGGGACGAGGTGTGCACGAGGCAGCGCCGCGCCGACGACCACCTCTCGCTCGTCGCCGGGATCACGTCGCGCCAGCGCCGGGCGCTGGCCGAGCGCGGCGTCGGCACGCGGACCGCGCTCGCTGGGCTGGCGCTGCCGGTGGTGCCGCGGCTCGAGAGTGTCAGCGTCCAGGGCCTCGAGCGCGTCCAGCGCCAGGCCGCGGTCCAGGTCCGCGACGCGTCGCCGGGCGGCGGCCGGCTCTGGGAGCTGGCCGAGCCCTCGCGCCTCCGCGACGGGACACTCGAGCCGGACCGCGGCCTGCTCGCGCTCTCCGAGCCGCGCCCGGGCGACCTGTTCTTCGACATCGAGGGCGACCCGTACGCCGGCGACGAGGGCATCGACTACCTGTTCGGCGTGCTCGAGCCCGGCGTGACCGAGGCCGCGCCCGACGGCACGCCGCGCCCGGCCTTCCACGCGTTCTGGTCGCGCGACGCGGACGGCGAGGTCACCGAGGCGGCCGAGCGCGCCGCGTTCGAGCGGCTGATGGACCTGTTCAAGGACCGCCTGGCGAAGGACAACGCGATCCACATCTACCACTACGCGCCCTACGAGCCGACGGCGCTCAAGCGCCTCATGGGACGCCACGGAACGCGCGAGGACGAGGTCGACGCGATGCTGCGCGCGGGCACCCTGGTCGACCTGTTCCACGTCGTCCGCCAGGGGGTCCGCGCGTCGGTCGAGAGCTACTCGATCAAGCGTCTGGAGAAGCTCTACGGCTTCGAGCGCGTCGTCGACCTGCGCGACGCGGGCAGCTCCATCGCCGCGTTCGAGGCCTGGCTCCAGGGCGTGGAGGGCGAGCACGGCGAGGAGACGCTGGCCCGGATCGAGGCGTACAACCGCGACGACGTCGTCTCGACGATGCTCCTGCGGGACTGGCTCGAGGCGGCGGTCAGGCCCGCCCTCGCGGCGCAGCTCGGGTCCGATGTCCCGCGCCGCAGGCCGCGCGAGCCCCAGCCGCCCGAGCCGCTGGCCGAGCGATTGGCGGCCGTCGCCGACCTCGCCGAGCGCCTCGCCCCCGGCGGCGGGGACGGCGACGACCCCGAGGCCCACGCCCGCTGGCTCCTCGCCAACCTCCTGTGGTTCCACCGGCGCGAGGAGAAGTCGTT
>JBJKRU010000338.1:0-41700 GCA_046704485.1 Candidatus Limnocylindrales bacterium | reverse complement strand
CTCCCGGCCCAGCCGGGCACGGAGCTGCTCGAGGGACATCTTGCGGATGCCGGAGAACCCCTTCGCGATCGCGTCGCCGTGGCCGCGGTGCGACGACGTCACGTTGTCGGCGAGGCGCAGGACCGAGCTGGCCCCGACCGCCGATGCCTCCTGGCCGATCGACACGTGCGTGGGGCCGCGGTAGTCGTAGCCGGGCAGCGGCTCGTAGCCGCCGCCGCCCCGGAGCCGGACGATCATCTCCTCCATCTCGCGGATGGCGAGCATGTCGTCGAGCAGGGCGAGGGCGCTGGCCTTGTCCAGCCGTCCGGCCGCGACCTCGGACGCGAGGTCGCCCGCGTACGTGAATCCCCGGACCGACCCCAGCCCGTCCTCGAACGGCGTGAAGTCCGGGCGGGCGTCGCTGCGGAAGACGATGGACGGGTCGGGCTGGATGTCGGTGGTCACGATTGCGGATCTCCTGGGCTAAGCGATCGGGGGCAGCTCGTCACTGTCCGCCCGAGGCGGGGAAAGACGGGTGGTCATGGGGACGGACAAGGATCTTGGCGCCGATGCGCCGTGCGGCGGTCCGCATCGCGATGTCTGCGTCGGCGATCCCGTAGGTAGCGGAGACCAGCGTCTCCGGGTGGATCCTCCCGGCCAGCGCGATGGCGGCCGGAAAGACGCGGTTCATGCGCCGCGAGAGGCGCAGGTCGAGGCCCTTGCGTCGGGCCGTCGCCACGGGGATGCGCACGGCATCGCCCACCGGGATGCCGGCGATCACCACGCGCGAACCCGGCTTGACGAGCTCCACCGCGGTCGCGATGGCGTCTTCGTCGCCCGCGATCTCGATCGCCGTGTCGACGCGGCCGCCAGGCAGGACGGCGCGCAGGGTCTCCCGCTCGCTGCCGCCATCGACCAGCGCCGCCGTCGCACCCTCCGCGGCAGCGGCCGCCACGCGCTCCGCGATCCGGTCCGTCGCGACGACGAGCGAGGCGCCCGACACGAGGGCGAGGCGGATCAGCAGCAGCCCGATCGGCCCCGCGCCGAACACGCCCACCGTGTCGCCCGGCCGGAGCCGCGCCAGCCGAAGGGCGTGGATCGCCACGCCGAGGGGCTCGAGCATCGCCCCCGCATCGTCGCTGATCGTGTCGGGCAGCGGAACGAGATGGCTCTCGGGCCATGTCAGCCACTGGCGCATCGCCCCGTCGGTGATGCTGTGGCCGAGGAAGCGGACGTCCGGGCACAGGTGCGGGAGCCCGCGTGTGCACGTGTCGCATCTGCCGCAGGCCAGGCTCGGGTCGATCGCCACGCGCTGCCCTGTCCGCGGCCCGCTCTCGATCACGCCGGATGCCTCGTGCCCGAGCACGAGGGGATGCGTGAGGGCGGCGTCGCCGATGGCGGACTCCTCGAACCAGTGGAGATCGGACCCGCAGATGCCGACCGCCGTCACCCGGACGAGTGCCTCGCCGGCGCCCGGCTCGGGCACCGGCTCCTCCGAGATCCGGAGGTCTCCCGGGCCGTGGAGGCGCGCCGCCTTCATGCGCCGGCTCTCGCGAGCAGCTCTGCCTCGGCCTCGGCGTTCCAGCGCCCGTCGCGGAGCTTGGCCGCGACCGTGGGGAAGCGCTCCGGCAGTTCGGAGAGGCGGACGAGGCCGAGGTCGTGGAGCATCGGGTACACGACGATCTTGCCGCCCGACGAGCGAGCCTCGACCGCCGCGAGTGCGTCGCGGACGCCCTCCATCCCGCAGACTGCGTCGAGCGAGACGTTCGTGTCGAGGCGCCCGTCCTCGAGCCGGCCGAGGACCGTCTGCATGTCCGCGATCTCGGAGCCCGACGTCCCGAACAGGTACAGCCCGCGGCCGATCACCACATTGAGGTCGAGCGGTGCGCGGGTGCCCACGGCGAAGCCTGCGAACAGGTTGAGGCGCGCGCCCGCGGCGGCCATCGTGACCGCCTGCACCACGAGCTGCGGCGCGGGGACCATGACGCCGACGTATGTCGCCCAGCCGCTGGCCGGCGGCGTCTCCCGGCTGTTGACGAACTCGGCCTCGACGCCGCTGGCCCCGGCCAGGGGCCCGGCAACCTCGGCCAGGTGCGCGAGGCGGGCGTCGTCGATGTCGAGGGCCGCCATCCGGATGCGCGTGAAGCCCATGGTGGCGGCGCGGATCACGTGCATGAAGCCCATCGGCCCCGCGGCGCCGATGATTGCCACCGTGTCGCCGTCGCGCAACTCGCCGTTCGGGGGGATGCGGGCATAGCCGTCAGCGGCGCTCGTGCCGGTGGTTCCCGTGAAGCGGATGGGGTCGTAATGGATCCGGCCGACGTCGATCGCGACGTCGCGGTCCACCTGTGCCCCGCCGAGCACGACGTCGAGGACGCCGCCCGGGGCGAGCAGCTCCTGGAGCGCCTCGATCCGATCGGCGGAGGCGCCGGCGTAGACGATGTCGTCGAAGAGGGCGTCCCCGAGCGCCGCGAGCGAGGCGTCGTCGACGGGGTCGAGCCGGGTGACCTCGGCGGGCGCGGCGGCCTTGGAGAGGGGATCGAGCCCGGTCAGTGCGGCCCCGGCCTCCACGACCACCAGCAGCCGGCCACCGGCCTTGAGCGTCTGCCGCTCCCGGGTGGAGTACGACTTCTCGACGCACGCCCACGGCTCGAGCAGTGCCACCGCGGAGCCGGACGGCCCCTCGCCAACGGGGATCAGGAACCGCTCGCCGGTGTCGGGGTCGAGGATCATGCGCTCGTCGAGCAGCGCGTACTCGGCGAGGCCGCCTTCGAAGTTGTACCCGAAGGCGGCGTTCGAGCCCGCGGTGGGCAGATGTCGGTAGTCGGTCTGGACGAGCACGCGCTCGCCGACGTGGTGGCGTCGGACGTCAGCGCCAACGGCCACGATCCTCGCGCAGCACTCGTGGCCCGGCGTGCCGGGCTGCTCAGCGGGGGTGTAGGAAGGGATCTCAGCGAGCACCGCCTCGGGCAGGCCGGCCAGCACCGGCCCCTTCCGCGGGTGGTTCGTCCACGCGTGGAGGAGCTTGGTGTCGGAGAAGCAGATCCCGGTCGCCTCGACCTCGAGGACCAGTTGGGTCGGGCCGGGGACCGGCACGGGCTTGGCGCGGTTGTGCCGCAGCACACCAGGGCCGGTGAACTGGATCGCGTGCTGGGTGGCGGGCAGGTCGGTCACGGCGGGTCTCTCCGGGGACAGGGTCACGACAGCATCACCTGGCCGCCGGTGACGGGCAGGGCCTGGCCCGTCTCGTACTGCTGGGCGACGAGGTAGAGCAGCGCCTCGAGCACGTCGGCCGGCGTGCAGCCGCGACCCATCGGAACCTTCGCCTCGTAGGCGCGGCGGACGTCCTCCACCGACTGCGCCCCGGGCACCTTGCCCTCGCGCAGGTACTGCACGAAGAGCCCGTTGACCGGGTCGCTCCACAGCGGCCCGTCGAGGAAGTTGCCAGGGCAGACGGCGTTCACCTTGATGCCGTCCCCGACGAGCTCGAGCGCGAACGACTGCGTCAGGCCGATCCCGCCGAACTTGGAGCCAGCATAGGCGGCGTTGCGCGACGACCCCACGAGGCCCGACTTGGAGTTGACCTCCACGATGTCGCCCCACCATGCCGGGTTGACCGCGTGCTGCCGGGCCATGACCGGTGCGGTGTGCTTGACCAGCAGGAAGTAGCCCCGGTAGTTGACCTGCGTGACGAGGTCGAACTCGGCAGCGGGCTGCGTCGTCACGGCTCCGGCCCGCAGCACGCCAGCGTTCGAGACCACGATGTCCAGGCCGCCGAACCTGCGGACGACGGCGGCGATCCCGTCGGCCACGCTGGCCTCGTCGGTCACGTCCATCGGGATCGCGACGGCGCGGCCCGGGCCGTACCGTGCCTCCAGCCGCTCGGCGTTGGCCTGTGCGAGCGGGCCGTTGAGGTCCGCGAGCACCACATGGGCCCCTTGGGCGACGAGGCCCTCGGCGATCCCCAGCCCGAAGCCCTGCGCGGCGCCGGTCACCACGGCGATCCGGTCGGCGACGCGGCCCCCGCCGCCTGCCCCGGCGGCGATCTGCTTCCGGTAGGCTTCCGCCTCCCACTGCTCGATGAAGCGGCGCTCGGGCTCGTCCAGATGGCGGATTCCGCCGAGCCGGAGGGCGCTATCGGCCACCCTGAGCATGTCGAGGTAGACGTGGCGTGCCGTGTCCGCCTGCGCCCACGAGTCCCCGACCGCGAACAGGCCGAGGCGCGGCACCACCACCACGCTGGGCGCGCCGCCCTGTGCCGACTCGTGCGCTGCCAGGCGGCTGAGCGCATGCCCGGCCAGCTCGTCGGGGGGGACGCCGTCGATGTCGAGCAGCAGCGGGAACGACCCCGTGTAGACGATCTGGTCCGGGATGAGCGGGCCGCCGACCACGAAGGCACGCCCCTGCGCACCGGCAGCGAACGAGGCCGCGAGTGCGTCGTCGTCGAACACCACGACGCGTCGGCGGGCTGTTGACAGGCCGGCGCGCAGGGCCGGCGCGAGCTCGGCGATCGCCCGGCCGGCCGCCGCCTCGTCGAGCGGCGCCGGAAAGGCGGTCGGTGCCGCGGCCGCGTCGAGGGCCGCGCTGATGGCGCCGGTCAGCCATGCCGTCTGGGCGTCGATCTCGGCGGTGGTCTCGCCCGCTACGATCAGCCCGTGATTGGCGAGCAGGGTGATCGCCGGCGCTCTGCCGCCGGTCCGCGCCTCGTGGGCGCGCCTCGCGTCGAGGATGGCGTGCGCGAGCGGCAGGCCCGGGTCGGTGTACGGCACCCAGACGACCCGGTCGCCGAAGAGGCGCGCGGCGAGCGTCGCGCCTTCGGCGCTGCAGGTCACCGCATTGACGGCCATCGGGTGCGTGTGGAGGACATACCTCTCGGGGAGGAGGGCGTGGAACAGGAGCTCCACGCTCGGACGGCGGCCCTTCGCGTGCCCCATCCGCGCCTCGGCCGCTGCGGCCATGACCGGATCGCCATCAGGCGGCAGCGTCGCTGGGTCCTGCGCCAGCAGTTCCAGGAGGACGGTGCGGTCGAGCGGCACTAGGTCCTCGGCGCCCAGCGTGGCGAGCGGGACGCCGGACGGCTTGATCCACAGCACGTCGCCGTCTTTGACCGAGGAGTTGCCGCCGCCCGCGCGCGAGAACGCGGAATCGGCGCCGAACCGGTTCGAGAGATCGATCAGGGCGGTGACGCGGTCGACGTCGGGCGCGAGCGCGGGAAAGGGAGAGCCGGGGGGGTTCACGCCATTCCGCTCCTTCTCTCGATGATCCCGGCTCCGATCTCGGCGAAGCGCCGGACCCATGCTCTCCGGTCCCCCGTCCCCGGTCGACCCTCCGGGTCGACGAACCCGGCCCGGCCGGAAGCCCGCTCCGCCTGGTGCCCCGCCACCACGCACGCGCCCTCGTAGAAGGCCGCGCGGGCGACCTCGGACAGTGCCGCTCCGCCCCGGGCGCGCGGCTCGAGCGGGATGCGCTCGAGTGTGTTGTGCTCGGTGCCGGCAGTGACGACGATACCCGCCGAGCGGAAGGCGCGGACGTAGGCGTCGACGACGGAGGGCGCGTTCCGGGCCGGGATGAGCTCTGCGGCGTGGATCCCGAGGTCGCGCAGCCGGCCCGCCAGATCGTCGGGCGAATCCTCGAACGGGCAGACCGGTGACGTTCCGTCGCCGAGCGTCGGGTACGCCGGGATGCCGTCCCACTCGAGGACCAGGCGGACCGCGTCCTCGAACGTGAGCGGCGATTCCTCGACGAAGGCAGGCCCGCCCGCCTTCATGAGCCGGGAGCGGATCTCGCCCTGCGTGCCGACGGCGTCGTCCGGCGCCGCCGACGGCGCGGCACCGTACACCGCCGCGAGCCGGGCAGCGCGGTCGCCGACCGCAACCGCGGCGAAGAGCGCGCGCTGGAATGCCATGGCAAGGTGGCGCTCCTGGAGAACCACCCAGTCCACTGGTACGCGCGCGCTCGCAGCCACGCCCGCAGCGATCCCATCGGCGTCGAGGTCGATCCCGATGCCGCCCGCACGGAACCGCTCGCACAGCAGCCCGGCCATGGTGGTCGCCCGCGCACGGTTCGCCGCGCGGGCGCCCTCGTCGATGCGCGCCGCGGTCGCCGTCGCGGCCTTGAACGGGTTGGCGCCCTTGCCGCAGAGGTACATGCGGCCGGGGTTGGCCGGGTCGTTGATCCGCGTGCCTGCCGCCCGGAGCGGCTCCACTACGGTGATGTACTCGAGCCCGAATAGGGGCACCACTCCGCTGGCGGCCGCCGCGTCGGCGAACCGCCGGTACACCCGGTGGTCGTGGAAGTTGGACACGCCGAGGACCCGCACGCCCTCGCGCACGGCCGTCGCCACCGCGTCCTCCGCGTCGGCGAAGGCCGAGAAGTTGGGCGGCACGTGGACGTGGACGTTGGCCACGGCCAGCGGCCCGGGTGCAGTCGGCGCCACCTCGCTCGCGCGTTCCTTCATCGGCGGGTCACGACGGCAAACCGGGCACGGGCCTCGGTCCAGTCGCCGGAGGGTTCGTACGTGGACATCGGGAATGATCGGGCGACCAAGGCGCGGCCTTCGGCCAGCGAGCCCAGGTGGCCAGTCGCGATCGCCTGCAGCAGGAGGTTCCCGATCGCGGTTGCCTCGACTGGCCCGGCCGTGACCGGCAGGCCTGTGGCCTCCGCGGTCAGCCGGTTGAGCAGCGCGTTGTTGGAGCCGCCGCCGACGATGTGGACACCGTCGGGGACGACGCCCGAGGCGGCTGCGAGCTGGTCGAGGGTGTCCGCGTACCGCAGGGCGAGGCTTTCGAAGATGACGCGCAGCAGGGTGCCGATGTCGTCCGGCACCGGCTGACCGGTCGCGGTGCAGAAGGCGCGGATGCGCTCGGGCAGGTCGCCCGGGTGGAGGAACCGCTCGTCGTCGGGGTCGATGAAGGCTGTCAAGGCTGGCGCCGCGTCCGCCATCGCGACGATCTCCGCGTACGACGGCGCCGCATCGGCGTGCCACAGCGCGCGGCGGCACTCCTGGACCAGCCACAGGCCGGTGACGTTGCGGAGGAGCCGGATCGTTCCAGCCACGCCGCCCTCGTTGGTGAGGTTGGCGGCCGAGGACGCGGCGTTGATCACCGGCGCCGGCACCTCGAGGCCGACGAGTGACCAGGTGCCCGACGAGAGGTACGCAGTCCGCGGCGACGCGAGCGGCGTCCCGGCGACGGCGGACGCGGTGTCGTGCGAGCCTGCCAGGACGACCTGCGTGCCCCCGAGGCCCGTCGCCCCGGCAAGCTCGGGGAGGAGTCGACCGAGCCTGGTGCCGGGGTCGACGACCTCGGGCAGGATGACGGCGGGGATCCCGATCCGCTCCAGCATGGGCCGCGCCCAGTCACGCGCCTCGGCGTCCAGGCACTGCGTCGTGGTGCTGTTGGTGTACTCGCCCGCCTGCACGCCTGACAGCAGCCAGGTGAACAGGTCGGCCATGAGCAGCAGCCGCTGGGACCGCTCCAGCATCGGGTCGTGGTCCAGCGCCATGGAGGCGAGCTGGTAGAGCGTGTTGATCGCCATGACCTGGATGCCGGTGGTGGCGTACACCTCGTCGCGCGGCACCAGCGCGAAGACCCGCTCGGGGACGCCATCGGTACGCCGGTCGCGGTAGTGGACCGGGTTTGCCATGAGTCGGCCGCGGTCGTCCAGCAGGCCGAAGTCGACGCCCCAGCTGTCCACGGCGACGGATTCGACCGGCCCGGCGGCACCAGCCCTGCGGAGCCCGGCGTCGATCTCGCTCCACAGCCGCAGCGCATCCCAGTGCAGCGTGTCTCCGACGCGCACCGGGCCGTTCGGGAACCGGTGGACCTCCTCGAGCCCGAGGTGGTCTCCGTCGAACGAGCCGACCAGCAGCCGCCCGCTCTCGGCGCCCAGGTCGGCAGCGGCGAGCCGCAGCGGATGCCGCTCAGTCAAGGCGGAACACCTCCTCGAGGTGGCGATGGAGCCTGTCCCGCGGCGTCATCGCTCGCTGCCCGTCCCGGCGAGGATGACCACCGCGCCGGTGCGACGCAGCTCGGCCACCATGTCGGCAGGCGCCCCGGTGTCGGTGACCACGCCGGTCAGCCCGTCGATCTTGCAGAACGTGGCCGCGGCGGCCCGGCCCCACTTCGTGTGGTCCACGAGGGCGTACACCTCTCGGGCAGCGGTCACCATGGAGCGCTTGATCTGCGCTTCCTCCTCCATCGCGTCCGTGAGCCCGACATCGAGCCGCAGGCCCATGGCGCCGACGAAGGCCTTCTGCACGTTGACGCGGCGGAACACGCCGTCGCCGAGCGGTCCCACCACGGACAGCGCCTCCGAGCGGACGCGGCCGCCGAGCATCACGACAGTGACGCCGGACTTGCCCGCCAGCTCGAGCGCGATGCGGATGCTGTTCGTCAGCACCGTGAGGTGGTGCCAGTCGAGGGCGAGGATCTGGCGCGCGACATACAGCGCGGTCGTGCTGGCGTCGAACGCGATGCTCTCGCCGTCCTCGATCAGGCGTCCGGCGGCCTCGCCGATCGCCACCTTCTGGTCGAACTGCAGGCGCTCGCGAATGGCGAAGTCGGGCTCGGCAGCGCCGCTGGCGCGCGTCGCGATCGCGCCCCCGTGCGTTCGCGAGAGGCGCGCCTCAGCCTCGAGGAGGGCCAGGTCCTTGCGGATGGTCACCGTGGAGACGCCGAACCGGGCAGCGAGGTCCGTGACGCGGACGCGCCCCTGCTCCGCGAGGAGCGCGACGATGCGCTCCTGCCGCTCCTGGGCGAAGACCGCGGCTCCCGGATCGGCTGGCGAGGGGATCGTTGCGAACTCCTTATCGGAAGTACATCGATTGGAAACGAAACTTCGATCGCCTTCGATTGATTTCGCATACTCACAGAAGACAGCCCTCGTGTCAAGCGGTTCGTGTGCTACGTTCGCGGCATGCCCGTCCGCGCGTTCGATGCCGTGGTCTTCGACATGGACGGCGTGCTGTGCGACTCGGAGCCGTTCATCGAGGCGGCCGCCGCGGAGGCGCTGCGCCGCCGTTATGGCATCTCGACCACCCATGACGATTTCGCGTCGTTCGTGGGTGCCGGCGACGACCGTTTCATCACCGGCGCGGCCGAGCGTCACGGGATCACCGCAGACCTCGCGGTGGACAAGGCGCTGACGTACGCCATCTACCTCGAGCTGGTCAGGGACTCGCTGCGGCCGCTGCCGGGCGTGGTCTCGTTCCTGGAGGCGGTGCGAGCCGCGGGCGTCAGGCTTGCGCTGGCAACCGGATCGGATCGACCCAAGCTGGAGGGGAACCTCGCGGCCATCGGCGTCGCCATATCGACCTTCGACGTGGTGGTGTCCGCTGAGCTGGTCAACCGCAAGAAGCCCGACCCGGAGACGTTCCTCCAGGCCACCGATCGGCTCCGCGTGGCCCCGGCCCGGTGCCTGGTGGTCGAGGATGCGCGCAACGGCGTGCTCGCCGGGCGCGCCGCCGGATGCCCAGTGCTCGGGATCACGTCCTCGCAGCCGGCCGCGGCGCTGCTCGAGGCCGGCGCGTTCGCGGTGGCGGCGGACTTCACTTCGGTGCCGGCGGCGGTCCGCCAGGCGTTGGGGCTCTCCGCGACCCGCGCCGTTCGCTGACGCTATCCCACCGTGCCGTTGCGCTCGGGCAGATCACCAAGCCGTCACGCCGACCCCTGGGGTTCAGTGGCGATCAGGACGTAGAGGTGGCGCGGCCCGTGGACTCCCTCCACGCGGTCCAGTTCGATGTCGCTGGTGGCCGAGGGACCACTGATCCACGTGAGCGGGCGACGAGGATCGAGCGCGGCGATTGCGTCGGGGACATCGGCCACCACTCGCGTTGACGGCACGATGCAGATGTGATGGTCCGGGACGAGCGTGAGCGCCCGCCTGCCCTGTCCTGGTCCCCCGTCCAGCACGATCGTGCCCGTCTCGGCAATGGCGACGGCACTTCCGGTCAACACGGCATCGACCGCGTCCAGCGCCGCGCTCGAGAGAGGCGGGTCATCGGCAAGCTGACCCGGGAGCCCAGCCGGCAGCCACTGCTCCGCGAGGCCCGGCGCCACCACCACCCTCCGCGCGCCGATCGCCGCGAGGATGTCGGCGACCGCATCCGCCACATCTGGCTCGGCAACGACATGGACCTCGGCCCGGTAGTCGGCGACCCGCTCAGCGAAGAGAGCCACCACGTCACCAGCCGGGTCGCCGGCACTTCGGTACGCGCGGGGGATCAGCGGGGTGGCCGGCCGGTCGGCAAGCGCACGCCGGGCGGCAGCAAGGATCGCTTCGCGCGAGCCGCTCATCGGGACCGTGCCCGCCACCAGCGCCGGAAGGACGGGTGCGCAAGGGGACGCAAGTCGCGCGCCCGGAACCACGCTCCCGCGAGTCCTGGCAGCCGAACTCGCCGGACCACGCCGCGCCGCGCGATGGCGCGCGACCCGACGGCGGCGACCCGCTCAGCGGCGTCGAGTCGACTCGGGCCGGCGAATGCCGCCGAGAGCCCGCGCATCAGCATTCCCTCCTGGGTCAGCCCGGCGAGATATCCGTGCTGCTCGACGACCTTGGCCCGGAGGTGCACGAGCACCTGCGGGATGTCGATCATCACGGGGCACACCTCGAAGCACGCCCCGCAGAGGGACGATGCGTACGGCAGCGATGCGGTCTGCGCATCGACGGGGTGGCGGGAGATGCCCCGGAGCTGTGGCGTGAGGATGGCGCCGATCGGTCCGGCATACGGAGATCCGTACGCACGGCCGCCGGTGCGCTCGTACACCGGGCAGACGTTGAGGCACGCGCTGCACTTGATGCACCGCAGGGCCTGTCGCCCGACCGGGTCGGAGAGCGCAGAGGTCCGTCCGTTGTCGAGGAGGACGAGGTGGAATGAGGCTGGCCCATCGCCTGCCGTGACGCCAGTCCACATCGATGTATACGGGTTCATCCGCTCGGCAGTCGACGAGCGCGGGAGTAACTGGAGGAACACCTCGAGGTCCTGCCACCTCGGGATGACCTTCTCGATGCCCATGACGGTGATCAGCGTCTGCGGGAGGGTCAGGCACATCCGGCCGTTGCCCTCCGATTCCACCACCATCACGGTGCCAGTCTCGGCCACGGCGAAGTTCGCACCGGAGACCGCGACCTTCGCCCGCAGGAACTTCTCGCGGAGATGGAGGCGAGCGGCGTCGGCGAGCGCCGCAGGTTCATCGCTGAGTCCGTCAGGGGCGGGCTGACCTGCGCGTCCCATCTCGCGCAGGAAGATCTCGCGGATCTCGGCCCGGTTGCGGTGGATCGCCGGGACGAGGAAGTGGCTCGGGAGATCGCCTCCGAGCTGGACGATGAGTTCGGCCAGGTCGGTCTCCCAGGCGGCGATCCCTGCCGCGGCGAGCGCCTCGTTCAGTTCGATCTCCTGGGTGGCCATGCTCTTGACCTTGACCACCTCGTCGGCGCCCGTTGAGCGCACGATCCCGAGCACGATCGCGTTCGCCTCGGCCGCGTCCTGTGCCCAGTGGACCGTCCCGCCTGCAGCGGTCACGTTCTGCTCAAGCTGCTCGAGCAGGTCCGGCAGCCGAGCGAGCGCCTCGTCCTTCACGGCCGCGCCGGCCGCGCGGAGTCCCTCCCAGTCGTCACGCTCGGCCACTGCCCGCGCCCGCTTGGCGCGGATCGTCGACGTCGCCCGTAGCAGATTCGCCCGCAGCTGCTCGTCGGAGAGCGCCGTCCGCGCAGCTTCGGGGAAGGGCGGCGTGCCGGCGAACCGCGGCGTCGGCGGGGGGAGGGGACGCTGCGTCATGCGGGGAGGCCCGCTGCCAGGATCTCGGCGAGGTGCATGACGCGGACTCGCGAGCGCCTGCGGCTCAGCAGACCGCCGATGTGCATCAGGCATGACGTGTCCGCGGCTGTGAGCACGTCGGCCCCGCTTGCCTCGATCGAGGCCACCTTGTCGATCCCCATCGCGACCGAGGTCGCTTCGTTCTTGATCGCGAAGGTGCCGCCGAACCCGCAGCACTGCTCGGCGCCGGGCAGTTCAACGAGGCGCAACTCGGGAACGGCAGCTAGCAGTCGGCCTGGTCGGTCCCCGATGGCAAGCAGGCGCGACGAATGGCATGTCGGGTGGATCGCCACCGCGTGTGGAAATGGCTCGGCAGGAACCGGGGCTCCATCGATGTCGAGGAGGAACTCGGTGAGCTCGTGGACGCGCGGCGCAAGGTCGGCGGCCGCCGCCTCGAGTGCGGCATCCCCGGTGTGCTGCGCGACGGTGCCGTGATGGCGACGAACCATCGCGGCGCACGATGCCGATGGCGTGACGACCGCGTCGTACTCGGCGAAGGCGTCGGTGAACCGGCGGACCAGCGGACCGCAGGCGTCCCAGTACCCGGTGTTGAAGTGGACCTGCCCGCAGCACGTCTGTGCCTCTGGGAAGATGACCTCGTGGCCGAGCGCCTCCAGGATCCGAACGGTCGCCCGTCCGACTTCCGGGAACAGGGCATCGTTGAAGCATGCGACGAAGAGCGCCAAACGCACGATCAGCGACCCTCCACGACAGCGGGGTGGAGCTCGGCTCGGCAGCCGGCTGGCGCGAGCCCCGTGCACCGGCGGGGGTTGCCAGCAGGTTCGAGCCGCTGATATCGTTACCAGCAGCAGTCTACCAAACCGGACAAAGGTTTGTCCAGCGCTGATCCGCGCCAGCAACGCGGCCGCCGCATCCGGAGGCACGATGTGTTCGCTGTGATCCTCGCCGGCGGTGGGGGCACTCGGCTGTGGCCGCTGTCCCGCCCCGAGCGACCGAAGCCGTTCCTGCCTCTCTTGGGTGACCGTTCGCTGCTGCAGATGACGTGGGATCGCTTGGTCCCCGACCTGCTCCAGCCGGGCGACGTGGCTGTCGTCGCGAATGCGGCGTATGCAGACCTCGTCAGGGCACAACTGCCCGAGCTCGACCCGGGCATGCTGCTCGCTGAACCGGCCAGCCGCAACACGGCAGCAGCGATCGCCTATGCGGCACTCGCCTTGGGCCGTGCCGACGACGAGGTGATGCTCGTCCTGCCCGCGGACCACGTTGTCGACGACGAGGACGGCTTCCGGCAGGTGCTGCGGCGGGCCGTGGACACGGCCGCCGGCGGGCCCGACCAGTCGGACCCGCCCCTCGTCACCCTGGGGATCACGCCTGGTGGGCCGGAGACCGGCTATGGCTACATCGTGGCCGGCACCGGCGCGCTCGGGTCCCACGGCGGACGGGCCGTGCGCAGGTTCGTCGAGAAGCCCTCGCGTGACACGGCATCGAGGCTTCTTGCTGAGGAGCCGGCCGTCACCTGGAACGCCGGGATCTTCGCTTGGAGGGTGGACGCCATCCGGTCTGCGCTCGATCGGTACGTGCCAGGCCTGCTGCGGCTCCTGGCACCCGCCGTGGCAGCTGGGCCGGCAGCCGTCGCGGCCGCCTACGCGCAGATTCAGGACGATTCCGTTGACTACGCGGTACTCGAGGCGGCCGCCGCCGAAGGGTGAGTGGCAGTGCTGCGCGCTGATGTGGGCTGGTCCGACCTCGGGTCTTGGACCGCGCTGCGCGACGAGTTGGCCCGACGATCACTTCGTGGGAGCGCCGATCAATGCCGGTCCCCTGGGACGGTGGGATGGGGGCCCCGGCGCGACATCGGATCGCACGAGTCGCTGGTGATCGCGGGCCGCACCCCGATCGTGACGGTCGGGCTAGACGGCGTGATCGTCGTGGACGCGGGCGACGTCATCCTGGTCGCTGCAGCCGATGCCGCCCAGGAGGTCAAGTCAGCGGCGGCGGAGTGGGCCCGCGCCCGCATCCCGCAGGAACCGGACCCAGCGCATCCAGCCTGACAGCCCCCGCGACCGCGGCCCTGGACAGGCCAAGGGTGCGTTGACAACCTGACGGATGGCGCGCTAGGGTTCGAGCAAACGTTTGTCTGCGAGGTCGGCTCAGACGATGACGGTGATTGACGCCCATCAGCACTTCTGGAATCCGGCCCGCGCGGCATATGACTGGCTCACCGAGGACTTGAGCCCGATCAATCGCGCGATCGAGTTCGACGAGCTGGCGCCGCTCCTCAGGGCGACTGGCGTCCAGCGGACCGTTCTCGTCCAGGCAGCAGACAACTGGGACGACACTCGATACATGCTCGACGTCTCGCGAGCGCACCCGGAGATCGCCGCCGTCGTCGCGTGGGTTCCTCTCGACCAGCCCGCCAGGGCAGCCCAGCTCCTGGCGGAACTGCGCGACGAGCCGGCCTTTGCGGGCATCAGGAACCTGATCCACACTCGCCCGGACCCCGACTGGCTCCTGCGTCCCGACGTCGACGAGGGCCTCGGGCTCCTTGAGGACGCTGGTATACCGTTCGACGTCGTGTCGGTCCTCCCCCGGCACCTGGAACACGTCCCCGTCATCTCGGAGCGGCACCCGCGCCTGCGGATGGTCATCGACCACCTGTCCAAGCCGCCCATCAAGGCCCCGAGCGCTGAGCCGTGGCGGACGCTGATCGCAACCGCGGCTGAGAACCCGCTCGTCTTCGCGAAGGTGTCCGGGCTCTACCCGTCGGCCGGCGATCAGAGGGACTGGAACGCCGATGACATCCGGCCCTACCTCGAGACCGCACTCGAGCTGTTCGGGCCAGACCGGCTCATGTTCGGCGGCGACTGGCCGATCTCCGTGCTCGCCGGCGGCTACCTTCGCGTGTGGGAACAGCTGAGCCTGCTGTTCGATGAACTGCCGCCAGATGACCGGGCGGCCATCCTGGGTGGGACGGCAGCCCGCTTCTACGCTATTCCGCAGGGCCGCCTTCAGGTGGCGTCGTGATCCTCGACCTGCTGGCCGGCGTTGCCAGCGATTGTGGGATCTCCATCCCCGCAGAGCACCGGCGCCCAATCGCCATCGTCGGAGCCGGGGCGATCGTCAACGCGGCACACCTGCCCGCGTATGCGGCAGGGGGCCTTGAGGTTGTCGGCGTCTACGACCACCACCCGGAACGCGCACGAGAGACCGCTGACCGCCATGGCCTGCCCCGCGTCTACGACTCCCTGGACGCGCTGCTCGCGGATCCACGCGTCGAGGTGGTCGATGTGGCCGTCACGGCAGCGGCGCAGCCGGAGATCCTCCGGCAGGTCCTGCGCAGCGGCCGCCACGCCCTCGCCCAGAAGCCGTTCGCGCCCGATTCGAGAACGGCAGCCGAGCTGGCCGATCTCGCGGATGCCGAGCGGAGGGCGCTCGTGGTGAACCAGCAGCTCCGCTACGACGAGGGCATGGCGGCAGCGCATCGCATGATCGAGCTCGGGTGGATCGGCGAGGTCACGGCCATGTCGATCGACGTCAACATCTGGACGGAGTGGACCGCCTGGCCCTGGATGCTCGAGACCCCAAGGCTCGAGGTGATGGTCCACTCGATCCACTACCTCGACGTCATCCGTTGGTTCCTCGGTGACCCCGAGCTGGTGTTCAGTGTCGCTGGGCGGACTCCCGGGCAGGCTCCGGCGGGCGAGACGCGGACGGCCACGACCACCGTGCACGCGGGAGGCACGATCGCCCGGATCCACGCGCACCACGAGAACGCATCGGGCGACAATGCGGCGCTCTTCCGCATCGACGGGTCGCGAGGGTCGATCCGGGGCACGCTCGGCCTGCTCTACGACTACCCGTCAGGCCGGCCGGACACGCTCGAGGTCTGGAGCACGGTTCTCGGCACCGACGGCTGGGTTCCCTACCCGGTCACCAGCCGCTGGGTGCCGGATGCGTTCCTCGGACCGATGGCCGGCCTGCTTGCAGCCGCCGCGACCGGTGAACCGCCGCGGACGTCCGCGCGCGACAACGTCGGGACGATTCGGCTCATCGAGGATGTGTACGCATCGATCGAGCAGGGGGTTGCCGTCCGGCCGCGGATATGACGCGGCCGCCGTTCACGCGTCTTGGGCTGCGGCCCGCTTCTGGACGACGTAGAGGTGGACGAGCGAGAGCACGACCATGCCGTCCTGGTTGCTCGCTGTGACCGTCTCTTCGACGACGCCCAGTTCGCCCGGGCGTTTCCGGTGGTCCGACGTGCCGGTGATCTCCGCCCGGACCGTGATGGTGTCGCCGATGAACACGGGGCGGACGAACCGGACTCGGTCGTAGCCGTAGCTCATCGCCCGCGGGTTCACGTCGCCTGCCGTCATGCCCACTGCGACCGACATCACCAGAGTGCCGTGCGCGACGCGTCGCTCGAAGGGCTGGGTCTTGACCCACTCCGCGTCCATGTGGTGAGGAAACAAGTCGCCGGTCTGCCCGGCATGCAGGACCACGTCGGCCTCGGTGATCGTGCGTCCCGTCGTCGTGCGGTACGACCCGATCTCGTAGTCCTCGAAGAACGCCTCGGCAATCCTCATGCTGATCTCCCTTGCGCGCGGACACGGGCTACGACCGCGTCTGCGCGTCGAAGGCACGTGGTGTCGTCGATCTCGCCGCGCAGGGCCTGGTTGATCAGCAGCCCGACTTCGTCCTGGACCTCGAGCCAACCCTCGAACCGAGGTCGGACCCAAGCCTGCTCGAGTGTCGACCGCGTCGCCCGGAAGAAGTCGAGACAGTCCGCGTTGACAGCGGGATCGTCCCACGCAGCGGCGTTGGCCGGCTGTCCCCCGGCCGCGTAGTAGACGCCGCGCTGGACGTCGGCGCTCGCCAGCCAGAACGCGAAGGCGACAGCCTCGTCACGGTGGGCCGAGCGCGACGACACGGCGATGCCGGCGCCGCCGAGGCACGCGCCCATGCGTCCGCCGGGCCCGCTCGGGATGTCGGTGTACGCCAGCCGCTGCGACCGGAACCCGGCGCGGCTGTAGTTCGTGTACCCGAAGGCGAGCGGCGAGTAGCACCACGCATCGCCGCTCACCAGATGCTCCGCCGTCTCGATCGGGTTCTCCCCGAGGCACGTCGGCGGCACGAGCGCAGCGAGGCGGTGCAGGTGGTCGAGGATCTCCCGTCCAGACTCGACGTCAACGAAGCCGTCAACCGCGATCTCCGCGCCCCGGTTGGCGGCCAGGGACAGGAAGCTTGAGATCGCATCCACCGGCTTGGATGGCCACAGGACGCGTCCTTCGCTCGCGAGCTCGAACACCTCTTCCCAGTTTCCGGGCGGATGCGGGAGGAGGTCAGGTCGATAGACGGCAACCTGCGCTGCCGCATCGATCGCCAGCCCGTACTGATGCCCGTCATGGATGTAGCTCTGGTGCGACCGGCCCACGGACTGGCGGGCCAGGAGTTCGAGATCCGACTGGTGCCTGGTCATGTCGAGCGCGACGAGCAGCCCGGCCGCCGCGGCATGAGGGATGTGCGGGTGGTCGATGACAAGCAGGTCGTACCGCTCGGCCAGGACCTGGAGCGGCTCGTCGGCGAAGGCCTGCAGGGAGCGCGCATCCCAAGCGACCGGTGCGCCTGCTTGCAGCGCCCATGCGGCAGCGGCGCCCCGGACGCTGTCGAGGCCGCGGGGATGGTCCCAGGTGATCCCGCGCAGGTGCGCCAGCTCGGCGGGCACGGCCTACCGCCCCCCGTCGCTCCGGGCGGTGCCGTTGCCCTCCGGCCCGATCCCGAACTCGTGGGCGATCGCCTCCGTGTGCTCGCCGAGGCGCGGAGCCCCCCCGTCTCCGCGCAGGACGCGCCCGTCGACGCGGATCGGGCTGCGCGTTGTCGCCAGGACCGCCTCGCCGTCGCCGGACAGCCGCGCCCGACGGACCTCCTGAGTCATTGCGAGGGACTGGAACCCTTCGTGTCCGACGAGCTCCGGCAGCGTGAGCACCGGGGCGCACCAGATGTCGGCTGGCCGGAGCAGGTCGAGCCAGTGCTGTGTCGAGCCTTGGGCGAGGTGGTCGGCCAGCAGGCGCTGGATCGTGTCGCGCTCGCTCCACCAAGTCTGCGGGTCATCGTACGCAGCCAAGGCTTCGAGGCCGACCAGCTGGCCAACCCGTGGGACCGGGTTCATTGCGATCGCCAGATAGCCGTCCTTGGTGGGGTACACGCCGTACGGCGCCGAGAGGAATGCGTTCGCGTTGTGCGGCCCGCCGCGGAGGACCGCGATCGTCGGATCGTTGAGATACGCGCTGAGCAGCTCGAACTGCAGGTCGAGCATGCCCTCCATCAGGCTCGTCTCGACGCGTCCGCCCAGGCCGGTCCGCTCGCGCCGATAGAGCAGGGCCGTGATGCCCTCTGCGAGGTGGCATGAGGCAAGGAGGTCTGCGATCGACAGACCGACCGGAATGGGTCCCTCGTTCCGGCTGCCGTTGAGCCACGGCAGGCCCGACATGGACTGGGCGAGGAGGTCCTGGCCGGGAAAGGAGCGCCACGGACCATCCGAGCCGTACCCGGTCACGCTGCCGTACACGAGGCGCGGGTTGAGCTCGCGCGCGGCCTGGTAGTCCAGGCCCAGCCGGTCCATCACGCCGGGCCGGAAGTTCTCGATCAGCACGTCGGCCCGGGTCACGAGCTGCTTGACCGCCTGAAGTGCGGCACTGTCCTTGAGGTCCGCGGCGAAGCTCTCCTTGCCGCGGTTCATGATCTGGAAGGACAGGGTGTCTCCGTCGAGTTCGATCCCACCGAAGGCGAGCGCGCGGCCGATGTCGCCGGTTCCAGGGCGCTCTATCTTGATGACGCGAGCACCGAGGTCAGCCAAGCGCAGCGCAGCGACGGGACCGGCCAAGAATTGGCTGAAGTCGAGGACGAGGACTCCGGCGAGGGGCAGGCTGCCCGCATCAGCGGTCGGCGACTCGGCGCCCGGCGGGCGATCGGCAAGGGACTTGCGGTTGGCGCCCACGTCACCCGGCCTCGACACGCCGACCCGGGACGGAGAGCGGCAGGCACGCCGGGCCGACGGGCTCGAACGACTTGTACCCGAGGACGAACTCCTGGTGTCCCATCTGCTCGCTCGCCGTCGGCCGGCCGGCGGCCACCTCGAGCACGAGGGCGGCGACCTCACTGCCGACCTCCGCGAGCGTTGCCCGCCCCTCGAGGATGCGGCCGGCGTCGACGTCCATGTCCTCGGGCATTCGCCGGTATGTGTCCGGGTTCGCGCACACTTTCACGATCGGCGAGATCGCCGACCCGACAACCGAACCGCGGCCCGTCGTGAACAGGATCATGTGCGCCCCGCAAGCCATAAGCTCGGCTGCCTCAGCATTGTCGTTGATATTGGGGAACCCCCACCTCACCTCGCCGTCCGGGACGACGTCGAGGAGGTAGAGACCGGGAGCGGGAGCCTTGTCTCCCGGCTTCAGCAGCCCTGAGATCGGGGCGCCACCGCTCTTCGCGTAGGCTCCCAGTGACTTCTCCTCGATCGTCGTGAGACCGCCCTCGGCGTTGCCGGCAGCGAAGCTGGCGTGTCCCAACACCTGGTAGTAGTCCTCAGCCTTGTGCACCGCCCCGATGAGCTCGGCCCCGAGTTCAGGGGTCACGGCCCGGGCGGCCATCGCGTACTCGCACCCGATGAGCTCGCCCGTCTCCTCGAAGATCGTCACGGCCCCCGCCGCAGCCAGCGCGTCGAAGGCCAGGCCCACAGCCGGGTTGGCAGTGATCCCGCTGGTGCTGTCAGAGCCGCCGCAGATCGTCCCGACCACCAGTTCGCTGGCGTCCATCGCCACCCTGGGCGCCGATGCAATCTGCGCGCGCGCCTCTGTCACCCACGCGCGGCCAGCCTCGGTCGTGGTCCGGGTGCCGCCCCGCCCTTGGATCACCAAGGTCTCCACTGGCCGACCCGTCTCGGCCACCCGGCGGTGCAGCGCATCACGGTCGAACCCCTCGCAGCCCAGGGAGACGATCAGCACGGCGCCAACGTTGGGGTGGGTCGCAAGCTCGCCGAGCATCATGGTGGCGTAGTCGTTGGGGTAGCAGCCGCCGAACCCGATCACGTGCGCGTCGTCGAACCCTTCGGCGATGCGGGTGGCCACGTGTCTCGCGCACTCGACCGTGTACACGATCGCCACGATGTTCCGGATCCCTTTGCGGCCGTCCTGCCGCAGATAGCCCTGGATGGCGCTCACGCCTCACCTCGCGCATGGGTGCGCATGTACTGGCTGGTGAGGTTGTGCGTGTGGACAAGCTCGCCGCGCCCGACGCGCTGGGTGGTCTGGCCGATCGGAACGCCCAGGCGCCGAACCACGGTGCCGGGCTCGAGGTCCGTCGCGGCGACCTTGAAGCCAACTTGGAGATCAGCATCCGTCGTGACCGTCGCACCGTCTACGACCAGCGTGGTCCCCGCCGGGATCGATGTGCGCGAGATCAGCACGTTGTCGTCGCCGCCGAGACGCAGAAGCCGATCGTCCGTGGTGGTCACAGGATCCCCCATCGATCCCACACCTCCCGGAGGCGCGCCCCGCCCAACAGGTCCGCTAGGACCTCCCGTTCGGCCTTGGCACGGGTGACAGCCCGCTCGAGCACGACGGCCTCGTGGGAGGCCGGAATCACCACCACGCCGTCGGCGTCCGCCACGACGATGTCTCCTTCGCTCACGACGACTCCCGCGATCTGGACGGGCTGCCCGGCCGCCGCGACCCTCATCCGGGCACGGAAGTCGATCGGCCGTGCTCCGGATGCGAAGACCGGGTAGCCGAGGGCCCTGATCTTCGGCGTGTCCCGGACCGGCCCGTCGCACACGGTGCCGACGGCGCCCCGTCCGATCGCTGCCGCTGAGAACAGTTCGCCCCAGTAGGCCGTCCGGTCATCGCCAGATGTTGCGATGACAGCGACCGCTCCCGCCTCGAGGCTGTCGATGAACGCCATTGCGTCGCCGTACGGGTCCAGGCCGCCGGTCTCCGTCGGGACGAACTGCACTGTGTGGGCACGACCGATCGCACGGATGTCCCGCTCGATCGGGGTCACGTCCCGGGCAAGCACCTGACGGCGCAGCCCGACCGCGTCCAGCGAGTCCGACACGATCGCCGTCGTGAGCTGCGCAAGGACGTCCTCGGAGATCCTCTCCAGCCGCAGGCCAGACTGAGCATTCGTTTGTTCAGGCATGGCGACAGTGTATCGCGGCGATGCCTTGGTGGGAATACCCAACGCGCCACGACCAGCTGCGCAGCATGCGAAAACGCGCCAGCTCTGGTTAGCGCTAACACGTCGTTTGGTAGCGATAACATCTTGACAATGAAGGTTGCGGAACAGTACGCTGCGCGCGTTCCCGGCAACCATCAGTTCGGCTGGCGAGCAGGGCTGATCAAATCGGAGGAGTTGTCGATGAGTTCCACGCTTCGCGAGGGCGGCTGGCGCCGTTTGCTCGCTTTGAGCGGTGCCAGCCTCCTTCTGGTGGCGGCATGCGGTTCGTCAGCGTCGCCGGCGCCCAGCACGGCTTCGCAGGCGAGCGGGGCCGCGCCCACCGGCGGAGCGGCGGCAAGCGGTGCCACGGATTCGGGCGGCAAGATCACCGTCTGGGTCGATGCGCCGCGCGTGCCCGCCGCCGACGCCTTCAAGAAGGCGCACCCGGAGATCCCGATCGACGTCAACACCATCCAGGGCAACGTTGGCAGCACCGATCTGCAACAGCAGTTCGTGCTCTTCAACCAGGCCGGCAGCGGCTGGCCGGACGCGATCTTCTTCCCGTCCAACGATGACATCGCCTGGGCGACCAGCTCGAAGATCAACTACGCGCGCGACCTCAGCCAGCTGATCCCGGACTTCCTGAAGGGGTACTCGGCGGCCGCGAACGGGCCATGCAACATCGACAACCAGGTCCGCTGCGTCCGCAACGACGAGGCGCAGGACGTCTTCTGGTACAACAAGACGCTCTTCGATCAGTGGGGCTACACGCCTCCCACGACATGGGAGGACTACGCGACCCTCGGCATCAAGATCGCCACCGAGCATCCCGGCTACATCTCGGGCTTCCTCGGCGACGCTTACGCTCCTGACCGCTACCTGTGGGCCAGCGGCTGCCCGACGAATGACCGGCTGTCAGAGACGAGCGTCCACATCAACCTGTCCGATCCGAACTGCACGCGCGTCAAGACGCTCATCGACCAGATGATCGCCGGCAAGGCGCTGAGCTCAGTCGGCATCTTCGATCCCAACGCCGCGCAGGTGGGCCCCAAGCTCGCGATGAGCCCCGGCGCCGTCTGGTGGGGCAACTACCTGTTCCGCGACACCTGGAAGATCCCGGCCGGCCAGATGACGGCGACGACGCCCCTCAAGTGGTCCTCGGACTCCCAGACCTACACCGGTGATGAGGGCGGCGGCCTGTGGGGCGTCTCGAGCCACATCACGGGCACCGAGTTGCAGAACACCCTGACCTTCGCCAAGTTCGTCGCCGGCGACCCCGCTTGGCAGGTCGAGCTGTCGACGGGTATGCCCGCGTACGGTCCCGTCCAGCAGGCGTGGCTCGACAAGCAGGCGTCCGCTGCGTACTTCGCTGATACGACCACATCCGGCAAAGCCTTCCTTGAAGCCGGCAACATGGTCCGCCCCAACCACTACTACATGCTCTACAACACGGGCAGCATCTGGAGCAAGACGGTCACGCCGGTGCTCACCGGCGGGGGCGACCTGAGCGCCGCTTGGGACGCCTTCAACAACGAGCTGCTGAACGAGGCTCAGACGTTCGGCTACACGGTCCAGCAGACCGGGAACTGACGCGCTCCGCGCACCACAAGGCGACGGGAGGCGGCCCCTCGGGCCGCCTCCCGTCGTCATCGACCGCCCGCTAGGGTCACATACTGATACGGGCGGGACCTCTGTCCCGGGGACGAAGCACGGAGCGCACATGGCAGGCGAGAAGGCACTCCTTGACAACGGCTCCACGTCAGAAGCGCGGGCTAGGAGACGGCCGACAGGCCAGCTGCGCCGCCCTGAGGGCGTCGGCGCGGCCATCCTCGTGGGACCTTACGTACTGCTTCTGCTGGTGGCGGGGATCATCCCGACGATCTACGCCATCGTGCAGAGCTTCCAGCTCGACAGCGGCCAGGGGTTCGCGGGGTTCGCCAACTTCTCGCGCATCATCGGCGACTTCCGCTTCTTCTCGACGTTCGGCCACATCCTGATCACCCTTGCGGTGTGGCTCCCGATCATGATGGTCGGCGTGGTCGGCCTGGCATTGCTGGTGCACGCGAGCCCGGGACGGCTCGGCGGGTCGATGCGCATCCTGTACTACATCCCCGGCGCGCTGGCGGGGACCGCGAACTTCATGCTCTGGCTCTTCCTGCTCAACCCGGGGCAGAGCCCGCTCGACTTCCTGTGGAACGGTTTCGGCTTCACGAACTTGAATGAGGTGGCGCAGCCCGCCCACCTCCCGGTGATCCTGGCCGCAATGCTCTTCTTCCAGGGGGCCGGCACGTGGCTTGTGATCGTCAATGGCGGCCTGAATGCCATCTCCGAGGAGGTGCTCGAGGCCGGGATCGTGGACGGGGCAGGTCCCGTCGCGTTGGCCTGGAGGATCAAGCTCCCGATCATCCGGCCGTGGCTCGGCTACATGCTCCTCCTCAACATCGCGTATGGGTTCCAGTTGTTCGTCGAGCCACAGGTCATGAGCCAGGCAACCCACGGGCTCATCTCGCCCCAGTGGACACCCAACCAGTTGAGCTACACGTACGCCTACCAGATCATGAACACGCCGGCTGCAGCGGCCATGTCCGTCTTGCTGCTCGCGATCTCCCTCGGCCTCGGCCTGCTCATCGTGAGCCGGAGCGGGCTGTTCGGGTCCCAGGACTAGGGGGAACGAGACCGTGGCCACCACCGTTGACGTCCGCCCGGCGACGCGGGCCGGGCACGCACACTGGACGCGCTCGCGATTCGGCAGGGTCGGCCTGCTCGTCGTGGCGGGCCTCCTGTTCGCCATCCCGATGGCGACGTTCTTTGCGATCGGCTTCCGGTCGCACAATGACGTCGGGGCAGTGCCATACGGCATCTTCTCGCCCCTCGGGCTGTCCATCTCAAGCGCGGTTGCCAACTGGAACGAGGTCGTCCGCTTCAACAACGGCATCTTCGTCGTGTGGCTCGAGAACTCGCTCCTAGTCGCCGGAGGCGGCGCCGCACTCGCGGTGCTCACGGCGATCCCCACGGGATATGCGCTCGCCAAGCTCCACTTCCGCGGCCGCCGCGTCATCCGCTTCATCACCCTGCTCACCATGGTGATGCCCAATACCGTGCTCGTGATCCCGCTGTTCCTCGAAGTCAGCGCGATCAGCGCTGTGAACCAGTTCTGGCCGGTCATCGTGATCATGGGCTTCTACCCGTTCGGGGTGTACCTCTCGTACATCCACTTCATGACAGCGCTGCCCACCGAGTTGGTTGAAGCCGCGCGCATCGACGGGCTGTCGGAGATCGGTGTGTTCTGGCGGATCGCCGTCCCTGTATCGCGACAGGCGGTGGCGCTCGTCGTCTTCTTCAGCTTCGTCGCCAACTGGACGAACTACTTCCTGCCGCTCGTGCTGTTGCCGATCGACAGGCACTACACGATGTCGATCGGCCTTCAGCAGCTCGTGGGCTCAAGCCCGCTGTACGACCCGACCAAGGCGGCTGGCCTCGACGTGAAGCTCTACACGCCGGAGCTGGCGCTGGCGACCACGGTCTCGATCATCCCGGTGCTCATCGTGTTCGTGATCGCGCAGCGGTACCTGATGCGTGGCCAGATGATGGGATCGGTGAAGGGATGAGCGAGCAAGGCCCGGCGGGCGTCCCCCTGCCAGGCACGACTGTCGTCCAGCGATATGCGAGCGTCATCGGGCTCCGGCCGGAGCATGCCGAGGAGTACCTCGCCCTGCATGCTGCGGTCTGGCCGGGTGTGCTGGCGATGATCACCGCCTGCAACATTCGCAACTACTCGATCTACCGGTACGGCGACCTGCTGTTCAGCTACTACGAATACGTGGGCTCCGACTACGAGGCCGACATGGCGCGCATGGCCGAGGACCCCGAGACCCAGCGGTGGTGGGACGTGTGCAAGCCGTGCCAGCTTCAGACACGGGACGTGCGACCCGGGGAGTGGTGGACGGCGATCCCCGAGGTGTTTCACGAGGCCTAGCTGCGCGTTGCCCGAGACAGACCCGAGTGGCGGCCGGAACACCAATGACGCGTCCGGGTCGCGCACCGGATAGATTGGTGGCGCGCGGCCGCTCATGACCCCGAGGGGCCGTTCCCATGCCATGGGTCACGGCTCGATGGAGGCCCACGATGAGATCGCCGGGACGGTCACACGCGCGGGCGACCCTGCGTGATGTCGCGCGACTGGCCGGCGTCTCGGTCTCCGTCGTCTCTCGCGAGCTGAATGGAGATCCCGTCCTCCGTGCTCGAGACGAAACCCGGAAGCGGATCCAGGATGCGGCTCGCGTGCTGGACTACACGCCGAGTTCGGCAGGCCGTTCCCTTCGGACCGCCCGAGCCTCCGCGATCTGCCTCATCGTCCCCCAGCTTGTCACCCCCGTGTTCGAGGAGTTGATCGGCGGCGTCGAGATCGCGAGCGAGAAGGCGGGGCTCCAGCTGCTCATCGGCAAGTTCGAGCGGCTCAAGCCCGGCGGGCACCTTCTGCGAGAGCTCGTTGGCCAGGGTCGTGTCGACGGGTTCCTCGTCCAGAGGAGCGACGAGATCGACCTCCGCGAGTTCACCGAGATCATGCGCGACAAGGTCCCCTTCGTGCTTGTGAACTCCCGTGGCGCAAGACGCGGGTCCGTCGTGCTCGACGATGCCGCCGGCGGTCGCGTCGCCGCCGAGCACCTGCTCGGCCTGGGTCATCGAGACTTGGGGCTTATCGGTGGCGATGAGCACAGCTACACGGGCCGCCATCGTGAGATCGGGTTCGTCCAGGCACTCAACGCAGCGGGCATGCGCCGGCGGTCGGGTTGGGTGCTCAGAGCCGGCTACTCGGCGGCCAACGGCCACGAGGCGGCAATCACCCTCCTCTCCGGACGCCGCCGTCCGACGGCCGTCGTGGTGTCCAATCTCGTGGCCGCGATGGGCGTGGTGCAGGCGGCTCACGAGCTCCGCCTAGCCGTCCCTGATCAGTTGTCAATCGTGGCCATCCATGACGCGTGGCTCGCGGAGACGTGCTGGCCACCCCTGACCACTGTCAGGATGCCGATGCGAGAGCTCGGGGAGACGGCCGTGGCGCTCCTGACGCAGCGGCTCAAGGGCGAACGTCCCGCGGACCTCGTGGTCGCAGAGCCGGCCCCCGAGCTGATGATCCGAGCTTCGACGGCTCCCCCGCCGCGCCGGTCGTTCCGGGTTCGCCGGACGTAGGAGGGTATGGCGCGGGTCGCGGAGCGCAAGGTGTGGTCAGGGTTGGAGACCGTGCTCGACCGGCACCAGCCGACCGGAATCCATCAGGCGGCGGAAGAAGGCGATCGTCTCGGCGATGCCTTCGCGGATCGGCCTTACCGGGGCAGGTCCGACCGCCGCCAAGCCTTCAGCTGAGATGTCCTCGGGGAAGGGCAGTGGTGCGCCGTCCACGGCGATGAGGCCTTCGCTGCCCGGAACCTGTTCCTCCACGTAGTGCACGAATTCGTGCAGATCCACCAGCTCGCCGCCAAGGTTGAACGTGTTGGCCCCCCGCAATGCGGCGCGGCTCGCCATGATCAGAGTCCGCGCCACATCGTCCGCGTACTGGAACAGCGTCCTCCCGCTGAAGCCGATCGTGATCGGCTGACCGAGGAGGGCGGCGAGGATGGCCTTCGACGGCGTGCTGGTCAGCCCCTGGTCCCGGCCCGGCCCGTACACCGTCATCGGCCGCAATCCGATCGAAGAGACGCCGTTGTCAAGCCAATACACCCGGGCGTTGCCCTCGTTCGCCTGCTTGTAGACGCCGTAGTGGTTGACGGGATGGGCAGCTGCGTCCGCCTCAAGTCGCCCAGTGCCCGGGTCGGCGTCAGCGGCGTCGAACATGCCCACCGAGCCCGTGTACACGAATTGCCGGATCCGGTCGCTGCGGCGTCGTATCGCCTCCAGCACGTTCACGGTGCCCACGACATTCACCCGTGCACCGAGCACAGGATCAGCACGGCAGAACGGCACCTGGAGAGCGGCAAGGTGGATGACGTTCGTGATCCCGTGATCGTCCAGGGCCGACTCCACCGAGGACAGCTCCGTGATGTCGCCGGTGACGAAGGTGATTCGCTCCAACTCCTCGTCTGTGCACAGGTTGCGCACACGGCGCGGGGATGCCGCGACGTCGAAGGCGACAACTGGCACACCTTCCCGAGCCAGGTCACGCACGGTCCACGCCCCAATGCAGCCGAGTGCGCCGGTGACCAAGAAGCGCTCGACGGGTGACTCGGTCATGCCAGTGTTGCCTCCTGCGCGCGCTCGAAACGGCACGTGTTGACCAGCTCGCCGATGCCCTCGATCGACACGACGACCACATCGCCGTCGGTCAAAAGGAGTGGCGGTGTCCGGAAGATCCCGACCCCGGCCGGGGTCCCCGTCGCGATGACGTCACCCGGCATGAGCGTGAACGCCTGCGAGCAGTAGCTAATGAGTCGTGCGACGCCGTGGTACATCGATGACGTGCGGTCGTCCTGCACCTCTTCGCCGTTGAGCGTGCAGGTGATCCGCAGGTCATCGGGGTTGCCGAGTTCATCCGGTGTCACAAGCCAGGGGCCCATCGGGCAGAACGTGTCCAGCGACTTGCCGCGCACCCATTGGCCGTCGCCGAACTGGAGATCACGTGCGGTCACGTCGTTCAGGCACGTGTAGCCGAGCACGTAGTCCAGCGCCTCCCGCTCTGCGACCCTGGAGGCCGATCGGCCGATCACGACGGCAAGCTCTGCTTCGTAGTCGACCTGGGCTGTCAGGGAAGGATCCCAGCGAATCTCGCCGCGGGGCCCGATGACGGAGCTCGGGAACTTCGCGAAGATCAGCGGCGCTCCCGGCGCATCTGCGCCTTCCTCCGCCGCGTGGTCCGCGTAGTTCCGGCCGATCGCCACGATCTTCCCCGGCGCCGGGACGGGCGCGAGCAAACGGACGGCGTCGAGCTGCACGCCAGCCTCTGGGCCGGCTGCGGTCGCCGCGGCTGCAAGCTCCACCAAGAGGTCCGGGTCTCCAGCCAGCAGCCCGGCCATGTCTGGCGGCGCGTCAGGCAGCAAGTCCACCGCCGCCAGCACCCGGCCGTCGACAACAACGCCCAGCTGAGGTGCCCCGTGCGGCCCCTCCAGCGAGATCAGGCGCACCGTGTCCTCCTGTGCCGCTCCCGGAATGGCCGGGACGATCTGTGGTCGCTTCTGGCCCTGGTGGGGCCGCTCAATGATCAGCCGACAGGGACAGGAGCCTCGGCCGGAAGGAGGCGCTCCGTCTTCAGCTCGGCCCAGAGGTCGGCAGGAATGCGCTCGGCGAACAACGCCGGGTAGTCCTCCAGCTGTGCAACCGTGCGCACCCCCGCCACCATGCAGGAGACCGCTGGGTGGGCAATCGCAAACTGGAGAGCGACGGCCTTGAGTGACACGCCGTGAGACGCTGCGATGGAGGCAAGTCGCTCGGCCCGTTCCACGAGTGCTCCGTCAGCGGGAACGTAGTTGAACCGACTGCCTGGGCGCGGGTTGGCGAGGATCCCGCTGTTGAAGACGCCTGCCACGGCAACGGCGGTCCCGCGGCGGGCGCAGATCGGCAGCAGTTCATCGAGCGCGTCATGTTCGAGGAGCGTGTATCGACCGGCGACCAAGACGAGATCGAGGTCGCAGCGCTCGGCGAATCGAGCGAGCAGGGTCGCCTGGTTCATGCCGACGCCGATGGCCCGGACCACCCCCTCGTCCCGGAGACGCCGGAGGGCCGGGTAGGCTCCCCGCATCGCGGCGTCGACGTGGTTGTCCGGATCGTGAATCAGCAGGATGTCGGCCCGGTCCATGCCGAGTCGCCCGAGGCTCTCCTCGACCGACCGCATGGTGCCGTCGAAGCTGTAGTCGAACACTGGCCGGACGGGCGGCGTCCCCTCGGGGTAGTAGAAGTCCTCTTTGCCGCCGACCGCTTGCAGGTCGACGTCCATCTCCGTGGTGATCCGGTCGCGCGGGACCAACCGACGACCGACCTTCGTCGACAGGACGAATGAGTCCCGCGGCCGAGCCTCGAGCGCGGCGCCGACCCGGCGTTCGGCCTGGCCGTAGCCGTAGAGGGGCGCTACGTCGAAGTACCGGATCCCCAGATCGTAGGCGCGGTCGACCGCGGCAACCGCACCCTCGTCGGTGACGACGTCGAAGAGCCCGCCGATCGTGGCAGCCCCGAACCCCAGTCTTGTGACCTGAAGGCCCGACTGGGCGAGCGGGACAAGCTCGAAGGCCGGGTTCATCGCTCGACCGTCGGCGTCCTCATGCCGACTCACCCATGCGACCTCCGATCTGCTTGCGCTCCACCCGGTCGGCGCTGCATCACGAGAAGGATAAACGATTGTTCAGTGCTCTGTCTCGCGCACATGGCGCGTCGCTGCTCACAGCAGCACAGCCGACAGAGGTCTTGGAGGCCCACAGCGCCCGTGATCGACCCTCGAACGGCGCGGCGGTCAACCTCTTGGCGGCACGCGACGTCGGAACATCAATCTCGTTTCCCCTGACCCGCCAGCCGTGCCAGGCGCCGGCAAGCGAGCGCCCGGCCCGCTGAGAATGCGGCGTTCCGGGCAGAGAAGGGGACCGCCAGGGGCCTACTCGGCAGGCAGGGCGAGAGGGTAGTCGCCGTGCTCGCGCACAAGCCTGACAATGTAGTCGTACATCTCGCCCGATACATCCGAGGCCACCGAGTGGTCGGACATGAAGACGTACCCGCCGCCCTCGGCAGCGCGCAGACGATGAAGCACCTCGTGCCGGACCTCAGCCTTGTCGCCTCGCTCCCAGACGCGGATGTCGCTGTTGCCGCAGAACGTGAGCCGGTGCCCAAGCCGTTCGCGCAGTGTCACGACGTCGAGGTCGGCCTTTGCCTCCAGCGGGTTGTAGCCGTCCAAGCCGATCTCGATCATGTCCTCGAGGATTGCGTTCGCATTGCCGCATCCGTGGTACATGACTGGCAGCCCGTGGTCGTGCGACAACGCGATGATGCGCGCCACCGTCGGCTTGTAGTAGCGGCGCCAGTAGTCGGGGGCCATGAAGAGGCTCTTGCGGTAGGCGACATCTCCCCAGATCACCATGCCGTCAAGGAGGCCATCGGCCGCTTCGATCTGGGCCTTGGCAACCTCATAGCTGAACTCGCCGATCCGCAGTAGCTGCTCGCCGAACCGCTCCGGGTACTCGCCGATCCACATCAGGGTGTTCAGCTGGCCCAGGAGGCGGGTGCAGATCTCCGATGACTCGGTGATGCTGCCGTAGACGGCGAAATCAGGGCGGAGGGATCGGACCGTGTCGACCCACGGCGGGCTGTTGCGCTCGAACCCGTCGCCAACACCGGCAATCTGGTTGTCGCCTGCCTCGAAGTAGCGACGGGGATCAGCGGGGTCGTCGAACTCGAACGCCTCAAGCTTCTCGATGGAGTCCGTCTCCCAGCTCATCTGCTCGGGCATCGGCAGGTCGAACCGCTTGCGGATCGTCGTCTCGAAGCCGGTCCTGATGACGACTTCCTCTTCGTCCTCGCGGATCGTCTGGAACGCCCGGATATGCGGGTCCATGTTCGGGACCGTGACAATCAGGTCCAGGTCGTAGTAGTAGTACGGGTCGGCGTCGGCCGGCAGACCGAGTTCTCGGCGCCACCGGTCCTTGAAACCGCCCCAGAAGAAATCGCTGATCGGGACCCGATCCGCCTCCTCGTGCCTGTAGGTCTTCGCGAGGCGCTCAACCTTCGCCAGGGTCGACGCCTTGCGTGGCTCCCCGAGGCCGCTGGTGCGGCCGACCGTCTCGAACATCCCCATCGCGCGACTCCCAGCTGGCCCTACTTGCTCTCGAGCAGCGCCTTGGCGAGGTCAACGGCGGCGCCCGCATCCGGCGCATAGCCGTCGGCCCCGATCTGGGCAGCGAACTCTGGTGTCGTCGGGGCGCCGCCGATCATCACCTTGGCGTCCACACCTGCCGCCTTGATCGCCTCGACGACCTTGCGCATGTTGGGCATGGTGGTGGTCAGCAGGGCGCTGAGGCCGATGAGGCGGGCGTCATGCTCCCGCGCTGCCTCGACGAACCGATCGGCCGTCACGTTCACACCGAGGTCCACAACCTCGATCGCCGCGCCCTTGAGCATCATGCCGACGAGGTTCTTGCCGATGTCGTGCAGGTCGCCCTCGACAGTGCCGACCACCGCGGTGTACTCGGGACGGATCCCAGCCTCCACGAGCACCGGCTCCAGGATGACGGTCGCCTCCTTCATGGCCCGTGCGCTGATGAGCATCTCGGGGACGAAGATCTCGCCGTCCTGGAACTTGCGGCCGATGACACCCATCGCGCCCGTCATCGCCTCGAGGATCGTCGCCGGCGGCGCCCCGTTGTCGAGTGCCTCTCGGGTCAGTCGGGTGGCGCTCGCGCGGTCGCCCGCCTCGATAGCCGTGCCGAGCTCCTGCAGATCTACCATCGGGTTGGCTCCTTGTGACGGCGATTCAGCCTGGGCATCTGTCAGTAATCCCTCGCCACCCTCATCGCGACGTCCACCCACTCCTCCAGCCGGTGCGGCTGGTAGCGGATCGTGCTCACGTCCTTGAGGATGAACTCGACATTGGTGCCGGTTCGCCGGCAGGCCTCCGCAGTCGCCCGCAGCTCCTTCTCGACCGCGCCGGGATCCCAGCTGTCCATGGCGAGGTGCGCGGGGTTGGGCTTGCGGGACATGACGAAGTCGTGCCCCATGCCGTCGGCGCCGCGCTCGACGTTCGCCCAGGGGCACATCGAGATCTTCCGCACGTTCGGGATCACCCGGATGTGCTCAACGTGCCGGTCGAGCACGTCGCAGCATCCGTAGTAGCCGAGGCCGAAGCGGGCGAACCACCGCTTGGTGTGCTCGACCTCGAACTCGCGGAACATCTTCGGCGAGGTTGAAGTGAAGACCTGCGCCATGCCCATCGTCCACAGGTCCTCTGCCCGCGGCCGCTCGGGGTCGAAGCCCGCGTGAGGGAGCTCATCGGTCCACGCTGGGGTGCAGTGCACCAGGGACATCGAGCGCCCGAGCAGGCCCTTGGCCTCCATCTGGTCCAGCATGCCGAGATAGGCGGTGACGAGACGGTCGATGATCCGGTGCAGGTGGTCAGGCCGGTCCATGAGGTCGAGGAGGATCGCGTCGGCGCCCCGCCAGAACTCGATCGTGTCCCAGAAGTTCGCTCCGCCAGCGAGGAGCTCGTCGGGCCAGTCGTGGACCAGGGCCCGAGTCGCTGGCTGGGACTCGAGGCCGGGCCACTGGTTGGTGCTGGGGACCCATCCCTGCAGGCGGACAGGCAGCACGCCGTCGAAGATCTCGTGCGCTTGGGCCTCGATCCGCGCCGTTTCAGCCTCGTCGAGCCAGATGTTGGGTGTCCGGATCTTGTCGGCGTCGTCCTCGTGCTGGAGCTGGTCGAAGAAGTGGTGCGAGACGATGTTGTTCGCGGCGTCGACAGCCTCGGTCTCCTCGTGCATCTCGACGCCGAACCCATCGAGGCGAAGGACCTTGGGGATCAGGAATTCAGGCTCCACCACCATGTCAGCACGGAAGTGGTTCCAGCGGTACAGGATCCGCCGCAGGTCGATCTCGACACCGCGGTTGAACGGATCGTCGCACTGCGTCTCGAGCTCGGGGCTCGACGCCATCTCGTGCCATGGCAGCTGGTCGATCGCCACCATTGGCCGCATCGGCCGAAGGCCGTTCAGCGCCTTCCAGTCGGCTATCGTCTCAGCCTGGACCGGCAGCGCCGCGAGCTCGGCGACACGGGCCCCGAGTTCGCGCAGGATCGCGCGATCCTTGCCTGCGTCTCCCATCGGCCGCTCACCTCCGCCCCATCTGCAGCGGGGGCCGGAGGCCCGCCGCTGCCGTGAATCGGTACATCGTTTGTCCAGCCCGGGCCGTTCGGTGCGTTGCGGGCTCGTGTGATCGGGACGCGGTGGCCGATGTGGAACAAGTGCACGCCGACCGGGTACTGTTTACGTTATCATATGCCCCGAGCCAGTCAACGGGCCTCTCGGTCGCCGCCGCACCCCAGCAGCGCCGGAACGAGGCTGCACGACCCGTAGACTGCCTGCCGTGGCGTTGGTGCCGTCCGGTCGCGTCGAGACGCTGGCGGACGGTCGAGGATGGGGCGGAGGCTGATGGCGCGACTCGTTGATGTAGCCAAGTTGGCGGGCGTCTCGCCGATGACCGTGTCCCGGGTCGTGCGCGGGACGGGGCCCGTCAGCGCCGATGTCCGGCAGCGCGTCGAACAGGCGATCGCCCAGACAGGCTACATGCCGAACGTGCTTGCCCGCAGCCTGCGGTCGAAGCGGACCAACCTCATCGCGTTGCTCGTCACCGACCTGACCAACCCGTTCTTCACCATGCTCGCCCACGGGGTCGAGGCCGCGGCCAACGAGGCTGGGCTCATGGTCATCATGGGCAACAGCAACGAGGACCTCAACGAGGAGGAGCGGTACGTCACGATGCTGCTGCAGCGCCAGATCGACGGGATCCTGATCGTTCCGGCCGGGTCTGGCGACAGCGTCATCCAGAAGTGCCGTGAGCAGGACACCCCCGTGGTGGTGCTCGACCGGCGCATCCGCCGAGGCTCGGTTGACGTCGTCCGAACGGACTCTCGGCACGGAGCCTACGAGATGGGCCGTTACATCGCGTCCCTGGGCCACGTTCGCACCGCGGTCCTGACCGGCCCCCGCTCCGTCTCCACCGCTGTCGATCGAGCAGCGGGCTTCCGCGATGCGATGCGAGAGGCGGGGCCCAACCGGTCCGTCCACGTCATCCATGGCGAGTTCACCATCGACGGCGGGGCCGCGATGGCTCGGGCGACCATGTCGCGGCGAGATCGTCCGACCGCGATCTTCGCTGGCAACAACTTCATCGCCATCGGGGTGCTGCACGCTCTCGAGGACATGGGTATCCGGGTCCCGGAGGACGTGGCAGTGGTTGGCTTCGACGATCTCCCGTCTGCCATGGTCACGTTCCCGTTCCTCACGGTGGTCTCGCAACCTTCGTTCGAGATGGGCCGGCGTGCCGTGGAGCTGCTCGTGGAGCGGATCCAGCACCCTGGCCGACATCGGGCGCAGGACGTTGTGCTCCCGACGGAGCTCGTGATCCGCAAGTCGAGCGGCATCCCGCTCCTCGCCGCGCTTGCGTCTGACCGGGACGGAGAGCTGGACGCCGAGCTCTCCTGAACCGGCCGGTCGAACTGCGGCGCCCCCAGCAATTCGGCGTTGGCGTGTGGACCATCGCTCCCGACGGTGCGAGACGACCTGCCCGGGCCTCTCGACAGCTTGGCCGCGGTGTGTTAGCGTTATCAGTGATAGCGTTAGCACCCTGAGCCGCTATCGCCCAGACGAAGGAAGGACCGCAATGCCGACGGAGTTCAACGACACCATCCCCGGGACGAGCGTTGCGCGCGGCTTGCACAAGGACGAACTGATCGTCATCACTGGGGCAGGCGGCTTCATCGGTGGATCGCTCGCCAAGTACTTCGCGGACCAGGGCTACGCGCGGATCCGCGCAATCGACCGGAAGCCGCTCCCGGAGTGGTACGTGGTGGTGCCGGGGGTCGAGTCGATCTCGGCCGACCTCTCCATCGCGGAGAACGCGACGGAGGCGGTCAAGGGGGCAACCGAGGTCTACAACCTGGCGGCCGACATGGGCGGCATGGGCTTCATCGAGCGCTTCCGCGTCGAATGCCTGCGGAGCGTGCTCATCAACACCAACATGACCGAGGCTGCCTGGCGGGCCGGCGTCAAGCGGTACTTCTTCTCGTCGTCCGCCTGCGCCTACAACACGGACCTGCAGAAGACGCCGGAAGCCATCGCCCTCAAGGAGTCTGATGCCTACCCCGCGATGGCCGAGCGCGGCTATGGCTGGGAGAAGCTGTTCAGCGAGATGGTGTGCCAGGAGTACACCGCGGAACGCGGACTCGAGACGCACATTGCGCGCTTCCACAACATCTACGGCCCCAACGGCACCTGGTTCGGTGGCCGCGAGAAGGCGCCGGCCGCCATGTGCCGCAAGGTGATCGAGGCGCAAGACTCCGGGAACCTCGAGATCTCCATCTGGGGCGACGGCACCCAGACGCGCAGCTTCTGCTACATCGATGACTGTCTGCACGGCATCGATCTGATCATGCACACGCCCGAGCTGACCGCCACCCCGATCAACTTGGGCTCGTCGGAGCTCGTCTCGATCAACGAACTCGTCTCGATCGTCGAGGACCTGGCCGGGGTGACGCTGAACCGCACCTACGAGCTCGACGCCCCGAAGGGGGTCGCCGGGCGGAATAGCGACAACACGTTCATCGAGGAGATCCTCGGCTGGGAGCCGAACACGCCGCTCCGGACCGGCATGGCCGCCACCTACGACTGGATCAAGGAGCAGTACGCCCTCCGAAAGGCGGGCAAGCGCGTCGTCGAGGGCTGAGGAATGCTGGAGTCCGTCACCGGTTCTTCGATGGCGCTCTCCAGCGCCATCGGTCGGCTTCCTTACCGCCTCCAGCTGGCGGGCGGCTGGATCGACCAGCCGTGGATGTCCGAGTTCAACCCCGAGCCACCGGGCTCGATGGTCGTCGTCTCCCTGGAGCCCAATGTCCGGTACATGGACCGGTGCGGCATGGCGACGGGCACCCGTGCCGTCGCCCAGCGACTGTGGGGAGATGCTCTTCCACCTGGCGACCCTGCACAGCTGGTCCGGATCCTCTACGCCGCGGAGAACGAGGGCGCCGCAGAGCCTTCCGGGTCACAGGACATGTGCGGCCTCGTGTACCCGGGCGTGAGCCGCCTCGACTACGACTTCACTGTCGAAGGCGGCCTCTTCCCATCACATGTCGAGAACAGCTGTGACCCGGCGGCTGCGCGGTGGCTCGAGGAAGTCCTGCATCTGGTCCCCGTGATGCAGCGGCCCGCCGGGTACTCGCCACTCGGCATCAAGCGTCTGGACCCTGCTTGGATCGCCCGGCTGAGCGCGAGTGGCAAGGCCTGCTACGACGCCATCCTCAACCGGGACCCCGCCGCCCTGGGCGCGTCGTTCAACGAGACAGCTCTGTGCTGGGACGAGATCCTGCCGCACGTTCATGCCCATCCGACCATCACATTGGACCTGCGCGCACTCCTCGCCGCCTACCAGGCCGAGAGCGCAGGGGCGATGTACTCGGGGTGCGGTGGCGGCTACCTGATTGTTGTGGCGGAGCGCGAAGTGCCGGGTTCGCTTCGGATCTCGGTGCGGCTGCAGTGATCGCACCTGCGGCCCTCGCACGGCCGCGGTCCTCGGTGGTGGTCGCCGCCAGCTTGGACAACCTCAGTTCGTCCGATGTGCGCTTCCTGCAGGAGGCCGCCCGCTTCGGGCCGCTCCACGTCCGGGTCTCCTCCGATTCGCTCGTCGAGCGCACAACGGGACGACCGCCGACCTTCGGGGAGACTGAGCGCCGGTTCCTCGCAGCCTCGCTCCGCTGCGTCAACACCGTCGGGGTGACCGACCTTGAAGCTCGCTCTGACGTGGCCCGATTGGCTTCGAGGTTCCAGACACTCGTGGTGCGGGACGAGGACGACGACCCCGTCCTCTCGAAGGCATGGATGGATCGGGGAAGGGATCTTCGGGCCATCAGCCGGGCAGACCTCCGAGGCTACCGGGGATGGGAGGCCGACGGGGCCCCGGTGCGTCCGCCCCGAGCCGGCGATGGCCCACGGGTCGTCGTCACCGGCTGCTTCGACTGGCTCCATTCGGGACACGTGCGCTTCTTCATGGACGCATCCGCACTGGGGGACCTCTACGTCGTGGTCGGAAGTGATCGCAACGTGGGACTGCTCAAAGGTCCCGGGCATCCACTCCAGGGCGAGGACGAGCGGCGCTACATGGTCGGCGCCGTCCGCCAGGTCCACCGCTGCCTGATCTCATCCGGGAGTGGATGGATGGACGCCGAACCGGAGATCGCCGACATCCAGCCGCGGTACTACGTCGTGAACGAGGACGGCGACCAGCCGGAGAAGCGCGAGTTCTGCGCCGCGAGGAACATCGAGTACGTCGTGCTCCGCCGTACTCCTCATCGGGGGTTGCCTGCCAGATCGAGCACGGCACTGCGCGGGTTCTAGACGGACTGCCCGGTGGAGCCCTTCCTTCTCGTCCCAGAGCTGCGTCCCCGTGTCTGGGGTGGGTGCCGACTTGGCCGAGTCGGCGACGTGCCGGTTGGCGAGGCTTGGTTCACCGGGCCCGCGGCGACGGCCGCGTCAGGCGAGGTGGCTGGCCGGCAGCTCGGCTCCCTCGTTCGCGAGTTCGGGGCTTCCCTGATCGGGACGGCCGCGCCGAGGCCGGGCGCATTCCCGCTGCTCGTCAAGCTGCTGGACCCTGCGGACTGGCTGTCAGTGCAGGTCCACCCCGACGATGCGATGGCGGTCGCGCTGGAGGGCCCCGGGGCGGTGGGCAAGGAGGAGGCCTGGTACTGCCTCGAGGCTGCGCCCGGCGCCGAACTCCTCCTGGGCGTCAAGGTTGGCGTAACGGTCGAGGGCCTGCGGCAATCGATCCGCAGCGGTGCAGTGGCGCCGCTCCTTCAGCACCACGCCGTTTCCCCCGGCGATGCCTTCCTGGTCGAGGCAGGATCCCTGCATGCGGTCGGACCGGGCGCGCTCCTCTACGAGATCCAGCAGGCGTCCGACGTCACCTACCGCGTCGATGATTGGGGTCGGCCTGCGACAGCCGGGCGCGGGCTGCACACGGAGCAGGCGCTCGCCTGCGTCGACGCCAGGCGTGCCGCCAAGCGGCTCCGCCTCCCGGAGCGACACCAGGGCAGGGATCGCCTGGTCGCCGGCGAGCACTTCGCGCTTGACGTCGTCGACCTCGAGGGCGGCACGACGCTCGACCTCGATTCCGACGGTGCCACGCCGCACGTTGTCACGGCAGCGACTGGATCGGTGGCCCTGCGCGGTCCGGGATGGGAGCTCCCGATAGGTTCGCTGGAGACCGCCGTCGTGCCCGCAGCGGCCGGTGGATACCGCGTCACGCCCCGAGGCATGGAGCCCGCGCGGTTGCTCCTCGCCCGACTCCCCGCGGACGGCGTCGTCGCATAGGCCCGATCCCGGCAGGTGGCGCTCCACTGTGCGACGCGGCGGACGACCTCACGTGCACACGACCGCCGGCGATGCAGCTGGCCGATGACGAAACCGTTCCCGTCCACGTCCTTTCAGCGGTCGGCTGCCGAGTCGGCGGGGCTGGACGAGGCGCCCTGCGACGAGGCTTGCACCTGTCGGGCTATGGTGTATGGTATCGATAACAGTCGCCGTATCAGTTGCCGTCGCCCGGTGGCGCGCGAGCGCAAGCGGGCCTCCGCGCCGACCCCCCTTCCGGCGCGGTGACTGGAAGGAGGCCCGATGCTGAGGACTCGTCTGCTCCACCCCCAGATCCTGGCCGCCCTGGGCGAGGCCGGCCACGGCGCGCAGGTCCTGATCGCCGACGGGAACTACCCGCTGGCGACGCGCTCCAACCCGTCGGCCCGCCGGGTGTTCCTGAACCTCGAGCCGGGCAAGCTGACCGTCACCGACGTGCTGGACGTCATCGCCGACGCGATCCCGGTCGAGGCGGCGCACGTCATGGGCCCCGACGACGGGAGCGAGCCCTCGATCTACGGGGACTTCCGGCGCCTGCTGCCCGGCACCGGGCTCACCCGCCTCGGCCGGTTCGAGTTCTACGACATGGCGCGCGGCCCCGACTGCGCCCTGGCGATCGCCACCGGCGAGCAGCGGATCTACGCCAACATCCTGCTCACCATCGGCGTGGTCCAGCCGGATTAGGGGGCCGCGAGCGGCCCGTCCCAGAAGCGAGAGGCAGCGAATGAGCTCCGTGAACACGTCCGGCCGCTTCGTCGGCGACTGGCCCAAGGTCGGGATCCGGCCCGCGATCGACGGGCGGCAGCACGGCGTCCGCGAGTCGCTCGAGGTCCAGACGCGCGGCATGGCCCTGCGCACCGCCGAGCTGATCAGCTCGAGCCTGCGCTACCCCGACGGCTCGCCGGTCGTGTGCGTGGTCCCAGACCACAACATCGGCGGCGTCTACGAGGCCGCCAAGGTCGCCGAGCTGTTCCGCAAGGAGGGCGTGGGCGTCTCGATCACGATCACGCCCTGCTGGTGCTACGGCTCCGAGACGATGGACATGGACCCGCTGACGCCCAAGGCGGTGTGGGGCTTCAACGGCACCGAGCGGCCGGGCGCCGTGTACCTCGCCGCGGTGCTGGCGGCCCACACCCAGAAGGGCCTGCCGGCCTTCGGCATCTACGGCCGCGACGTGCAGGACGCGGGCGACGGCACGATCCCCGACGACGTCCAGGCGAAGATCGTCCGGTTCGCGCGGGCGGGGCTGGCGGCGGCGATCCTGCGCGGCAAGAGCTACCTGAGCCTCGGCGGCGTGTCGATGGGCATCGCCGGCTCCATCGTCGACCAGCCGTTCTTCGAGAAGTACCTGGGCATGCGGGTCGAGGCCGTCGACATGTCCGAGATCGCCCGGCGCCTCGAGGAGGGGATCTACGACCCGGTGGAGTTCGAGAAGGGCCTCGCCTGGACGAAGGCGCACTGCCGCGAGGGTGCGGACCGAAACCCGGCGGAGAAGGCCAAGACCCGCGAGGGCCTCGACGCCGACTGGGCGACCGTCGTGAAGATGTTCCTCATCGCGCGCGACCTGCTGGTGGGCAACCCGCGGCTCGCTGAGCTGGGCCACGCCGAGGAGTCGATGGGCCGCAACGCGATCCTGGGCGGCTTCCAGGGCCAGCGCGCGTGGACCGACCACAGCCCCAACGGCGACTTCATGGAGGCGATGCTCAACTCGTCCTTCGACTGGAACGGCATCCGGGCGCCCCACGTGTTCGCGACCGAGAACGACTCGCTCAACGGCGCCACGATGCTGCTGATGTACCTGCTCACCAACCGGGCCCAGATCTTCGCCGACGTGCGGACGTACTGGAGCCCCGACGCGGTCGAGCGGGTCACGGGCTGGCGCCCCGAGGGCGCCGCCGCCGATGGCTTCATCCACCTCATCAACTCCGGCGCGGCGACGCTCGACGCGACGGGCGCGATGACCGACGCGGACGGCATGCCTGCGATGAAGTCGTTCTGGGAGATCACCGACGGCGACGTCGAGGCGGCGCTGGCGGCCACCACGTGGTACCCGGCGAACCGCGGCTACTTCCGCGGCGGCGGGTACTCCAGCCAGTTCGTGTCGCGGGGCGGCATGCCCGTCACGATGGCCCGCCTGAACCTCGTCAGCGGCGCCGGGCCGACGCTCCAGATCGCCGAGGGCTGGACGGTCGAGCTGCCCAGGGAGGTCCACGACGTCCTGGACCAGCGGACCGACCCCACCTGGCCGACCCACTGGTTCGTCCCGCGCACGACCGGCGTCGGCCCGTTCCGCGACGTCTACAGCGTCATGGCCAGCTGGGCGGCCAACCACGGGGCGATCAGCTTCGGCCACGTCGGCGCCGACCTGATCACCCTCGCCTCGGTGCTCCGCATCCCGGTGCACATGCACAACGTGCCCGACGAGGACGTCATGCGCCCGAGCGCCTGGGCGAACCTCGGCACGGCCGACCCCGAGGGCGCGGACTTCCGCGCCTGCGCCGCCTTCGGCCCGCTGTACGGGCACCGCTAGCGTCGCTCCCGTCCGCCGGGCGCCAGCTCCTCCGGTGCCCGGCGGGCCTCTTCATCCTCGACGGGGCCCGATCACGCTTCGAGCTCCTTCGCGAGGCCCCGGACATCCTGAGCGCGCTCGGGTGCGGCCACCAGCAGGGCGTCGTCCGTGTCGATGATGACGATGTCCTGGAGCCCGATGGTCACCACGAGGCGCCGATCGGCGAACACCAGGACGCCCGAACTGTCGACATCCCTCCGCGGTCCCCGCCCCACGACCCCCAGAGACGCCCCGTGCCCCGAGCCGGCCTCGACCAGCACGACTCGATCGGCGCTCCACGACCCGAGATCGCTCCACCCCACCTCGGCCCGGAGAACCACCACGCGGCCGTCGGCAGCCGCCGGCTCCATCACCGCGTAGTCGATCGACGCGTCGCGGACGCTCGCGTACGCGGTCTCAAGCAGCGTCTGGCCATTCGCCAGGCCGTCTCGAACGGCCGCCATGATGTCCGGAGCGCTTGCCACCAGGGCCTGCCGGATCGCATCACGCCGCCAGATGAAGATGCCGGCATTCCACGCGACGAGGTCCCGTCCGCACAACAGGTCGCGCGCAGTCGACGCCGAGGGCTTCTCCACGAACCGCGCCACCATGGCAGCCTGGGCCGGGCCGGGCAGCCTTGCGCCCGCGCCGATGTAGCCGAACCCGGCCTCGGGGCCGGTCGGGGTGATGCCGAGGGTGACGAGCGGGGCCGGGACAGCCTCCGCCAGACGGGCCGCGTCGGCGAGCAGCTCGCGGAACCGCGCCTCGTCTCGGATCAGATGATCCGCCGGCAGCACCACCATTGCCTCGTCGTCGGCGCGGTCGATCGCCTCCGTCGCCAGGGCGATCGCGGCCGCCGTGTTGCGGGCGATCGGCTCCAGGACCAGGTTGCCGGCCGGCAGCGACGAGAGCTGCTCGCGGACCAGGTCGGCGTAGCCTGCCGCGGTGACCACGAACACGTCGGCGGGCGTCAGCAGGCCCGGCACGATCCGGTCCCATGTCATCTGCAGGAGCGTCCGGTCGCCGGTCAGCGCGAGAAAGGGCTTCGGCCGCTCGGGTCGCGACAGCGGCCACAACCGGGTGCCGCCTCCGCCGGCCAGGATGATCGCGTACAC
>JBJKRU010000337.1:0-4017 GCA_046704485.1 Candidatus Limnocylindrales bacterium | reverse complement strand
GTGCAGGACGCTGCTCACGTGGGTGGTCACCGTGCGCAGGGAGATCGTGAGCGCCGCCGCGATCTCGCGGTCGGTCATCCCGTCCGTGAGCAGGCGAAGCACCTCCGCCTCGCGGTTCGTGAGGGCGCCCAGCGCCGGATCGGGCGACGACCGCCCCGACCGTGCCGCTTCCTCCAGCCGCTGGACGAAGCGGGCGGCCATCTTCCGCGGCATCACCAGCTCGCCGTCCGCGGCGCTGCGCACGGCCCGCAGCAGGGCCTCGGGCGCCACATCCTTGGTCAGGTACCCGACCGCGCCGCAGCGCATGGCCGCCAGGACGTCGTGCTCAGCGCTTGACACTGTGAGCATCACGATCCGGGCGTCGGGCAGACGTGGTGCAAGTTCTCGAACCAGCTCCACGCCGTCCATGCCCGGCAGCGCGATGTCCACCAGCACGATGTCGGGCCGGACCCGCAGGGCTTGGGCCAACGCCTCCTCCGCGCTCGCCGCCTCGGCCACCAGCTCGACGTCCGGCGCGCCCAGCGCCTGCCGGACGGCCGCCCGCACGAGGGCGTGATCCTCCACCAGCATCACGCGAAGGCGCCGGGCTTGGGCGACGTCGTTCACGGCGCGGCCGCGTCGGTTGGCGAGAGCGCGGGTACCAGCGGCACGCGGAGGTGCACCCGCGTCCCAGATGCAGGTGCCGAGTCGACGGACAGCTGGCCGCCGATCAGCGAGGCGCGCTCGCGCATGCTGGCCAGGCCGAATGCTGTTGCCGCGACGGCGCCCGGGTCGAAGCCGCGGCCGTTGTCGTCCACGCGCAGCGCGAGCTGGCCGTTCTCCACCGCGGCCCGGACGCGCACGACGGTGGCATCCGCGTGGCGCCGCACGTTGGTCAGCGCCTCCTGGGTGATGCGCAGCGCCTCCGCTTGGGCGCGCGGCGAGAGGGCAGGCAGATCCGGCCCGCACTCGAGCTCGACGCGCAGCCCGTAGCGGTCGGCGAACTCGTCCACGGTCCCCGCCAGCAGCTCGTGCAGCGTCCCGCTCGGCGCCGCGTCGAGGCGCAGCATGTGCACGGCTTCGCGGGCCTCGGCCAGTCCCGCGTCGATGGCCGTGCCGAGCTCGCCGGCCAGTGCATCCGCCTCAGGCCCAAGCGCCGGGAGGGCGGCCAGGCGCGCCGCCTTCAACTTCGCCAGCCAGAGGTTCTGGGCCAGGCCGTCGTGCAGCTCTCGCGAGAGCCTGGCCCGCTCGTCGAGGGCCGCCCGCTCCACCTCCACGGAGCGCAGCCGCGCGAGCTCCACATTGGCCCGGCGCAAGGCGGTCATCGTGACCACGGCGTCTGCCGGGATGCTGAGCAGGAGCACGAGGTCGAAGGTAAGCCGCAGCAGATCACCGGTGGTGACGAGGCCGGTATAGGTGCCGGGGTCGAGCGCGGTGGCGCCCAGCGCGTAGGCGCCGATGACGAGGCCCAGCGCGAGGTACCCGTCGGCGAGGGCCCGGTCCCGCCGGTACATGCGGCGTGACAGCGCGGCGGCCCACAGGAACATGCCTGCCGTGACCAGCCCGAGCGTGACGCCGAGGAGGGTCGGGGTGGGGAGCGCGCCCGCGGGGGCCGCAGCCGGCACCGCGAGGGCGGGCAGCTGTGGCGCCCGCCACTCGACAAGCGCGACGCCGAAAAGCAGCAGGAGGGGGGACACGACCAGGATGAAGCGGGGCCAGCGAGGGCGACGGTGGCGCAGGGTGTCAACGCTCCCCATCACGAGCAGCGCGGCGGCCAGGAGGCGGGCAAGGGTGAAGACGTACAACGGAGCCTGCCCTGGTGACGACAGCGACAAGCCAGCCAGAGCCTCCAGGCCAGCGGTGGCGAAGCCTAGTAGGAGCCCGTTCGAGAGGGCCAGTACGAGAAAGGCGGCAGTCTGGAAGAGGGCGATCGGCTCCGCCCGCTGCCGGTATCGGAGCCAGCTCAGCACGCCGACGGACAGCGTCACGAAGGTGGTGAGGCTGTCGAGGACCAGATCGAGGTCGGGCGCCACCACCCGCACCTTGATTCCGGCGATGCCGGCCCAGAAGGCGCCAGCGGTGAGCAGGGCGACCGCCCCGACGATGGCCGCGTCAAGACGCGCGGCGGGATCCGACGCGACGTGGCGGCGAACGGGGGCCACAGTGCCGATGCCCCACCCCCCTTATCCCTTCCCGTCCGCTCGGGCGGATCCCAAGAGGATACTGCGGTGGAACAGTGCCGATCGTCCCGATCCTCGCTCGGCGTGCCGGCCTTGTGATGCCGCGGGCGCGCAGCGTGCGCGCCACAACCACGACCGGGCTGCCCGGCCCCCGGTTGGGGACGGCGCCAGCGTCCAGCCGTCCGGTGTGGCAGGATCCGCGCGATGTGGGCCGTGTCATCAAGGGGTAGGTGAATGGGCATCGGCTTGAGGCAGATCGCGCTGGGCGTGGCGATGGCGGCGCTGCTGTCGGCCTGCGGACCGGCCGTGGCAACCCCGGGGGCCAGCACGCCCCCGCCCGGTGGGGGTGCTGCCGCCGCTCCGACGGCTGGGGGCCCGGTGACCTCTGGAGGCTCGGCTGCGAGCACCGCCCCGGGCCAGGGCGGCGGGCGGACTGGCGGGGGCGCCGCCTATCCGGCCGACCCCTGCACGATGCTCACGGTGGACCAGGTGAACTCCGTCACGTCGCTGAGCGCTCAGGCGGGCGACTCGGGCGGTGACAAGCACCTGTGCACCTGGGTCGCGGACAAGGGCCAGGTGCAGGCGAGCGACAACGAGGGCGCTGGACACTGCGACGTCGTTTCCTCTGCCGCGGCTGGCCTCACGGTGACGCCGGTCTCGGGGCTGGGCGACCAGGCCTGCGTCCTCACGATCACCGGTCTCGGGACGAACCTCGTCGTCTACCGGAGCGGGCTCGGCTTCCGCGTGAACGTCACCGGCAGCATCCCCGATGGCTCCATCCCCTCCATGGAGGAAGCCCTGGCGAAGGACCTCCTCGCCAACCTCCACCTCTAGCACCCGCCCTCGGGCGGCATGCCGCGGGCGCGCAGCGCGCCTCACACACCCCATGGCCCGGGCTGCCCGGCCCCCGTTTCGGGTCGTTCAGGCCGTGTGCCGAGCCGTGCGCGCGTGCTCGAATGCGCAGCGCGTGCGCGTCGGCGGCAGGCCCCCGCCACCGGGCGCACGACAGCCCCGTCCGGCTCGTTCCCGCGGACGGCGCGACCCGTGGATGCGCCCCGAGGTTGAATGCGCCCCGAGGAGGGAATGGCCGATGCGCGCCCAGCGCCGCCTGCTCACGCCGATTGCCGTGCTCGCCTTGGTCGCCGGGTGCGCAGGGGTTCTGCCGGGAGGCGCAACCACGACCGTCGGCTCGGCGCCGTACGAGGAGGGGTCGGGCAACGTGGCGAGCGAGACCCGCGCGCTCGAGCCGTTCAGCGCGGTCAGCGCTGCCGAGGGCGTCCAGGTCGAGCTCGCCGCCGGCGACGCATCGGCCACGGTCACCGCGGACGACAACCTGCTCGGGCTGGTCTCCACGAACGTGTCGGACGGCGTCCTGGCGATCGATGTGTCCGGCAGCCTGCGCACGAACCATCCGCTCAGGGTCGTCGTGCACTCGCCGACGCTCCCCGACCGGCTCAGCGCCTCGACCGGGGCGTCGATCGAGGCCGCGGCCGTGTCCGGCGCCTCGCTCCGCGTCGACGCGTCGACCGGCGGCCATGTCCACTGCGCCGGGAGCGTGGACGCCCTCTCGGTGACGGCCTCCACTGGCGGAACTGCCGATCTCCGCGACCTCCGGACGACGGACGCCAGCGTCGACGCGAGCACAGGATCGTCGATCGACGTGCGGGCGACCGGGGTGGTCAGCGGATCCTCCAGCGGCGGCTCCAGCGTCCATGTTCGCGGCGGGGGATCGATCGAGGGGGTCCAGAGGGACCCCTCGTCGAGCGTCGACGGCGTCTGAGCGGCGGGACGGCGGCTGGGGGTCCCCCGGCGGCGTCCGCGCGGGGCCGTCGCGTCCGCGCGGGGCCGTCGCGTCCGC
>JBJKRU010000336.1:0-20142 GCA_046704485.1 Candidatus Limnocylindrales bacterium | reverse complement strand
AGCCCGTGCTGCCCGCTCCCGCGCGGTGGCCAGCGACGGCGCGGCGGCCTCGGCGGCCGCGCGCTGGCGGTCCCGCTCGGCGGCGGCCCTCGCAAGCTCCTCGATCGCGGTGGTTCGGCCCCGACGTGCCTCCGCCGCGCGCTCCGCCACAAGTCGGGCGGCCTTCTCCGCCTCCTGGAGCTTCTCGACGTCGCGCGCCTGCTGCTCGATCTGCCGCCACCGCGCCTCGAGCTCCTTGACGCGCACCTCTTCGGGTCCCTTCGCCTCGAGGAGGCGGTCGTGCTCGGCCGCGAGGTCGGCGGCCCGGTCCACGTCCTCCGCGAGGGAGCGGAGCTGCGCCTCGATCCCGTCGAGCGTGGCCTGCTGCTCTCTGACCACCTCGCGCAGGGGCCAGTCGCCCCTGGCCCGGCCCGTCGGCGTCCAGTACAGCTCGTACTCGGCCCGCGCGCGGTCGAACAGGGATGTCTCGGCCTGCCCCTCCGGGACGGTGCCCGCGGCGCGATCGAGCGCCTGGCCGAGCGACGCCGCCTCCGCCAGCGCGGCCTGGCCGACGCCCTCGCCCTGCTTGATCCTCAGGGCGTTCCAGAGGGCGGCATCCATGGTCTCGGCGAGGATCTGCGTCACGCGCTCGTGCGCCTGACGGCCGGTGAGCTGCTCTGGCCTCGGCCGCATGATGCGCAGGACCGTCTCAGCCCCCTTGAGGTACCGCTTGCGGTAGGTGAACGCGTAGGGCCCGGTCTCGACTTCGGCCTCGACCTCGGGGCCGGCGTCGCGGTCCACGGGCTTGACCGCCTTGACCTCCGCCTTGGCGCTCGAGTCCTGCACGGTGAACAGGAGGTCGAGCGCCTCCGCCATCGACGACTTGCCCACCTCGTTCGGCCCGACGAGCACCGTCACGCCGTCGCGGAGGAACGTGACTTCTCGCTCGTCGACGCCACGGAAGTCGTGGAGCCGCAGCCGCAGCAGTCTCATGCGAGGACGCCCGCGGGGGCCGCGAGGCGGACGAGGAGCGCCAGCGCGTCCCGGGCCGCGTCCGCCTCGTCGCCCGTGCCGGCAGCGCTGGCGCGCAGCGACGCCAGCGCCTGGGCCGCGAACCCCCCGAGCTCCAGGTCCGCGAAGTCGTCGTCATCCGGGCGGACGACCAGGTCGGTGTGGCGCTCCCACTGCTCGATGGCGCCGAACAGGTCGCCCTCGCGCTCGAGCAGCGCCTCGAGCCGGGCGTTGGCCGACAGGGAGATCGTGCCCACGAGGGTGAGCTTCACGATCGTGCGGTCTTTCGGCGTGAGCGTGCCCAACCAGGCGGCCAGCACCTCGATGCCGTCCGGCCCGTCGAGGTCGAACCGCTCGCGCGCGAAGTGCCAGGTGCCCGTGCGCAGCCTCGCCACCTCGCACCGCCCGTCGTCTGCGAGCTCCACCAGCAGGGCGTTCCCGGCGTCGAGCTCATCGTAGTCGGTGGGTTCGGGCGCCCCCGCGTACCAGATCCGGCCCGTTGACCCGATCGACGTGGTCGAGTGCCGGTCTCCCAGCGCGAGGTAGGCGATCCGGCCGTCGGCGAGGGCGGCCTCCGCCTCCGCGACGCGGATCGCGGCCGGGTTGTCGAACGAGATCTCCGCGGCGCCGTGGGCGACCAGGACGCGCCTGATGCCCTTCGCGGGAGCCAGCGTCCCGCAGGCATCTGCGACGAGGTCCGACAGCGGCCGCTTGGTGAACCAGGGAGCGCCGACCACCTCCACCCCAGCCAGGCCGGGGACCGGCAGGGGCGTGCTGTCCTCCAGCACGGTGACATGGGCTGGGCGCCCATCGGCGAATGCGGGCGCGCGGAAGATCGACCCCGCGTCGAGCGGGTCGTGGTTGCCGGGCAGCAGGTACACGGGGACCGCCACGGACGCGAGGGCGTCAAGCGCGCGGCGCACGGTCTGCGCGGAGACCTGATTCGTCTCGAACACGTCGCCCGACACGACGAGGAAGGCTGCACCAGTCTCCGCGGCCAGCCGGCCCAGCGTCCGAACGGCGTCGATGCGTGCCTGCGAGAACCGCGCCTGCGCCTCGGCGGAGAGGAAGTGGCGGGTCATGCCGAGCTGCCAGTCCGCGCTGTGCAGGAAGCGCACGCTCATGCGGCCAACCTCATCCCGGCACAGCTCGTGCGGGTCCCTGCCATCCACACCTCCGCGGGCGCCGGCGCGCGGTCCACCGGCGCAGGCCCGATCTCTACGCTAGCGCACCCGGGCACGGGCGCGGGCGCCGGCCGACGCCCGGGTGGCGCTAACTGCGGCTGATCGCGAGGCCGTCGATCCGCACCATGCGCCGCGACGTTGACACCTTGACTGTCAACGTGCCCGAGCGGACGGAGCTGAAGTTGGCCACCGTGATGACCTTGCGGTTGAGGGTGGTCGAGGACGTGAGGCTGATCGAGCGCAGCAGCGTCGATCCCAGATAGACGCGGACTGAACCGCACGTCGGGCACGTGGTCGCCACGATCGCGATGCGCTTCGCCTGGACCGAGGTGCGGACGAGGGCCGCGCCGTACGCGTACGAGCGGGTCCAGGTCGCGCGGTAGTACGTGGACCCGGTGCCCCTGCCCCACGTGCCCTGCGCGGACAGGCTCCGGTCGTCGAGCGGCACGGCCGTGCACCGCTCGGCCGACCACGCGGGCGATGCATAGCCCTGGTCGTCGCGGGCTCGAGCGCTGAAGCAGTACGTGGCGCCGGCGGACACGGCGAGGCTAACGCTCGGCGTCGTCGTCGAGAGGACGCCGTACGAACCGAACGAGCCGTTCCACAGGGCGCGCCGGAAGCGGACCTCATAGGTCGCGATGGCGTTCGCCCCGGGGCTGCCCGACAGCGGCACCTCGAGCGCCGCGGCCACCGTCCACGTCGGCAGGGAGCCGACTGAGGCGGATGGAGGAGTCGGCGGCGTGACGGGCGCGGACGGGTTGGATGGCTGGCCCGTGCCCGCGGCCGTCGTCGCGGCCACGCGCGCGACGACCGCGATCCCGGGCGTGAGGCCGGTAATCGTGCACCAGGTGCTCGGCGGCGCCCCCGTGACGGTGCAGGTGCGACCCGTCGAGGTGGACGTCCCGGCGAGGTAGGCGGTCGCCGTGTAGCCGGTCACGGGTGAGCCGGCACTGCCGACGGCGGTCCACGTGACGTCCAGCGACCCCGGCATGGGCGTGGCTGGCAGCGTGGCGGTGACGCCCGCCGGAGGGGCGGGCGGGGTCGGCAGCGTGACGAATGCCGACGAGCCCGAGACGTAGCCGCTGCCGGCCGCGTTCGCGGCGACGACGCTGAACCTGTACGTCTGGCCGTTCGTCAGCCCCGACACCGTGCATACCAGGGGACCGGACGACCAGGCGCACGTGTGGCCGCCCGGCCACGACGTCACGGTGTAGCCGGTGATCGCCGCACCCCCGTCGAGCGGCGGCGGCGACCACGCAACCTGCGCCGAGGCGTTGCCCGGCAGCGCCTGGACGCCCATCGGTGCGCCCGGCACCGTGCGCGGCGTGATCGTTGCCGACGGGGCTGACGGCCGGCCTGTGCCGACCGCGTTGACGGCCGTGACAGACAGCGTGTAGCCCTGCCCGTTCGCGAGCCCGATGACGGTGCACCTGGTCATGGATGGCGGGGCGGCGCAGGTTCCGCCGCCGGGCGTGGCGGTGGCCGTGTAGCCGATCAGCGGCGAGCCGCCGTCGCTGCTGGGGGCGGACCACGAGGCCGTCACCGACCCGTCGCCCGGCAGGCCGCTCACGCTCTGCGGCTGTCCGGGGACGCCTCGGACCGTCACCGGCGGCGACGGGCTCGACGGCGGACCCGTCCCCGACGCGTTGGTCGCGGTGACGGTGAATGTGTACTCCTGGCCGTTCGTGAGACCGGCAATCGTGCATGTGAACGGGCCGCTCGACCAGGTGCAGGTTCCCCCGCCCGGGTTGGCCGTGGCGGTGTACTTGGTGATCGGAGCACCGCCGTCCGATGCGGGTGGGGCCCAGCTGACCGTGGCGGAGGCGCTGCCCGGCAGCGCGCCCACGCCGGTCGGCTGGCTCGGGGCGCCGGGCTTGGTGAACGGCGTCGTGCCTGACGGCGTCCCGAGCCCGGTTGGCCCGTCGTATCCGCTGACGCCCTGGCACAGGTACGCGATCGCGCACGTGCCGTTGCTGCCGCCGACCACGTCGGTCAGGCCGCCGCGGAGGTAGGGGTACGACACCGGGTACGTGCCGGTGGCGGGACGGCCGGCCAGCGCGTAGGCGGCCGCCACGATCGGGGCCGCCGCGCTCGTGCCGCCCATGGCGTACCAGTAGCCGTTGTGGTAGACCGCGACGCCCGGCGACGGGTCGGCGATGGCGGACACGTCGGCGACGGTGCGCTTCGAGCACCCGGTGTCGGTCTGCCACGAGGGCTTCGGCTCGTAGGCCGAGCAGCCGCTGCCCGCGCCTGACCAAGCCGATTGGACCCACGTCCCGCCGCTTCGGGCCAGCGTCGTCCCCCCGACCGACACCACGTGGGGCGACGAGGCGGGGAACTGGACGCCGTAGCCGAAGTCGCCAGCGGAGACGGTGATCACGACACCTGGGTGCGTGTACCACTCCGCATCCCAGGTCAGCTCGGACGGGCTCTCGAAGGTCCCGTAGCTGTTCGCGATGAACGTGGCGCCCAGGGTGACGGCGCGGTTCAGCGCGATCCCCAGATCGCTGATCTCCTCGCTCCTGGCCTCGACGAGGGCGATCGAGCAGTTGGGGCAGATCGCCGAGACCATCTCCAGGTCAAGGGCGATCTCCGCGGCCCAGCCGGACTCCAGGGCCGGGTAGGCCGTGCCGCCGTTCTGGTCCACCTTGGTGAAGCATCCGCTGGCGGAGGTGCATGGAGGCAGGCCCATGCTGCTCCGGTAGCCGGCCAGGTCGGCCTCCGCGGTCGGGTCGTCGTAGGCGTCGACAACCGCCACCTTGACGCCGGCCCCGAGTGCCGCTGCGGCGGCCGTCAGCCCGTACGCCTCCTGCAGGTCGAGTGCACCGAACGGGCTGGGCGTGATGGCACTCGGGGTGCTCGCGGCCAACGGTCGAGACGTTGGCGGCATGCCGCTGCGGACCAGCGCGTGACACGTCGCACGCCCGGGAGCGGGCGGACCGCACAGCGGCTGCACCGTGGTCGGCGTCAGGCCCGTGTCCGCCGCGACTGCCGGGGGCAGCGCGAGCGTCAGGAGGAGGACGGCGGCGAGGCCAGCCAGTGCGCGGCCGAGCGCTGCGGAATTGCGTGCGCGCAGAGCTGGTGCCATCAGGCGGGGAACTGCCTTCGTGCGGTGACCGGCATCCGGTCGGCCATTGGGACGATCCGGCGAAAGGGTAGCGGCCGGTCACGCTCCATGCCAGAGGACGATCGGGTGATCGCGGTGGCCCGTGCCACGGGTTCGGCGCGGGCTGCTGGGCCGATCAGCTGATCTGGGGCTGCTCGTCAACGAGCAGCCGCACCCGCGCCCTCACGTTGGCCATCGAGTCACCAGCCACGGCCTTGCCGATCTCGGTGGCGTACGCGGCGTCGAAGGCCTCGCGGCTGTCGAACCACAGCTCCGACACGCCGTCGACCTCCACATCCTCGTTCTCCACCACGTTGAATGTCAGCCGCCGGATGCCCGGCAGCTGCTTGGCGAGCGGCGAGTGCTGCACCAGCATCCAGTGCCGGAACGCGTCCTTCGACATGCCGTCCTTGCGGGTCAGCAGGATGATCGCCTTGAACATCAGCCGGGCCTCCTCGTCCGCGCTCCGGGCCGCCCGCCTGCGGCCAGCACCAGGCTCACCACGATCTCGTCCGCGCGGGGCGCGTCGGGAAGCTGCACCGTGGCGGCGTCCATCTCGTCGAAGCTCCACAGGTCGTCGCGGCTGACCAGGGGCATCGCCAGCAGGGTCCCCGGCCCGGCGACCAGCTTGGTCGAGGGGATGATCGACGGGCCGCCGCCCACGACGGCGCGGACGGGCGCGCCGAACTTCGGGTGCAGGACCGCGGCCGCGTGCTCCAACTCGCCGCCGAGCCCGACGATCGCCCCCTTGCCGTACGCGCTCACCTGCACATCCGCGCCCAGGGCCGCCATCGCCCGCTCGGCCAGCAGCTCGCCCGCCTCTGCGCCGATGTCCTCGAGAAGGTCGAGGTTCTCGACGTACTGGTCCGCGAAGGGGTTCGCGATGACGACTGCCGCGACGGCCTTGCGGGTGGGCTGCGAGAGGCGGAGCCTCCCCGCAGCATGCGTCTCCTCCACCGCGACCACGATCTTGCGAACGTCCACGCTGGTCTCCCGTGCTGGGCGGCCGCCCGCAGGCGGTGCCGCCGCCTCTAGGTTGCCACGCCGAGCCCGACGAGGGAGGGGCCCGGGCGCAGGCGTCATCGACGGCGGGCGATCAGCAGCCCGACACCGCCGATCCCCCCCGCTGCCACCAGGAGGATGAAGGCGACCGCCGCCAGCCCCGGATCGGTTGACGTCGCCGCCGCCGGCGAGGACGCGCCGACGGAGCCTGGCGCCGCGCTCGGCGTGGGCACGACCGCAGCCTCCGCAGGACCGCTCGAGGTCTGCGCGGAGCGCGGGGCGCTCTCGCCGGCGGCCGACGAGGCGTCCAGGCTTGGCGGCGCGGGCGGGCCGGACGACGAGGCGGTGGGGCCTGTCGATGCCGTCGGGCCCTGCGTCGGCGAGGCGGCGGGCGGCCGCAGGCTGGGCGTGGCGGCAACGGTCGCGATGGGCTGGATCGAGATCAGGGTGCCATCCCACACCATCCGGGTCGGCGCGTAGTGCCACGGCGTGAAGAAGCGCCGGAGCTGGGCGGGCGTGAGCCTCGTGTCGGGGGCCATGTCGTAGCCGTTCTTGGACTGCAGCCCGTAGAGCGGCCCGACCACGCGAACGCTGGTGATCGTGAAGCTCGAGGTCACCGCCGGGTCCGCCGTGGCAGTGAAGCCCGTGAGCAGCCAGGCATGGTTGCCGTGGTCCACGGTGACCCCCACCGGCAGGTTCGCGCGCCGCAGGTTGGTGACCGCAGAGCGCAGCGCGGCGTCGAAGGAGGTGCTGGCAACCAGTCGATACCTGGCGTCCACGAAGTGCTGGAACCCGGCGGTCCAGCCCTGGGCGTCCACCCCGGCCGACAGCGGCAGGGTGTACCGGTTGTGGGCGCGCATCCACTCGAAGTACCGCTGCTGGCCCGCGGAGGAGTGGTCGTGCTGGCCGAGGACGATGTTGCGGGTGATCTGGATGTCCGCGGCCGTGCACCACAGCCACGTCTGCTGGGTCGTGAAGGTGCCGGTGCGGTAGAGGTCGATGCCGCCGTGCCATGGGGCGAGGGCCGTTGAGGACGCGGCCGCGGCGGTCGACGTCACTCCGGCAGCGGCCAGCGGCGCGCTCAGCGCAGCGAGCGGCGCCAGGAGCAGCGCCCCCGCCAGCAGCCCCCGAGCCACGGCCTTGCCGAACCGCATGGCGACATCCTGCGCCTCGCGGGCGAATCGCACCACCAGCGCTGCCCGCCGCTGGCCCCCCGTTGCTGTCGACCGCAGCCCCGGGGCTGACCTCGACCCGCACGTGCTCCGGGGGAGCCGGACAAGTGGCGGGAGGTGTGATCTCACCCACATTCGCCCGGGTTGCCAGATCTTCACCGGGGGGTTGCGCGAAGGCAACACTCGGCGCGCAGCATGGTCGGTGGAGGTTAGCGAATGTCCGAGGCTCAAGACGCCGGCGAGATCATCCGGCGCCGCGCGCTCCTCGTCTGGCCCCGACTGAACCCGGCTGCCCTTCGGCGCTGCGGCAGCGATCCGTATCGCGTCGCCGCACTCGTCGGTCGGCGGTCCAACCTGCCGGTCGAAGCCATCGTCGGCATCCTCACGATGCCTGACCTGACCGAGGTCGAGACCAGTACCTGGTTCGGCTGATCCCCCACTCTCGCCCCGGGACCCGTCGGGTTCGCCCCGCGGCCCCGCGCCAACCAGAAGGCCGGCGGTGCCCCGCCGGCCTTCGTTCGTGCCTGGCCTGACCCCTACTCGCCGGGCGTCGCCCAGAGGGCCTCCACCGAGAGGTACCGCTCGCCGGTGTCATAGCTGAAGGTCAGGATCCTCGAACCGTCGGGCGCCGACGGGATCAGCTGTGCGACGGCCGCTAGGGACGCCCCCGAGGAGATGCCGATCAGCAGCCCCTCCTCCTTGGCGGCGCGACGTGCGTACTCCATCGCATCAGCGGCCTCCACCTTGATGACGCCCTCGAGCAGCTCGGGGCGCATGACGCCCGGGATGAACCCGGCGCCGATCCCCTGGATCGGGTGCGGTCCGGGAGCGCCGCCCGACAGGACCGGCGAGGCGGTGGGCTCGACGGCGTACACCTTGAGGCCCGGCCAGCGCGGCTTGAGCGCCTCGGCGACGCCCGTGATGTGGCCGCCCGTGCCGACGCCGGTGATCAGGTAGTCGAGCCCGTCCGGGAAGTCGCGGGCGATCTCGTCGGCCGTGGTGGCCTTGTGGACGGCCGGGTTCGCCGGGTTGTCGAACTGCATCGGGATCCAGGAATCCGGGGTCTCCGCCGCGAGTTCGCTGGCCCGCGAGATCGCCCCCTTCATGCCCAGCTCCCGCGGGGTGAGGTCGAGCTCGGCGCCGTAGGCCGCCAGCAGCTTGCGCCGCTCGATCGACATCGACTCCGGCATGGTGAGGATGAGGCGGTAGCCCTTGACGGCGCAGACGAGCGCGAGCCCGATCCCGGTGTTTCCCGAGGTCGGCTCGATGACGGTGGTCTTGCCGGGGGTGATGACGCCACGCTGCTCGGCATCCTCGATCATCGAGAGGCCGATGCGGTCCTTGATCGAGCCTCCCGGGTTCGCCCGCTCCAGCTTGGACCAGACGTTGACGCGCGGGTCGTAGAGCCGGTTGAGGCGCAGGTGCGGGGTGTTGCCGATGAGCTCGAGGACGCTGTTGACGGGCATTTTGGATTCCCTCCTTGAACGGGACGCTGGCGCCTGGACGTCAGATGACGAAGTCGATGCCGTCGAAGCCTTCGTCCGCGCGGCGGACGCGGGAGCGGCTGGTCTGGTACAGCACTGAACCGGGGGGGATGGAGCTGGTGATGAACACGTTGCCGCCGACGATGCTGTCGGCGCCCACGACCGTGTCCCCGCCCAGGACCGTGGCGTTCGCGTAGATCACCACGCGGTCGCCGATGGTCGGGTGGCGCTTGTGCCCGGCGAGCTCCTTGACCACCGAGAGCGCCCCGAGGGTGACGCCCTGGTACAGCTTGACGCCGTCGCCGATGACCGAGGTCTCCCCGATCACCACGCCGGTGCCGTGGTCGATGCAGAAGCCCCGGCCGATCGTGGCGCCGGGGTGGATGTCGATGCCGGTGCGCGTGTGGGCCACCTCTGCGAGGAGTCGCGGCAGGATGGGGACCTTGAGGGCGTAGAGCTCGTGGGCGACACGGTGGATCGCGATCGCGAGGAAGCCCGGGTACGCGGCGACCACCTCGTCGAGCGACTCGGCTGCCGGGTCTCCGGCCAGGATCGCCTCGCCGTCCTCGAGCAGCGCCGCGTGCACCCGCGGCAGCGAATCGGCGAACGACGCGATGACGTGGTCGGCGGCGGCGGCATCGGTGAAGGGCTCGACGAGCCGGCGCAGGTCGCGCCTGACCAGCACCAGGCGTGCCGCGAGGTCGTCGGGCGCGGCGAGGGCGTCATCGGAGAGCTGCGGGAACAGGATCCCGAGCAGCGAGTCGGCGAACGCCGCGACGTCGTGCTTGAGGGGGTAGATGCGGCCGTGGACGGCGCGGTCTCCGGCAAGCAGCTTGGCGAACGCGTGGTCTCGGTCGTGGTCGATGGAGTCGGGCATGGCCTCTCCCGGGGGTGGGCTGGGTGGAGGACGTCCGTTCAGACAGGCCGCGGGCGCAGCACCGCCGGATGACGTCACCACGGGACGGGCGCATCGGGCGGTCCGGGATCCCGGGCCGCGCGACGCGGGTGGAGGTCGCGAGGCCGGCGGAGCGGTGGCGGTCTAGCGGGCGACCGAGACCATGCTCCATGCCGGCACTCGCCGGGGACAGGAGCAGCAGGCGCCGCGCATGGGGCGGCGGGCGGGGGTCGTCATGAGGGGAGGATAACGGTCAACCGCCTGATCGTGCAGGAGCGCGCCAGTTGTGGTCCCCGGGATCGCCCCCGAGCACGTCCGCGGTCGCCACGGGACCCTCCACGTGCGGACGCGGCCGGGGCCGAGCAACGCAGGTGAGGGGGGCAGGCAATGCGCGTTGCTCCTGACGATCTCCGTCCCCTGTGGACAGCCTCGCGGTCGGGCCAGTTCCACCCGGACAGACCGCCGCGATTCGGCCGCCGGTGTCTGACGGGTCGGTGCCATGTCGATCGACCATGACGGATGTCGGATCAGGAGCGACCGACAGTCGGGTGTTGGGAGATGGTGGTCGAGGACCTGTGGATCGACTTGGGGGTGGCGGGCGATGACGGCCGCACGTGAGCCTGCCTTGGGCGCGTCTCGCAACGCGGCCCGCATCGACGTGATGCTGGCCATCGTCGGCTTCCCGATGCTCAGCGCAGCGTTCCGCGCCGTGGTCGACGGGGAGCGCGACATGGCGGTCGTCGTCGAGGCGACGAGCCGCGAGGCAATCATCCCCGAGGCGCGGGCCGTGAACCCCGACGTGATCGTCCTGGAGTACGAGGTGCTCTCGAGCGCCGGGGCCGGCGCCGCCGATCCAATCGACCAGGTCCGTGCCGCGGCCCCGGCAGCCAAGGTCATCGCCCTCGACTGCCGATGCACCAGCGAGCACTTCGCCCTCGCCCTCAAGGCGGGCGCAGACGGATTCCTCACACGCGAGGCGCTTGCCGACGACGTCGTGTCGGCCGTCCGCGCCGTGGCCGCCGGTCACACGTACGTCAGCCCCGCGATCGTCACCCGCATGGTGGACACCTACGTCCGCCGGACGCCCGAGGCTCCGGACGACCCATACGAACAGCTCACTGACCGCGAACGCCAGATCCTGCTCCTGGCCGCCATGGGGCACACGAACCGCGACATCGCGCGGTCGCTCCACCTGTCTGAGCAGACCGTCCACTATCACCGCGCCAACCTCATGGAGAAGCTCGGCCTGCACGACCGGGTGGAACTCCTGCGGTACACGGTCCGGCGCGGCCTGCTGAACCCGTCGGTCCTATGAGAACCAAGATCCGCCGCCTCTGGGCCTCCGTCCGTCCGCGCACGCGCCGCGGTCGGGTGGTCGCCGCCGTTGCCATGCTTGGCGGGGCCGCCGTCCTCGCCGTCGCCATCTTCGCCGGCGCGGCGATGGCATGGAGCCCGTACCTGGACTTCGCGCTCCACCGCGACAGCAACGCGATGCAGTGGGCGACCCTGCCCATGAGCTTCGCGGACTCCTCCACGTGCATCAGGTGCCACATCACCGAGGCCAGCCGGCTGGCCAGCAATGCCCACGCCGGCATCGGCTGCCAGAGCTGTCACGGCGCCCTTCTCGCCCACGTCGAGGCTGGCGACAACGCCTCCAAGGCGACGGTTGAGATCCAGGTCCCCACCGACGAGGTGTGCATCCGCTGCCATGCGGCGGCCGAGGGACGGCCCGACGGATTCGCCACGATCGTCCCGGCCGACCACTACGTGGCCCAGTGCCTCCAGTGCCACGACCCGCACACGACGCTCGCTCAGCACCCTCCTGTCGTCACCCATCCGCTGGCCAACCTCCCGCCATGCCTGACCTGCCACGGGCCTGACGGCTTCAAGGCCCGCAACGAGCGTCACCCGTCGGGCATGCTGACCGATCAGGAGTGCCTCCAGTGCCACGAAGCGGGTCGTGGGCCCGAGCAGCTCACGGTCCCGGAGCTGAGCGCGCCGCCCGCAAGCCCCACGCCCGCTCCCAGCGTCCTGCCGTCCTCGAGCGAGGTGGCGCCGTGACGGAGCAGCGTGATCCCGCCCCCGCCCCGTCCGTCGACCAGCCCCCCGTCGCGGCGACGCTGTCGCCGGACGCGGCACCCGCTGACGCTGAACTCACCGCGCTCTCCGAGATCGAGCAGGCGTCGCTCACGCGGCGCGCCTTCCTCGGCTTCGGACTATCCCTGGCCGGCGGGGTCGCCGGGGCAGCGGTGCTCGGGCGCCTGTTCCCCGTGTTCGCCAGCGCCGAGGACACCGTCTCGCCGCTGATCCCCAACTACGACCCGCAGGCGCACGCGTGGACCTTCGTGGTGGACACGGGCAAGTGCATCGGCTGCGGGCTGTGCGTCGTGGCCTGCAAGGAGGAGAACCACGTCCCGGAGGCCGCCGAGTTCACGCGGACCTGGGTCGAGCGCCACCTCACGACGACCGACGGAACCCTGTACATCGACGACCCCGACGACGGCATCAACGGCTTCCCGCCCGAGTCGACCGCGCCGGGCGCGGCCGGCAAGGCCGTCGCGTCCGCGTTCTTCGAGCCCCGCCTGTGCATGCAGTGCGCCGACAGCCCCTGCACGGCGGTCTGCCCGGTGAGCGCCACCTACAAGACCGAGGACGGGATCGTCCTCGTGGACGCCCGCCGATGCATCGGCTGCGGCTTCTGCGTCGTCTCGTGCCCGTACGGCGCGCGCTACATCACCCCTTCCGACGAGGACACGCCCGCCAACATGCCGGGCGTCGCCGACAAGTGCACCTGGTGCTACCACCGCATCAGCAACGGCCAGCGGCCGGCCTGCGTCGAGATCTGCCCTGTGGGCGCGCGGCGCTTCGGCGACGCGAACGACCCGAACGACGACATCCGCACCGCCGCGTTGGCGGCAGGCGCCAAACCACTCCACCCGGAATACGGCACGGCTCCCCGCGTGCTGTACCTCGGACCTGTCCTCCAGGAGACCTGAGCGATGCAGGTCATCGACAGCACGCTCTACCTCGGCAAGGTGGCCGTGCCGGCCACTCCCACGGCCCTGCGCAATGCCGTCGCGCGCGAGATCGGCTCCATGTCGACCGCGACGCGCGTCTGGTACGCGCTCCTGTCCGCCGGGCTGGTCATCGGCGCCATCACGGCGCTCCTCGCCCTGCCTCCCGGCTGGGAGGTGATGGGCACGTCCCCGTCGATCGAGTGGGGCATGCTCATCGTCGGCTACGTCTTCTTCGCCATCATGACCAGCGGCCTGTGCCTCGCCTCGTCCCTGGGAACGGTGTTCGGCATCGAGCGCTTCCTGCCGTTCGAGAAGCGCCACGCCATCCTGGCGATCCTGTCGCTCACCACCGCGTTCGGGGTGATCGCGCTCGAGTTGCACTACCCGGTCCGGATGGTCTTCGGGGCGGTCCTGGTGATCTCCCCCGACTCGCCGATGTGGTGGATGGGCGTCTTCTACGGCGCGTACCTGGTGATCCTCATCGTCGAGGTGTGGACGCTGTTCACGCCCCACTCCACGATCCACAAGTACGCGTGCACGGCCGCGGCGTGCATCGGCGTGTGCGCCCCCACCACGCTCGGAGCCGTGTTCGGGGTGCTCGCCGCCAAGCCACTCTGGTTCGGCGTCTTCACGCCGGTGATGATGGTCGCGTCCGCCTTCGTGGGGGGCGTCTCGCTGCTGGGGATCGTCTTCTGGGCGGTCAGCCGATTCAAGCTCGCCGCCTGGCCAGCCGCCCCGACAGCGCTGGGCTCCGTTCGCCTGCTCCTTGCGGGCGGCCTGATCGTGGCGACCGCCCTCCTCGCCCGCCAAGTCATCGTCGGACTCTCGAGCGACGTCCCCGACCTGCGTCCGTCCATGCTCGCGCTGGTCGCCGGGCCGCTCGCCCCGGCCTTCTGGGGCGGTCGGGTCGCCATCGGCATCGCTGTTCCGCTGGCCATCCTGGCGATCCCGCGGCTCCGCACGCCGGCGTTCACCGGACTCGCCGCGTTCCTCTCGCTCGCGGGCATCTTCATCGACCGCACCCTGTTCGTGCTGGCGGGCGAATGGGTGCCGCGCACCACGATGGCTGGAGCCGTGGCGTATCCGGATGTGCACTACACGCCGTCGCTGGTGGAGATTGGCATCCTCATCGGAGCGGCGTCGTTCATGGCCATGGCGTACTCGCTCGCGGAGCGGTACCTCCCGATGGGCGAGGGCGACGTGCACGTGTTCTGGCCCTGGCCGTGGCTGAAGCACCACGACGACCACGATGATGACGAGGCGGCGGTTCCGGTGGCCTCCTTGGCGGACGTGGTCATGGTCGACCTCGTTCCTGACAGCTTGGGCCCCGCGTCGAGTGTGGTGGACGCGCCGATCGCGCATCCCGACGGTGCCGGGGCGCCGGAGCCAGAGGCGGTGGTGGAGCCCGAGCCAGAGGCGGTGATGGAGGCGGTGCACGAACCGGAGCCCGAGGCGGTGGTGGAGCCCGAGCCAGAGGCGGTGATGGAGCCCGAGGCGGTGGTGGAGCCCGAGCCAGAGGCGGTGATGGAGCCCGAGGCGGTGGTGGAGGCGGTGCCCGAACCGGAGCCCGAGGCGGCGGGGACGGTGCCCGGGGCCGGGGCTGTGCCGGAACACCCGGCGGCGCCCGCGTCGCCGATGGCGGCTGACGAGAAGGCCGACTGATGCGACGCACAGCCGAGCGCCTCGCCTTCCCCGCCACGTTCTCCGCGCTCCTGATCGGAATCATCATCGTTGGCGGTTTCGTCGCAACCGTGGCCATCCCCGGCATGCTGGCGACGGCGTCCTCGACAACAGCGGCCGCGAGCGCTGGGGCGAGCGGCAGTCCTGGATCGCCCGCGGGGTCGCTGGCCCCGTCGCCCACGCCGACGTCAGCCATGGCCCTCTCTCCGATCGGCGTGGCAATCCCCGCGACTGCTGACTGCTACGCGTGCCACACGGTCGCCACGGGCGGGGTGGGCGTGAAGCCGATCCCGTATCTCGGCCACCCGCTCCAGGGGTTCGCCGACTGCACCGCGTGCCACAACCCGACCGGTCTGGTGAAGACGGCGCCGGGCCACTCGGGCATCCACGCGAATGAGTGCCTGGTCTGCCACCAGGAGAACCCCAACCTCACCTCGATGAGCCAGATCCCGATGCGGCCCGAGCACATGACCGGCGAGGCCTGCACCGCGTGCCACAACCCCACACAGCACGCGCCGCTGCCGTCCAACATGGCGAATCGGGGCGACAACTGCTGGATCTGCCACAACGGGCCCGAGTTCCAGTACCTGTTCGCCTCCCCGTCGGCAGCGGCCCCGACCCCGTCCGCGACCCCGCAGCCGCCGACCAGCTACCGGCTTCAGCCGCCGCCGACGACGACGCCTTAGGTGCACGTCGTGACTGTTCGTCAGCCGCCCGGTGCCGCCGCCTCCTCGGGCGGTCGCAGGCGCCGGAACGAGCGATAGAGCAACAGGTCGTAGACGACCTTGAGGCCCCCCGCGATGAGGAAGGGAGCGGACGCGAGCGCCGCCGTCGCGAACAGGGGTCCTGCGATCACCGGCGCGACTGCGACGCCCAGCGAGCGTGCGATCCCGGTCACTCCGGCGGCCGCTGAGCGCTCGTCGGGCGCCACGATGGCCATCGTGTAGCTCTGGCGCGTCGGCACGTCCATCTGGCTGATCGCGAAGCGGGCGAGCAGCGCCGTCACGGCCAGCGGCAGCGTGGGCATCAGCGGCACGAGGGCGAGCAGCACGTTTGACGGCAGGTGGGTGAACACCATCGTGTTGACCAGGCCGAATCGGGCGGCGAGCCGGCCGGCGGCGAGGGCCGAGAACCCGGCCAGGACATTCGCGCCCGCCAGCACGGCGCCGAGCGCCGCCGGGTCCACGCCGAACCGCTCGTGGAACCAGAAGGCGATGAAGCTCTGGAGCGCGAACCCGCCCGCGAACGCGTCGAGCGCGAACAGCATAGAGAGGCGCAGCACCACGCCACCCGAGCGGTGGAGGCCCAGGCGGGTCCGGATCGTCTCGTCGCGGACGTCGAGGCGGGCGGCCTCGACGCTCGGGGAGACCAGGAGGAACAGCCCGCCGAGAGCCAGCCCCACCAGCCCGTAGCCGACGATCACGTAGCGGTACGCCTCGGCCGGCTGCGACCCCGCGGAGATCGCAGCCTGGGTCAGAGCCCCGCCCGCCAGCGTCCCGGCCGCGGTCGAGAAGGAGCCCGCCAGCTGGTACCAGGCGAACAGCTGGGTACGTTGCCGGCCGGGCACGAGCTGCGAGAGCGACGCCTGCTCGACGGCGAGGAACGGCCCGACCTCATTGCCTGACGGGCTGATGACCCCGAGCGTCGCCGCGACCAGCAGCACGGGGAAGACCGATGTGGCGGTGAACGCGACGCCGGCGCCCAGCATCAGCATCGCCCCGGCGATGAGCACGCGGCGGCGTCCGATGCGGTCGGCATGGGTGGTCAGCCACAGGGACACGGCCGCGTCGCCAAGCAGCGTCAGCCCGAGGAGGAGGCCCGTCTCCGCGCCGGACAAGCCGATCGTTGTCAGGTACAGGACCAAGACGACCGCGAGGAACCCGTACCCGAACATGCGCAGGATGCGCGTCGCGAAGAGCAGCGCGATGTCGCGGCGGCCGGGCGTGATGACGGCCGCGCCTGGGCCGGCGGACGGCGCCCCGGTCACGCCCTGCCGCGCACGAGGTCGAGCAGTCGACCCACAACCCGGTCGCCGTCAGCCCGGAGGCCGTTGTGGGCGTACTCGTTGGTGATCCACGGCCGCAGTCCGCGGACTCCTCGCGCGGTGGCTTCAGCAAAGCGGCGCTCGACATAGACATCGTCCACGTAGATCGTCGCGGCAACCGGCACCTCGTTCCGGGCGAGCCGGTCGGGGTCATAGAGCCTTGGCCACGGGTGCGCGGCGAGGAGCTCGGCGACCTCGCGATGCGGTCGCAGGCCCCCGTAGTCCTCCCACATCCACGGGAAGACGTGCTCCGCCGACAAGAGGTCGCCGCTCAGGGCGTCCTCGGGCGCCAGGCGGTGGGCGGACCAGCGGGTGGCGCCGCCGTCCGCGTAGGAGCTCTCATGGAGATCGGCGTAGATGGGGTTGCGCTCCCAGCCTGAGGCGTGCTGAACGTCGTGCAGGAACGCAGGCGACCCGAAGGGCAGCTCCAGGACGTGGTGCAGCCGGTCGAAGCCGGCACTGTCGCCCAGCCACATCCCCAGCTGCCGGAACCGGCGAGCGGTCAGACGGTCGCCGTCGGGCAGCCGGACGTCGTCTGCGTCGAGCCGCCGCAGGATGTCCCGGAGCCGGTCGCGGTCGCCCGGGTAGCGGGCGTGGTAGCGATCGTTCGCTTCGCGGACCCGGCCCCAGGTCGCGGCGTAGACGTCGTCGACGGGCAGGCCGGTGATCGGTGCGAGGCCGCCCGTGATGAGCGACTCGCGCAGGCCCTCGGGCGCGATGGACAGGTAGGTGAGCGAGGTGAACCCGCCGAAGCTCTGGCCGAGGATGCTCCAGCGGTCGACGCCCAGCTCGGCGCGGATCAGCTCGAGGTCACGCACGATCGAATCCGCGCGGAAGTGCGTGAGGTACTCCGCCTTGTTGGCGGCGGTATTCCCCGGCAGGTCGGTGCCCACGGGGGTGGATCGGCCTGTCCCGCGCTGGTCGAGGAGGAGGACGCGGAAGTCTGCGAGCGCGCGTGCCATCCATCCCGAGGGCGGGCTCGTGGGCCGGGTCGCCTCCATGCCCGGTCCGCCCTGGAGGTAGACGAGGTAGGGGCGGTCGAGCCCGTCCGGAGCCGCCACCTCCCGCGTGAAGATCGTGATGGTGCCGCGCGACGGATCGCCATGGACCAGGGGAACGATGTGCTCGCGCTCGGTCAGGACCGCGCCGGGCACGCGGAAGGTCACACTCATTCGGCCACGATACCCCCGGCGATCGCCGCCGTGACCGGCCCGCCGTATCCTCGCCGCGGACGGCCGCAGGGCCGCGCGAAGAGGCGCGAATGGACTTCGACTATCGGCTGCCCGACACGGAGGAGCCGGCGATCACGATCCGGCGCACCACGGCGGGACGGATCGGGCTGCTTGTGGACGGCGTTGCCGTGGCGGGCCGCTCGGGCGTCTTCGAGGTCCCCGACTCGACCGGCCAGATCCACCTCGTGAAGGTCACCGGCGCATGGACCGGGCTTCGTGCCATCGCCGACGGCTGGGACACGCCGCTGGAACCGGCCGTGCCGCTCTGGTCGCGCCTGCTCATCCTCCTGCCGCTCCTGCTCGTCGTGGGCGGACTTGTCGGGCTGATGCTCGGGGCCGTCGCCGCCGCGCTCAACGCCATCGTCGGGCGGAGCTCGGCGGACATCCGGAAGCGGGCTGCCGTCATGGTCCTGCTGACCGTGCTGGCCGCGGCCGGCTGGGCGGCGGCGGGAGCCGCCCTGACCTCGGTCCCCGCGACGCGCGTCTCCTACGCCACGGGCACCTGCCTCAACGGCATCGCGCCGGGCATCGACCTCGTCAGCCAGGCGCCGACCACCGTCGACTGCAGCACCGCGCACGACGCCGAGGTCGTGGGCACGTACAACGCCGACCCGGCGCCGTCTTACCCGGGCGAGTCCAGCCTCATGACGTCGGCCGCCTATCAGTGCCCCACGCTGTTCAAGGACTACGTGGGGACCGACTTCGGGTCCTCGAAGCTGGACATCCTCCCGGTCGTACCCACCGAGATCGCCTGGGCGGCGGGGACGCGCGAGATCTCGTGCGTGGCGATCACCACCGACGGGTCGAAGCTGACGGGCTCTGTGCGGGGCACGCGCCAATAGCGGCAGCGCGGCCGCGAGCGCCCGGACGCCCTACCAGCGCTGGTGGACGAGCGGGCGGATGCGGGCGTCGTAGAGCTCGCGGACGCGCTCCATCATTGCGGGCGGGAGGGGTGCCAGATCGGCCGCAGCGGCATTGGCCGTGGCCTGCTCGACCGATTTCGCCCCTGGGATCGTGGCCGTGACGGCCTCGTCCATCAGGATCCACCGGAGCGCCATCTGGGCCAGGGTGGCACCCTCCGGCACCAGCTCGCGCAGCGCCTCGACCACCTCGAGACCCGTCTCGTAGTCCACTCCCGCGAACGTCTCGCCGACGTCGAACGATTCGCCGTGGCGGTTGAACCTGCGGTGGTCCGACGCGTCGAACGCCGTGTCGCGGCGCAGCTTCCCGGTGAGCAGGCCGGAGGCAAGCGGCACACGGGCAAGCACGCCGACGTCGCGCCGGGCAGCCTCGGCCAGGAAACGCTCGGCCGGTCGCTGCCGGAACATGTTGAAGATGATCTGCACCGACGCCACGCCGGGGAACTCGATGGCCTTGAAGGCCTCCTCGACCTTCTCAACCGACACGCCGTAGCTTCGGATCCGGCGCTCGGCGACCATCTCGTCGAGGGCCGCGAACACCTCGGGCGTGTAGTAGACCTGCGTCGGCGGGCAGTGGAGCTGGACCAGGTCGAGCGTGTCGACGCCAAGGTTCTCGCGGCTCCGATCGTTCCACTCGAGGAACGCCTCGGGCCGGTAGTTCTCCGTCGCCTGGGGAACACGCCGCCCCATCTTGGTGGCCACGAGGAACGTCTCGCCCGGCCGCTCTCGCAGGAATCGGCCGATCAGCTGCTCGCTGTGGCCGTCGCCGTAGACGTCGGCGGTGTCGATCAGGTCGACGCCCGCGTCGGCCGCGGCGTGCAGCGCGCGGAGCGCCGTCGCGTCGTCCCGCCGCCCCCAGTCGCCGCCGATCGCCCACGCCCCGAAGCCGATGACCGAGACGCTGCGGGCGACTTTGCCCAGCCGACGATGTTCCATGGGCGCGTTCCCTCCTGGCGCCGCTCGGCAGACCGGTGGCCCCGCGGCGAGCCGGGGCCGCTGCGAGTGTACCGGGGTGGGGTCGGTACCGGCCCGCTCGCAGCGCCTCCTCGCGGCGTGGGGCCTCACGGCTCCCGCGTCGAGCATGCGGTCCCTCGAAACCACGGCCGACCGATGGTTCGGCGAGACTTGAACCACCCGCCCCCGCTACCCGCGAAGGCGGTGCCTCGGAAGGCGAAGCGCTCGCCGGCGAGCCCCGGGGAACCCGGCAGCCGGATGAAGGCCCGGAGGCCGATGTGACCAGTGGCCCTATCAAACCGGGCCGGCCGGGTTCGACCATTCCGCTTTCCGCGGCCGCCGGCGTGAGGCGGCTCGAAGAGGACGATGCCCAGTGACCGACCTGTCCACGCGCTTCACGGGGATCCCCTTTGTCAACCCGTTCCTGCTCGCATCGGCGCCCCCCACCGAGTCCGAGAGCAA
>JBJKRU010000335.1:0-2837 GCA_046704485.1 Candidatus Limnocylindrales bacterium | reverse complement strand
CGACCGGACCCGCAGTCCAGACTGCAGCGCAGCGCGGCCACGCCAACCCGCGGATTCGGCCTCTGGCTGGACTGGCGGTCCAGTCGAAGACGGCATCGCCTCTGGAGTCTGGCCTGGTGGTCCGGCTCACGAACCGCCGACTGGGGGGCCGACCGCGCCCGCCGTCTCGGCCACCACGCTCCCAAGCGATGCGTGGCGTCGCCGCGCCATTCCCCAGCCGATCGTCATCCGGTGACAGGTCCCCGATGAAACACCCCGACCTCTGACCGGACTGCCAGCGCGAGTCTTGGTGGGGAGGTATGGGTTCGTCCCACCTCTGCTCAGTGTCACCGCGCTCGCGTCCTGCGATTGGGCGCCCGGGCTCTCGGCGTGGATCTGCCCCTCGGCCCCGTAGGAGGCAATCCTGTCCGGCGGCATGCCCCGGACCTCGACGGCCAGCCTGATCCCGTCGGCTTCAGCTTTGAGCGTCGCTTCGAACGATGAGTCGAACGGCGGCACACCGCGGCCGTTCCGCCATGACTCGTCAGGTTCGCGAACGGCCCCGTGAACGGCGGGGCACAGACGCGTCGGCATGCCCGCATCGGGTGCGAGCCAGCGCGGCACCGGCCGGCAGCGCTCGGCGGTCGATCACGCGTGAACGCTGTCGACGAGTTCCCTTGCGATCCCCCTAGATCATCGGGGCCGGCCGGGCGGCCTCCGCCCAGACGGCTCGCGTCTCGCGGGCCACGTCGGCCCACGTCCGGCGGGCGGCAGGACGCTCTCCTGTCGCGGCACGAAGGCCCGCCAGAAGCGCATCGTCGGACCAAGCGGCGCGGATGGCCGTCGCCAGCCGCCGCGGGTCTCCGGGTTCCACGAGGATCCCCGCCTGCCCGATGATCTCCGGCAGCGCGCCGACCGCGCTGGCCACGACCGGAACCCCGGCAGCAAGCGCTTCCATCGCAGCCGTGCCAGCCGCGTCGGAGCGCACCGGCTGGACAAGGAACCTCGCACCGGCCACCAGCGCCGCCAGGCGCGCGTCGTCAAGCGCCTGCGCGTAGACGAGTGCATCCCCGACGCCAGCCCGCGCGGCCGCACGCGAGATCTCGGCCCGGTCGACGGGCGTCGCGCCCACCACCGCGATCCGCGGCGGCCACGAGCCCTTGTGGACTCCCGGAGGCGGTGCCTCGGCGGCCAGCGCGGCGAGTGCAGCGAGGAGCGTGTCCAGGTCGTGCCGCGCGTCGAAGCGGCCCTCGTACACCGCGAACTGCTCGCCGAGGCCGAGCCGCTCGCGCTCGGCGGCGACAGCGCCCAACGCCGACGGGCGGAACGCTGCCCGAGGCGCCAGCGCGACCACGCGCAGCGACGCCTGGCGCACGCGCAGCAGCCGGCGCGCATCGGCTCCGGCGGACCTGCTGGGGACGATGACCGCCGAGGCGTCCTTGAGCAGCCGCGCACGGAGCCGCTGGCCGAACCTGGCGGCCCGACCCTTCTGCCACGCCTCGGGGAGCTGCCACGGTGCCAAGTCCAGAAGCGACGCCACGATCGGGAGGCCGGAGCCGATCGGCAGGGCCCCGGCGGCCGCGCAGTAGACGGAACCCGCGGCGCCGCCCCGCTCCGCGCGCCAGCCAGAGCCGATCGAGGCGCCGCGGAGCAGGAACGGCTCCACGCTGAGGGCCCCGCAGCGGAGCAGGCGGGAGGGCGGCAGCAGGCGCCGGCCGATCACCTCGAGGCGCGGCCAGCGCCCGCCCGTCGGGTCGTCGAGGTCGAGCGCGAGCAGGAACGCGAAGGACTCCCCGCCGCGCGGGTCAGCGTCGAGCGCGGTGAGCAGCTGGTCGAGGTAGAGGGCGGTCAGCGGCGCCCGGTCGGGCGTCTGGAGGGGACGCAGGTCCATCACCACGCGGACGCCTGCGGGATTGGCGCCGGGCGCCTCAGCCGCGCCCGATCCCGGGCGCCAGCCCGCGCGGGGCGCGGTCATGTGGGCTTGACGCGCTTCGGCCCGCGGCCGCGCAGTTCGTCCCAGCGCAGGCTCACCACCACGAAGAACGCCTCGACGATGATCCGGCGGCTCATCTTCGACTGCCCGACGAGGCGGTCCCGGAACAGGATCGGGACCTCCACGACGCGCGCGCCGGCGCATGACGCGCGATAGGTCATCTCGATCTGGAAGACGTAGCCGCCAGCCCGGACGCCGTCGGCGGGCACGGCCGACAGGGTCGCGGCGCGCCAGGCCTTGAAGCCGCCGGTCAGGTCGTGGGGCGCGAGTCGAAGCACGGTCCGCGCGAACAGCGACCCGGCCCGCGAGATGACCCGGCGCGCCAGCCCCCAGTCGCTGGTGCCGCCGCCCGGCGTGTAGCGTGAGCCGATCACGAGGTCGGCCCGGCCCTCGATGATCGGGGCAACCAGAGCGGGCAGCACGGCGGGATCGTGCGACCAGTCGGCGTCCATCTGGACGACGACGTCGGCTCCAGCCTCGAGCGCCACGCCGAATCCGTCCAGGTACGCCCTGCCGAGACCCGCCTTGCGGGTGCGGTGCCGGACGCGGACGCGCGGGTCCGCGGCGGCAAGCCGGTCTGCGATGTCGCCGGTGCCGTCCGGGGAGCGGTCGTCCACGACCAGCAGCGTGACGCCGGGGAGCGCCTCGAGGATGGCCGCACTGATGGCCTCGAGGTTCGCCGCCTCGTTGTAGGTGGGCAGGACGATCCAGACGGCGGCGCCGAAGGCAGGGGCCGCGTCCGGGGCGGCGACCGGGTCGGCGGCGGCCGCGGGGTCGGGGGCTGCCGCGGGGCCGGCACTCACTGGGCTGGATTCGGGCTCGATGCTCACGGTCGGCAAGTGTACGGCGAAGACAGTGCGGCCAC
>JBJKRU010000334.1:0-7064 GCA_046704485.1 Candidatus Limnocylindrales bacterium | reverse complement strand
CGGCGGGGGGGGGTGTCGGGGCGCGGGGGTGCGCCCCCCTACACCGCGCGACAGCTCCGGGCCGCGCCCGGGGCGGGGCGCGGCCGCGCCCCCCCCCCGCTGCTGGTCGGGAGCAGGTGCTGGCACGCTGTCTCGGCCGACTGGATCTGCGCGTCCGTGGCGTCGAGCTGCTGTGCGGTCAGCTTGGACTTGTCGAATCCACCGCGGCTGTTGGGGTCGGGCCAGCTCGGGATCCCGTTGGAGCGCATGCACTCGGCGTAGGCGAGCGCCTCCGCGGTCTCGCCGCTCGCTGCCGGTCCGGCCGTTCCGCTCGCATTGGGCGCCGAAGCCGTGCTGGGGCTCGGCAGCGTGGCGACGATCGCGGTCGGCGGCGCGGAGCCGCACGCAGCCAGGAGCACCAGCGCGCTGGCCGCGACGATGATGACGTTGGCTCGGCCGGTCATGGCTGTGCCGCCCCACTGGGCGACGGGCTCGCACCCGCCCCGCCGGCGATGACCGGCAGCAAGGGCCGGCAGGCGTTCTGTGCCGCCTGCACCGTCGTCGAGCGTCCGTCGATCCCGGTGCCGTTGAAGTCGAACATCGGCTTCGGACCGCCGTTCGAGAAGTCCGGGTCCGGGAAGTTCGCCACGCCGTGGTCTCGGACGCACTGGGCGAACGCGAGCCACTTCGCCTGGTCAACTGGGCTCATCGGCTGCCGGGCCTGCGGCGGCGGTGTGGGCATCAGCGACTGGCAGGCGGTATCAGCGGAGCGGAATGCGTCCGTCTTCGGATCGATGCCCGTGCCGCTCAGGTTTGGCAGCCGCACCTGGCCGCCGCTGACCTCCGGATCGGGGAAGTTGGGGAAACCGTGACTCCGCATGCACTGCGAGTACGCCAGGAGCTGCTGCGAGTAATCGTCGCTTGGGGAGGCGGCTGCTGCGCCGGGGCTCCCGCTGGCGCCGGGGCTGTCGAGCGTCACGACACCGCTGGCGGGCGCGGGCGAGCCGCATCCGATCAGCAGGACCGCGAGCGAGGCGGTGGTCGCGATCCGGCGGGCGCGCACCAGCCTCCTCCCACGCATCAGCCGCCTCCCGTCGCTCGGGGCAGACCGGACAGGTGCGCCTGCGCCACGCATTCCTGCGCCCAGGCCTGGATCTGCGGGGAGTTCGGGTCGATGCCCGTGCCGGTGAGGTCGAAGTACGGCTGCCCGTTGGGGTCGGCGACCGGATCGGGGGCATTCGCGACCCCGTGGTCGCGCATGCACTGGGCGAACTTGCGGTCGTCGGTCCACTCCTGCTGCACTTCGGCCGCCGTGGGCTCCCGCATGTTGGCCGGAAGCACGTTCTGGCAGGCCGTCGAGGCCGCAAGGTACTGCTGGTACTGGGGGCTGCCGAGGTCGCCCGTTGCCTGGGAGATCTGACGCTTGTCGAACCCGCCGCTGCCGTTCGGGTCCGGCCAGTTTGGCACCCCGTTGGATCGCATGCAGCGCGCATAGGCGAGGCCCTGGGCGGTCAGGTCGCTCGCCGCCGGGCTGGGCGGCGCGCTCGCTTCGGCGGACGAGACGGCGCTAGGACTGGGAAGGGTCGCGACACCGGTCGAGGACGGCCCCGAACCGCCGCACGCGGCAACGAGGAGCGCGAGGCTGGCGACGAAGACGAGGACAGCGCGTCGTTTCACGTCGGCGTTGTACGCCGTGGCGCGTGACAGCAGCGCTACACCCAACGTTGGACCGTTGTCATGCCGCCCGGCGCACAATGCCGGGATGCGGGTGCTGGTGGTGGAGGACCATGCGACGCTGGCCGACCGCATCGCCCAGGGGCTGCGCCAGGCCGGCATGGCGGTGGATGCGGCGGTCGACGGCGGAGCGGCGCTCGAGGCTGCCGCGCAGACGGCGTACGACGTCATCGTGCTCGACCGCGACCTGCCGGTTGTGCACGGGGACCGTGTGTGCCGGGAGCTCGCCGGCTCGGGGCCGCGGATCCTGATGCTCACCGCGGCTGGCGATGTCGAGGATCGGGTCGACGGCCTGGAGCTGGGCGCAGACGACTACCTGGGCAAGCCGTTCGCCTTCGCCGAGCTCGTGGCGCGCGTCCGCGCCCTGTCGCGTCGCGCGCCGTCGGCTCCGCCTGTGCTCCGATGCGGCGACCTCGCCGTGGACCGTGCCCGGCACCGCGCTCGGCGCGGCTCACGCTCGCTGTCCCTGACCCGCAAGGAGTTCGGCATCCTCGAGATGCTGCTCGCCGCCGACGGCGCCGTCGTGAGCGCGGAGGACCTGCTCGAGCACGTCTGGGACGCCAACACCGACCCCTTCAGCAACACCGTCTCGGTGACCCTCGCCCGGCTGCGGCGCAAGCTCGGCGAACCGCCGCTGATCGAGACCGTGGTCGGCAAGGGATACCGGATGTGAGCCGCTTCCAGCTGACGGTCCGGGCCCGCCTGACCCTGCTCTATACAGGGCTGTTCACCGTGTGCGGGGCGATCGTGGTCGCTGTGACCTACACGCTGGTGAGCGGGGTGGGGAAGCCGGCCAAGGACGAGCTGCTGGCGCTCACGGGCGTCGGCTCGCCCGGCTCGCCCGGCGACACGGCCGCGGCAGCGAAGTGTGCCGCCCAGCAGCTCACGTCACATCCCGACAAGACGCTGCTGGCCCAGTGCATGTCATCGCTCCAGCAGCAGGGTGCGCAGGCCCAGTACGACCTCACCCTCTCGCACCTCCTGCAGTACTCGCTGATCACCCTCGCCGTGGTCATCGCCCTCGCCGCGGTCCTGGGCTGGGTCTTCTCCGGGCGCGCCCTGCGACCCGTGCAGCAGATCGCGGCGGCCGCAAGGGCCGCATCCGAGCACAACCTCTCGGCGCGCGTCGCCCTCCATGGCCCGCGTGACGAGCTGCGCGAGCTGGCCGACACGTTCGACGAGATGCTCGGGCGACTCCAGGCCGCCTTCGAGGCGCAGCAGCGGTTCATCGCCAACGCCTCGCATGAGCTGCGCACGCCGCTCACGGTGATGCGGACGACGGTCGACGTCGTCCTGGACAATCCCGACAGCACCCCGGAGGACCTGCGCGGCATGGCTGCCGACCTCCGAGCCGAGGTGGACCGCGCCGAGCATCTCATCGGCGCACTCCTCATCCTGGCGCGAAATGAGCGCGGGCTCGCGGTCCGGGAGGACGTGGACCTCGCGACCGTCGCCGAGGACGTCCTCGACGGCACTCGCGTCGGCGACCGTCGAGTCCAGGCGACCTTGGAGCCGGCGGTCATCTCGGGCGACCCCGTCCTGGTCGAGCACCTCGTCGCGAACCTGGTCGACAACGCGGCCCGCTACAACGTTGACGGCGGCGACGTCTGGGTCAGCACCCGCGCCGAGGGCGCGACCACCCGGCTGGCGGTTGTCAACACGGGGCCGGTGATCAGCCCCGACGACGCCCGACGCATCTTCGAGCCCTTTCAGCGCCTGAGCGGGCGGGCTGTCCACGAAGGCGTCGGGTTGGGCCTCGCGATCGTCGCGTCCATCGCGGCGGTCCACGGCGGCCAGGCCAGCGCCGAGCCCCGGGTCGGCGGCGGCCTGTCGGTCACGGTGGTGATCCCGTCCGCTGCGCAGGCTCCGGCCAGCGGCGCTGCTGATGTTGGCGCGTGAGCCTGGTCGAGCCGGGCTGACGGTCGCCCCCGACGAGTGCCGGGGAGCAGGGAGACCGCGCCGAAACCCGCAGCGCGGCATCATGCGGGGGCGGCGGTCGGTGGCCGCCGCGGACCCGCAGAGCGGAGACGCCGGTGCGCATCCTGGTGATCGAGGACGATGTGGAGATGGCCGAGGCCATCGGCGTCGGGCTGCGCCGCGAGCGCCTCGCGGCAGACGTGGCGTTCGACGGGCCGTCGGGCCTCGAGCGCGCGCTCGCCAACGACTACGATGTGGTGGTCCTCGACCGGGACCTCCCCGGCATCCACGGCGATGCCATCTGCGCCGAGCTCATCGCGCGCGGGACCCGCGCCCGGGTGCTGATGCTCACTGCGGCCGCCACCAGCGGTGACCTCGTCCGCGGGTTCGGGCTCGGCGCCGATGACTACCTGACCAAGCCGTTCGACTTCCCCGAGCTGGTGGCCCGGATCGGCGCCCTCATCCGACGGGCCCAGCCGGCGCTCCCACCGGTCGTGCACCGCGGCGATCTCGAGGTCGACCTGGCCGGTCGCCGCGCGCGGCGGGCCGGGCGAACACTCGAGCTGAGCCCCAAGGAGTTCGGGGTGCTGGAACTGCTCCTGGCGGCCAACGGCCGCGTCGTCTCCGCCGAGGAGCTGCTCGAGCGCGTGTGGGACGAGAACGCCGACCCGTTCACGCGGGCGGTGAAGATCACCATGAGCCGGCTGCGCGCGAAGCTCGGCGATCCCCCGGTGATCGAGACCGTCGCCCAGGCGGGCTACCGGATCTGAGGACCGAGCGATGCAGCAGGATCCACGCCCGTCACCCGGCAGCGTCCTCCGGCGGCTGCCGCGCCCCACCATCCGGCTCCGCCTGACGCTGCTCTACGGGGCCCTGTTCCTCCTGTCCGGCGCCGCCCTGCTGACGCTCCTGTACCTGCTCGTCGGGCAGGCGACGTCGATGATCGTCGCCTACCGGAGCGCCAGCGGCGAGCTCGGGGTCACGTTGCAGACGCAGTTGGGGAGCCCGCCGCAGGTGGTCACGGGCGGCGGGTTCGGCCAGCTCCCGGGCCCCGACCAGCTCCGCATCCTCTCGAGCCAGTACCACGATGCGTCGATGGGCCAGCTGCTCATCTGGTCCGGCGTGGCGCTGGCGATCATGGCGGTCCTGTCGGTGGTGATCGGCTGGATGGTCGCCGGCCGCGTCCTGCGGCCCCTCCACGACATGGCGGCTGAGGTGCGCGAGATGTCCGCGTCCAGCCTCGACCGGCGGCTCGCGCTCACCGGTCCCCGCGACGAGCTGGCGGAGCTCGGCGGCACGTTCAACGACCTGCTCGGTCGCCTGCAGGCCGCGTTCGACGCGCAGCGCCAGTTCGTCGCCAACGCCTCGCACGAGCTGCGGACGCCGCTGGCGAGGCAGCGGACGGTGCTCCAGGTTGCCATCTCCGACCCGGACGCGACCGTCGACTCGCTGCGCGCCGCCGCGGAGCGGGCCGTCGTGGCAGGACGGCAGCAGGAGCGGCTCATCGAAGCGCTGCTCACACTCGCCCGTGGCGAGCGCGGGCTCGAAGGGCGCGATTCCGTCGACCTCGGCGCGCTCGCGGCCGACGCCGTGAACGCCCGACGCGAGCAGGTGGGCGCGCGCGACCTCCATCTGGACCTCCGACTGGCGGCCACCACGGTGATTGGCGACCCCTGGCTCTTGGAACAGCTTGCGGGCAACCTCGTGGACAACGCCATCCGCTATAACCGGCGCGGCGGACAACTGGCGGTGACGACGGCGGCGGACGACGGCGCGTCAGTGCTGACGGTGACCAACGACGGCGAACCGCTCGAGCCCTCCCAGGTGGCGCGCCTGTTCGAGCCTTTCGAACGCCTCGGCGGTGCGCGGACGGATCACGGTGACGGCTGGGGCCTTGGCCTCTCGATCGTGCGGGCCATCGCCGCCGCACACGGCGCCACCCTCACGGCCCGTGCTCGACCCGTCGGCGGGCTGCAGGTGGACGTGCGGTTCCCGCCGGCGAACATGCCGTCGACCGGCGACGCCGACACCGCGACCGGCTGAGTGCGCCCGACGGTTGGGCGCGGTGACAGCCGCGCCGCCAATCTCGTCTGGTCCGCTCGGGAGGTGCCTCGGCATGGCCGTTCAGCACTGACGGGGTGTGCTCGTGGGCCGGCAGCGCGACGCGACGAACCTCGCGACGATGCCTGCCGAGGCGGTCGCGGGAGCGCATCGGACCGGCGCGCCGTCCCGCGGTCACGGGAAGAGCCCGGCCGTCCTCGCCCAGGATCCCTGTCGCCGATCCGATGGCCCGGTGCTGTCAGCAGAGGCGACGTGGCAGCCAGCAGGTCAGTTGCTGCCGACGCGGCGCGGGACGAGCAGGCCCCCTTCATAGGCCGCGATGACGAGCTGGGCGCGGTCGCGGGCGTCGAGCTTGCCGAGCAGGTGGCCAACGTGGGTCTTGACCGTCGCCCCGCTGACCGTCAGGCGCTCGGCGATCTCGCCGTTCGACAGGCCGCTCGCGACGAGTTGCAGCACCTCGCGATCTCGGTCGGTTAGATCGACGAGCGACGCATCGCCCGCGGTCGGCTCCGGAAGCCGAGCGAACCGCTGGATGAGGCGGCGGGTGACGCCAGGCGCCAAGAGGGCGTCCCCCGCTGCGACCACCCGGATGGCGTTCAACAGATCCTCGGGCTGCGCGTCCTTGAGCAGAAAGCCGCTGGCACCTGCCCGCAGCGCGGCGTAGACGTAGGCGTCGAGGTCGAACGTCGTGAGCACGATGACGCGTTGGCGGCCGTCCGAGGCGCGGACGATGCGTCGGGTCGCCTCGATGCCGTCCAACTCGGGCATGCGGATGTCCATGAGGATCACGTCGGGCCGATGCGCTGCGGCGAGCTCGACTGCCGCGGCACCAGTTCCCGCCTCGCCGACGACGACCATGCCGGCCGCGGTCTCGATGAGCACCCTGAAGCTGCCGCGTACGAGCGCCTGATCGTCGGCGACGAGGACTCGGATCGCCTCGGTCACGGCGCCCCGCCGGGGGCGCCGCCCTGTCGCCGCCTGTTGCCGTGGTGGCGATGCTGAGCTACTCGCTGCTACCGCTCGCGGCCGGGATGATCGCGGTCGCCCGCCGTGACGCGTAGCGAGTTCCTCTGGAAGCGGCGTGCGAGCCCGGCGTCACTGAGGCACATCGCGGCATTCCTCGAGCTGGTTGACGGGCTGATCGGTTCGGGGGGACGAACGTCCGAGCAACAGGGTCCTTTGCGTTCCCCGAAGCGGGCCGGTCATCCATCCCCGGCCGTGGGCCTCCACGCCAGCTGCCAGACGGGCGTTCGGCTGACCCGACGATCAGAGGACGGCGGTCAGGCCCATGAACACGAAGATGTTCAGGTTGCCGAGGTCGTTGAGCACGTGGGCGGCCGTCGGCCAGCGCAGACTGCCGGTCCGAATGAACA
>JBJKRU010000333.1:0-21106 GCA_046704485.1 Candidatus Limnocylindrales bacterium | reverse complement strand
CCGAGGACCCGTCGTCCACCACCACGACGTGGATGTCGGGCGGCAGCGCCTCGCGGCCAGGCCCGTGGAGCCAGCCGAACAGCTCGTCGAGGGCGGGGCCGAGGCGCGCCTCCTCGTTGAAGGCGGGGAGCACGACGGTCAGGGACTCGTGTGGCATTGCCCGAAGTCTACGGGGCCGCACAACGACGCGTAACCGGGACCAGTGGGCCATGGGCAGCCCCTCCTCCGACGGCTATCGGCGTCACGCCGGTCGGTTAGGATCGCGCGGTGACGTACGGGGACCACGACGCCGGGGGACAGCAGCGAGGCACCACCGCGCAGCGTGTGGTCTGGCCGCTGCTCGCGGTGGCCACCGCGTACGTCTACTTCTTCGCCGGCTCGTACTACGGCGTCTACGACGCCCGCGTCCGCGTCGGCTCGGTCGTCATCATCGCCGTGCTCGTCCTAGCCTGGGCCGTTGCGGCCCTGCGCGACGCGCGCTGGCGTCCGGACGCGCGGCTCTGGCCGGCGTTCGCCGTGTCGCTGGCGGTGATGACGGTGTCGATGCTCGCCTCCCGGAACCCGAGGATCGGGCTCGACTACGTGGCCTACTCGGTCATCCTCACCGCCCTCTACCTGCTGCTCCGGCAGCTCCTCGCCCACCCGTTCTTCCGGCCGAGGATCACGGCGCTGGCGATGCTCCTGGGCATGGTGATGCTGCTCGCCTACCTCCTCGCCATCACGGCCCGCTGGATCACATGGTGGGGCTGGGTGGGCCGGCTGGCCGCCCCGCCGCTCCGGCCGTTCTCCGAGGGCCTCAGCTTCGGCAACCCGGGCCCGATCGCCGCGCTCGCCGCCCTAGGCGTGATCGTCACCGCGGCACACCTGGGCTTCGGCAGCCGGGCGCGCGTCGCGGTCATCGCGGGCCAGGGCGTCGTCGCCGCATTCGTGGTGTTCACGACGGCGTCGCGCGCCTCGTGGGTGGCCATCGCGGGCACGGTGGGAGTGTTCGCGGTTGTGGCGCTGCTCCAGCCCGGCGTCCGCGCGTGGATCCGCGCGTGGCTGCGCACACGTCGCGCACGGGCGACCGTGGCCGCGCTGGTCGTGGCGGCCGCCGTGGCGGCGGTCGCGCTCGGCCCTCGCATCGTGGAACGGTTCCTCACGGGCGGAGTCGAGGCCCGGACCGACTTCATCGCCGCGGCACTGCGCATGTTCCAGCAGTCGCCGGTCCTGGGCGTCGGCCCGGGGCTGTGGGTGGCGGACCGGATCGCCTTCACCACGCCTGCCGAGACCGACTACTACATCCCGTACGCCCACAACCTCCCGGCCCAGATCGCGGCCGAGTACGGCGTGGTCGGGATCGCCGCCAGCGTGGTCGTCCTGTGGCTACTGTGGCGCCTGTTCGCCCGCGCCGTCCGCGGCGGGGACCCCGTGCGGCGCCGATGGGCGTGGGCCGCCGCGGTCACCCTGGTCTACATCGCCATCCAGCAGGAGTTCGACCTGTTCGCGAACATGCCGACCATCCTGTTCGTGCTGGCGCTGCCGGTCGCCGTCGTGGACGCCATGGACCGCGAGGGGCCCCTGCTCGCCCTGCGCCTCCCCGCCAGGCGGGCGCTGGCGGCTGCCGGCACGGCGGCGCTGGTCGCGGCGGTCGCGTGGTCGGGATGGGCGGAGCAGTCCGCGCTGCTCCAAGACCGGGCCCTGAACATGATCTCGGACGGGAACTGGGCCGGCGCCCTGCCCGACCTCGAGCAGGCGCACGCACTGGACCCGGCGATGCCCGCGATCGAGCTGCCGCTGGGGCTGGCGCAGGCGCGCACGGACCCGGCGGCCGCGCTCAAGACCCTCCGGGGCCTGGCCCAGTCCGACGACCTGCCCACGGCCTGGCTCGACGTGGCGGCGCTCGAGGAGGCCGCGCGAGACACTGCCGACGCCCGGCAGGACCTGGACCGTGCTCTCCGTCTTGGACAGCAGCAGCCGCAGGTCACGTTCGCGGCGGGATGGCTGTACGAGCAGATGGGTGACCTGTCCTCGTCCAGCACCTGGTACACGACGACCCTGATCTTGGAACCGCGCCTGGCCGGCGACCCGTTCTGGATGGACCCCGCGCGCGCCGCCCGGTGGCCGGCGATCCGCGACGCGGCGATCGCGCGGCTCGACCCGTTCGGGCAGGCCGACCTCTGGCTCTCGGCGGATGACGTGGCGCAGGCGAGGGCAGCGCTGGCGAACATCTCGCCCGCCGAACAGGGCTCGCTGCCCGCCGTGGTGGCCGCCTGGGACGGCGACGCCGCTGCGCGAAGCGCGCTCTACGCCTACACCGCCGCCCATCCTCAGGACATCACCGCCATCTCGTACTCGGCCCGGGTCGCCGCCCGCGCCAAGGACTACGAACGCTCTCAGATGTACCGGGACTGGGCTGACACGGTCGCAGGAGGCAGTGGCTCTCTGGGGGCCGAGATCGAGGTCGGCAAACCGCAGAGCGCGGGGCAACCGGTCGCAGGCCTCAACTCCATCGCCTGGGGCATCTACACCTACCGGCGGTCAACGCCAGCCGACCAGCTCGTGCCCGAGCTCCCCCACCTGGTCCTCGCGGAGTAGCAAGTGACGATTCGGTCCCTCAGTACCATTGCCGCCCTGGCGGGCGCGCCGTAGGCTCCACGCCATGCTTCGTCGCCATGCCATCGGCCTGCGCACCGCGCTCATGGTATTCGACGCCGTCTTCGCCGCGGCGCTGCTCGTCGTGCTGTCCGTCATCCGGTTCGGCCCCGAGTGGGACGTGCTGTGGCGCCAGGTCATCCCGCAGCCGCTCGCGTTCCTGGCGCTGTACTCGGTGGCGTGGGTCGCCGTCCTCGCCTACTTCGGGATGTACCGGCCTCGTGCGCGCTGGTCCATCCGGTCCGAGGCGACCGACCTACTGCGCGCGACGATCGCCATGGCGCTGCTGTCGCTCAGCGTGCTGTTCTTCTTCAAGCTCCCCGACGTCAGCCGCCTGTTCCTGTTCATGCTCTTCCCCGCCCAGTACCTGGTCACGCTGGCCACCCGGGCCTCGCTTCGGCTGGGCTTCCACTGGCTCCGTGGCCGGGGCTACAACACGCGATTCGTCGTCATCGTGGGCGCCGGCCATCGCGGGCAGGCGTTCGCGCGGAAGCTGGCCGACCGCCCGGAGCTCGGCCTGAGCGTCATCGGCTACCTCGACGACGACGCATCGCTGGCCGAGGACCCCTCGTGCGTCCTCGGCACGCTGGCGGACCTGCAGGACGTCCTCCACGCCCACGTGGTCGACGAGGTGGCGGTCTGCCTCCCGTTCTCCCAGTGGAACCTTGTGGACGCGGTGGCCAAGATCGCGGAGGAGGAGGGCAAGATCGTCCGCGTTCCGATCGACGTGCTCGACCACGCATTCGCTGCGGGGCGCGTGGAGGACCTGGACGGCACCCCCGTCTACTCATTGGTCAGCGGTCCTGACCGCCTGGTGGCTCTGGCGGCGAAGCGGCTCATCGACTTCGTGCTCTCAGCGGCGTGCCTCATCGTCCTCTCGCCGCTCCTGCTGGCCATTGCCTTAGTCATCCGAATGCGCGACGGCCGACCGGTGCTCTTCCGCCAGACGCGGGTCGGCCTCCACGGCCGGCGCATCCGGGTGGTGAAGTTCCGGACGATGGAGGTGGACGCCGAAGCCCGGCAGGAGGAGGTCAACCCGGACGCCGATCCTCGCCAGTTCCGAGCGCCGAGTGACCCGCGGGTGACGCGGACCGGGCGATGGCTGCGGCGGACCAGCCTGGACGAACTGCCGCAGCTCTGGAACGTGCTCCGCGACGACATGTCCCTCGTTGGCCCCCGGCCCGCCCTCGCGTCCGAGGTCCGCGCCTACGACATCTGGCACCGCCGCCGGCTCTCGATGAAGCCGGGCATGACTGGACTCTGGCAGGTGACGGCCCGCCGCGCCGACGACTTCGACGTGCGCGCCTCGCTGGACCTGGACTACATCGACCGCTGGTCGCTGTGGCTGGACGTGAAGATCATGGCCAAGACGATCCCGGCGGCGCTGGAGGGGCGCTGACAGGAGCGGCCGACGCCCACGTACGGCACCCGCCCTATCTTGGCCCCGGCGATTCGGCTTCGTCGAGGACGAGGAGACAACCCTTGAATGGGGTGCGCTGGTCGGCGCGTCGAAGCCGCGTCGCGTACCTGAGCGCGAAGGCGCCGCGGGTCCAGGCACCCTTGCCACTCAGCTGGTCCTGGAGCATCTCCAGCCAGATCGCAGTGTTCGCGAAGCCGTGAACGCGAGCGCCCGGGAATGCCGCAAGCATGTCCTCGACGACCGGCTCGGCGTGCGCGAGGTGCTCGGCTGTCCAGCGCTCCGGGGCCCCGAACGCCGATCGATGCCACGCATCCAGGCGCTGGTCCGCCTCGGTCGATGCCCAACGACCGTCTCGGCTGTCGGCGGGGAACGTGTGGACTTGCCCCAGGCGCGAGATCCGGACGAGCTCGCCCGCCCAGCGGACACGCTCCTGTGGCGGGATGTGCTCGAAGACGTCGCTTGAGACGGCGACATCGAGTTCGCGGTCGTTGAGGGGAAGGGCGCCATCGGGCTCCAAGACCATCTTGCGGATGAGCAATCCGTCCAGCTGCGCTGCCGCGACCTCCGCGGCATCGATGTCGGCCAACACCAACCGGTAGTGCGCCTGAACGCCATAGAGCCGGAGCGCGCCCGCGAGCGACCCGCCTGCTCCGCCGAAATCAAGGACTGTCAGCGTCTCCCGCCGATGCTAGTGCCGGATCCTCTCGAGTTCCGAGATGACGAGGGCGTGGCGACGCTGCCACTCGAGCGTCCCGAGCCTTGGGTACTGCACCAATTCGAACAACCCGAGCGAACGCGGGAAGCCGACGAGCGTTCTGGTGACACCCCGGCGCGCCATGCGCCGCACGGCTCGTCCCAGCTTCCCCGACCCGATAGGCGTCCGTGTCCGTGCCATGGCCGTCTACGATAGCGACCGCGAACGGCCTGACGACAGTCGCGGGAGTCACCTTGGGAGACACTGTAGGAGACATGCCGCGCATCTCTGCGGTGATCAACACGCTCAACGAGGAGCAGCGTCTGCCATACGCGCTCCGGTCGCTCGCGCCATGGGTGGATGAGATTGTCGTCGTGGACATGGAGAGCGACGACAACACCGTCGCCGTGGCCAGGTCGTTTGGCGCCAAGGTCTTCTCCCACCCACGGTTGGGGTACGCGGACCCAGCGCGCGCCTTCGCTGTCGCTCAAGCGACCGGCGACTGGATGATCGTGCTGGACGCAGACGAGGTCGTCCCACCGACTCTGGCGTCACGACTCCGCGAGATCGCCCAGCGTGACGAGGCCGACGTCGTCGTCATCCATTGGGCCAACTACCTGCTCGGGCGGCTGATGCGCGGCGACGGCTGGGGGATCACCCAGGATTACCACCCGCGGTTCTTCAAGCCGAGCGCCCTCGAACTCACGCCAACGATCCACGACTTCATGCACCCGAGGCCTGGGGCGCGTCTCATTCGCCTCAACGCGGTTGAGACAGAGGCGATCATCCACTTCAACTACGCGGATGCGAGCCAGTTCATCCAGAAGCTTGACCGGTACACCTCCATCGAGGCCCAGTCGCTGCGGCCCCGAGCCTCGATCCGAGCTGGCGTCCGAGCCGCGAGCCGGGAGTTCTGGACGCGGTACATCCGACAGCGGGGCTACCGCGATGGTTGGCAGGGCTTCTACCTGGCATTTGCGATGGCGTTCTATCGGTTGACCGTCCATGCGAAGAGGATCGAGTTGGCGAGCTTGGGGGGTGGCTCGCAGATCGAGTCCAGCTACCGCGACCTTGCCGAGCGAGTGCTGGAGGCATATGAGGGGCCAGACGCGTCAGTTGGCTCAAGCGGTCACCCGTCCGGGCCTTCGGGCGAGCTGACCGAATGAGCGCGACTCCCCCTACGTCGCTCGGTCGGTGGCTTCGGCGGCTGGCGCACCCGCGGCGCACCGTCGCCAGCCTCCACCGACGACTCGGAATCCTTCGCGATGTGGCCAGTGGCCTTGCACATGTCTCGTATTCGCAGACCGGAGAGGACCGGCTCCTGGCGCACCTGTTCGAAGGCGCTGGCCCCGGCTTCTACGTGGATGTGGGCGCGCATCACCCGCTGCGGCACTCAAACACGGCTGTGCTTTACCAGGCCGGCTGGACCGGGATCGATGTCGACGCGAGCCCCGGAACTGGGCAACTGTTCCGACGACACCGACCGCGAAGTGCCTTCGTCGAGATCGGAGTGGCAGCCGCGCGTGGCTCCATGCCGTTCTACGTCTTCGACGAGAGCGGCGTAAGCACGTTCTCGCGTGATTGGGCCTCGACCCAGGCGGGCCGCAACCGAAGGCATGTCGTGCGGGAGGTCACCGTTGACGTCATGCCGCTCGTTGAGTTGCTTGAGCGGCACCTACCTGCCGGCCAGGCCATCGATGTCTTGTCGGTCGATGTGGAAGGCCTCGACCTAGAGGTTCTTGGATCAAACGACTGGGGGCGCTTCCGGCCGCGGTTCGTGGTGGTGGAGGACTTCTCGTTCCTGACCCTCGGCGAGATCGGCAGTTCACCGATCACGGCCTATCTCACTGCGCAGGGCTACGACCCGATCGCCGCGACCACCGCGTCAGTCGTCTTCAAGAGGCGAGACGTGCCATGGGCACGGCTGCAATTCCGGGACCAGGGGATCGCTCCCAACCGCGAGGACAGTGCAGCGCCATCTGTCTGAATGCGATTACCTGCGGACGCCCATGCGCCTGAGATCCCTCAGGTCGTCGATCAGGTCGTCCTGCGGCGCCATGACGCGATGGAGCAGCATTCGGCCCCCAACGAACCCTGCCGCAGCGAGCGAGCTCACGATCGCGACGTCCACGATCCCTGAAGCGGCACTCGCCCCGACCGCAGAGGCGGTCAACAGAACCGCGATGCCGACAACGGTCGCGAGCAGGTACTCCGCGACGATCGACACGCCCGTTGCACTCTGCACGCGACGGAACAGGATGAGGGCAGTCAGGGTCACGCCGACATTCGCCGGCCCGAAGCCGATCCAGCCGAGCCCGGCCACGAGCGGGACCGTCAGCAGCCATGTCAGAACCATCCACAGGACCGCGAACGCAAAGGTTTCGCGGCTCCGCCCGACGGCGTTCAACGCGGCCATCGCGACCGTGGCGGCGGCAGCCGCAGGAACGCTGAACGCCAGCCATCCAACGAGGGGCAATGCAGGAAGCCACTTCGCTCCGAAGATGATCGTCGTCCATCCAGAGCCGGCTGCGAGGTACGCGACCATCAGACCTGTAGCCACGACCAGGCTCCAGCGAGCGATCGCCTCAGCGAGTCGCTTCATCTGGTCGGGACGATCTGACAGGCGCGCAAATGCCGGGAAGTAGAGCCGGCTCAGCAGCGTCACGAGCAGGACCGGGTAGCTGATCAACTGCGTCGCCCAGTTCACGTATCCGACCACAACGGCGCCCACGAACAACCCCAAGAACAACGGGTTCACAGCGTCCTTGACGAAGGACACGACCGCCCCGCCCTGGTAGGGAAGTCCGAATCTCAGGAGCCTCGACGCGAGCTGGCGATCCCAAGCCAGGCCCGGGAGCCATGGCGCCCGGATCATCACGGCGGCGACGTTCGCGAGCGACCCGGCGAGCGCGGCCGGACCGAACGTCAGGTACCCGAGACCCGCCACCGCCCCCGCTACCGCCACGGCCTCGAAGACGACGACTTGGGCGACCTCGCCCGTCGCGAGGGGGCCGAATTGGAGGTGTCGCTCCAGCCTGGCAGCCGGGACAACCCGGAGCGCTGACACCAAGAAGGCCGCGGCAAGGCTCACCGCCACGATCACAGCCTTCGACGGCAGCCCGAACGCGGCGGCAACCCAGGGCGAGACGAGTGACGCGGCCAGCACGGCCACGATCGCGATGCCCATCTGCACGGTGAAGACGACGCGGTACTCCCGCTCGCTCGGCTCCGCCGCTTGCTGGATCAAAGCCGGGGCGAGTCCCAAGTCGCCGACGACCGTGAGGGCGGAGACCCCGAACGCGACGATCGCGTACACGCCGAAGTCGGCCGGGGTGAGCAACCGGGCGAGGATGACCGCGCCGCCGATCTGGAAGATCCGGACGAGGACTTCGCGAAACGCCAGTGTCGCAGCACCCGACATCAGACGGCCGCCAAGGCCGCCAGCCACCTCGCTGAAGGGGACGGTGTCGACGGCCGCCTCTACGATGTCTTGGTCAGGCAGCCTCGCGGGAGGGGTCGGGTTGCGCGGCTGCATCAGTTCGGAGTCGGCATGACCGGTTCGCCACGGATCGCAGTCCTCACATGGCGAGGATACGACGCCACGAAGTCGTGTCTGGAGAGCCTCCGCCATATCGAGGGCTGGCCGCTTCCAACGCTCGTTGTCGACAACGGCTCAGGGACGGACGAGGCAGTACGGCTCGCGGCAGAATCGGGGCCTCCCGTCGAAGCACTTGACTTGGGATCGAACGGTGGCGTCCCCCCGGGCTACAACGCCGCCATGAGTTGGGCGGAAGCCAATGGGGCCACACATGTCCTGCTGCTGAACAATGACACGCTCGCAGTCCAGTCCAACCTACTGACACGGCTGATGGAAGCCACCGGGCCCGATGTCGCCGCAGTCGGACCCGTTGTCCTCGATGCTGACGGGACAACATTCTCTGCGGGAGGAACGCTCAACCGCCTCACCGGTGTCACCGGGCATCTGCGGGTTCCCAAGGATCCGTCAGCCCCGTACGAGGTGCCCTGGCTCGATGGCTCGTGCCTTCTCGTCTCTGTCGACGCGGCGCGTGCGATCGGTGGATTTGCGCCGGAGTTCTTCATGTACTGGGAGGAGACCGACTGGTGCACACGAGCCCGGCGTGCGCGTCTTCGGTGCGTCGTCCAGCCATCTACATCGATCGTCCACCTGCGCGGAACGAGCAGGCCGTCCGTGCGCGCAGCGACCCAACTGCGCCGCAACGCAATCCTCTTCATGCGACGGAACGGGAGTGCTCGAGAGAACCTGACCTCGCTCGCCTACTTCTTGACCATTGGAGCGCTCCACGAGGCCCGCGTCGGGCGCTGGACCGGCCTTGGCGCCGACACGAGCCTTCGCGCCACCGTCTCAGCGCTGGCCTGGAACCTGCGCGACGCCGCTAGTCGTCACCGATGGCGCCTCGAGGCCGACGGACCGTCGATCGATCGGCTCGACGACACGTCCTGGCGGGGATCAAGTCGCTGATGGCCAGATGAGCCCGAGCCTTGCCACCCGATCTCGTCGATCGCTTCGGCCACCGCTCGATCCACCGCCTCCTGCGCATAGCACGCTCGCACAACCTCTCGGGCGCCTTCGGTGACGCGGCGGCGGAGCGCCGAATCCGCCGCCAGTCGTGCGACCGCGTGCGCGAACTCGGTAGGCGTGTCGGCGTAGAGGATCTCCTCGCCTTCCCTAAAGCCCAGCCCCTCAGCCCCAAAGACTGTCGAGACGATTGGGACACCAAGTGCAGCGGCTTCGAGGATCTTGATCCGTGTGCCCGCCCCCGCTCGAAGGGGTACCAGCATCACGCCGGCTTCTCGGAGAGGGCCCGCGATGTCATCCACGACACCGGTCACGGTCACTTCGGGGTCCAGCGACGCCTCCTTCAGCATCGCGGGTGTTGGGTCGCGGCCAATCAGGACCAACTTCCGAGGTCCGCCTGCGGCACGCACGGCAGGCATGATCTGGCGCATTAGCTCCGCCGCGGCTGCCGCGTTTGGCGGGTGTCCGTACGATCCTACGAACGCGACGGATCGGATCACTTCGTTCACTGGTGCCGACTCGACGGCTCTTGGGAGGACGTTGGGTACCAGACGGACGGGTGTTCCGCCGGAGTCACGCCTCAACTGCCAAGCATCCGCCTCAGCGGCTACCCACAGCTGGTTGGCCCGCGGGTATTCGTGCCGCTCGAGACGAATGAATGCAAGCGCGTCGAGCGCGGCACGGAGTCGGCGACGCGCCGGCAGGTGTCTGGCTAGAGCGATCGACCGAGCAGACCGAACAAGGCTTTCGCCTGCATCCAAGACGACATGGGCGCCCTGTGATCGCGCCCGGTCGATGAATGGTCCGAAATAGGGACTTCCGAGCACGACGAGCTTCGGCCGCACCAGTTCGAGCTCCTCCTCGAATGCCACGTCAAGCCGCGCATCGAGCGCTCGCTCAAGTAGCTCGCCCCTCCCACGCGCAAGCGCCACCGCATAGTCCCGGCGGCGCCGGAGTACCGTCCGGGGCATCGCCAGCCGATCAACAGCTGCCTTCCAGCCTGTGGAGTGCGCACTTGCGTGGTCCGGCGCCAGGATCGTGAGCTGGCCAGCCCGGGCAAGCGCGGTCGCTACCCCGACCGAGCGCACGCGACCGCCCGTGGTCGAGGGCCAAGGCCAGTCGGGCGCGAGGTAGACGATCGGACCAAGATCGCCGACGTGGTCGTCGCTGGTCAGAGTCACGAGCAGAGTGTGCACCACACGCCCGAGGTCTCGCGGAGTACCAGTGCTCCAAGAACGCTGCGTATACTCCGGCCACAACCCTTCGTAAACTGGCGCCCAGCCCCACAGCGGACACCGCTTCTGAACACGTGGCCGAGCGAGCAGAACCTACCCGCGTCGCTGCGCCACCGTCGGTCGCCCTCCTCGTCGACGACCTGGCAACGTGGCTCGTCGCCGGCCGACACCCGACCGGGATTCAGCGGGTTGTCTCCGAGCTCCTCGAGACCGCCTACAGCCGCACGGACATCGACGCCTGGGCAGCCGTCACGCTCGGCAGCTCCGAGACGGGGGCCGAACGCGGCATCCGCGCGGTCTCCCCCGAGAGCCTCCGCTGGGAGGCCCACCGGTCGAGAACGTCGGCGGCGCTCCGGCTGATGCGGTGGGCGCAGCCGCGGATCGCCCGCCTTGAGATCCCCGAACCCGTCCGCCGCCCGATCAGAACCACGTACGGTCGCCTGTCGCTCGTACTAGGTGGCGTGCAGCCCAGCGAGCGCCCGGACTCGCGGCTCGATCTTCTGCTTGTGCCGGGCTCATTCTGGGCAGGCGATTCGACGCGACACCTAGTCCGACTCGCCCAGAGCGGCGTGACCGTCCGCATGATCGTCCACGACCTGTTCCCGATTCACCACCCAGAGTGGTGCGGCGAGCGACTGGTCCGCGACTTCTCGCTTGCGATCGACAAACTCCTGCCGGTCTCCGATCGGATCGTCACCTTGAGCAGCGACGTGGCTCGGCAGGTCTCGGAGCGCTATCCGGAAACACGCGATCGCATCCGGGTGGGCGTTCCGACCCTGGAGGCGCACGCCCGCCGCGGAACGTCGCCGACGGCTCCGGCGCCCGCAGGACTGGCGGGGCGCTACCTTCTGGCGCTCGGGACCGTCGAGCCCCGCAAGAACCACCGGACCATCATCGACGCCTGGCGTATCGCGCGTGCCGACCCTCGCGCCGCGGGCGCGCAGCTGGCCATCGCCGGCCGGCTGGGCTGGAAGGCCGAGGACATTGAGGCAGAGGTCCTGCGCGATGGCGCGCAACTCGGGATCATCCGGCTTGCGAACGCCACCGACGAGCACGTCGAGGCGCTGTACCAGGGCTGCGCCGCCACGGTCAACGCGTCGTGGGAGGAAGGTTTCGGCCTGCCGGTACGGGAGAGCATCGTCCGCGGAGTCCCCGCCATCGTGTCCACAGGCATACCGCGCGACGGGCTTCCCGACGGCGCCTGCCGGTGGTTTGACCCGTCGGACGTCGAGGCGCTCGCGCACCTCATGGTGGAGGCGCTGACCGAGCAGTGGAGCGTCCCCCCGCTCGACCTGGGCAGCGGAACGGGCTGGGAGCCCGTCCTCTCCGCGCTCGTCGACTGACCATGGCGTCGACGGAGTGGGAGCCTAGGGCATCCGCTCAGCGCTCCCGACCACCCTCGCGATGGGCGAGCGCCCCGTAGAGATCCCGGTGTGCCGCGCCGATCGCCCGCCACGCCGTGGCGACCGTGTCGACAGGTCCACGCGGTCGTCCTGCTGCTGCGAGGATCGCCTCGGCCAGGGCCGACCGGTCACCGGCCCGAACGAAGGCGGTGTTGGCCGCGTCGTCCACGCGGGGCTCGCCGGTCGTAGTCGTCACGATCGGCAGGCCGTGTGCGCGGGCCGTCGCGTACGTTCCCCGGTTCGTCTCGAGGCCATCGACGTACGGGAGGGCGCAGACGTCGAAGCCGGCCAGTGTCGCGGAGAGCTCCGCCTCGGGGAGGCGGCCAGTGAACGAGATCCAATCAGCCACCGGCGACGCCGCCGCCCGGGCCCTGATCTCCGTCGCGTACGCCTCGTCCGGCCCCGGGTCGCCGGCGATGACGAGCCGGGCCGGGTGAGCCGCGGCGACGTCGGGAAAGGCGTCGATCAGGCGGTCGATCCCCTTGTCGGGCCGGAGGAAGCCCCAGGTCCCCACGATCAGCTCGGACCGCCCCACCCGGTCGGGAGGGGCGGCGGGCTCGATGTTCGACGTGAGCGGGATCTCCACGATCCGAGAGCGCGGGACCAGGGCCAGGCCCGCGAGCTGGCCCCGGTCCGGCGTGACCAGGGCGTGCGCCCAGGGCACGGTCACGCTGATGTAGGCGCGGTTCAGCGGGTGCAGGTGCCGGAACTCGTGGAGGGTCGCGACGGTCCGTACCCGGGGCCGCAGCACCCGGAGCAGCGGGAGTAGCAGCAGCGGCGCCAGGCCGTGGCGGTAGCCGACCGTCGGGTACTGGACGTGGACCACGTCGGGCCGCGACGCGACGACGGCCCGGAGGATCACCGGCAGATCGCGCAGCCGCCAGCGCGCGGTCACACATGAGACGGACACGCCCTCGATCGGCGAGACCGCGGGGTCCCGCGTCGCCAGGGCCGTGACGTCGAGCCCGCCATCGCGGAGCGCGAGCGTCAGTCGGCCGACGTAGTCGCCCACCCCGCAGGACATCGCGGGGAGGGAGCCGGTGATCAGGGTGATCCGAAGCGGGCGATCCGTGGTCCGGTCCTCGCGTCAACGGGGCGCGCGCCACGTGCCGGGCGCGCGGACCGGGCGATATCGTAGCCGCGATGGGTGTCTCCGACGACCGTTCGCGCACCGCGATCGTCCACGACTTCTTCGTCACCGAGGGCGGCGCCGAGCGGGTCGCGATCGAGCTCGCGTCGATGTTCCCGGACGCGGACGTCTACACCTCGTTCTTCGACGCCCGTCGCTTCGGCGGCCGGCTGGACCCGGCCCGCGTCCACCCGTGGCCGGCGCAGCGGCTGGTGGGGCCGACGCACAGGTTCCGCAGCCTCCTGCCGCTCTACCCCGCCTGGTTCAGCCTGCTGGACCTGCGCCGGTACGACCTCGTCATCTCGAGCAGCGTCGCCTTCACCCACGCCGTGCGCACCTCCGCGGGGGCGCGCCACCTCGCCTACGTGCACACGCCCATGCGCTACGCGTGGGACCTCGACCGGTACCTCGCGGGGTCGAGCGCGGGGCTCGCCAGCCGGGTCGGCGGGCGGCTCGCCCGCGCCCCGCTCCAGCGCTGGGACCGGTGGGCGGCCGGTCGGCCGGACGTCCTGGTCGCGAACTCGCGAACTGTCCAGGAGCGCATCCGCCGGCGCTGGGGCCGCGAGTCCACGGTGATCTACCCGCCCGTGGACGTGGACGAGATCCAGCCGGGCGACCGCGACGACGGCTTCCTGCTGGTCGCCGCGCGCCTCCTCCGCTACCGGCGCGTTGACCTAGCGGTGGCGGCGGCGACCCGGCTGGGCCGCGACCTCGTGGTGGTGGGCGACGGCCCGGAGCTCGCGAGCCTGCGGGCGGCGGCCGGCCCGACGGTCCGCTTCGAGGGCTTCGTCCCCCGGCCCCGGCTGGTCAAGCTGATGCGGACCTGCAGCGCCTACTTCGTGCCCGGCGTGGAGGACTTCGGCATCGCCCCGGTGGAGGCGATGGCGGCGGGCAAGCCGGTCGTCGCGTTCGGGCGGGGCGGCGTCGCCGAGACCGTGATCGACGGCGAGACCGGGATCCTGTTCGGCGAGCAGTCGGTCGACGCCCTCTGCGAAGCGCTCGAGGAGCTCGACGGGTTTCGCGTCGACCCCGACGCCATCCGAGCTCGTGCGGCCGAGTTCGACGCGTCCGTGTTCAGGGCCGCGATTCGGAGGCTGGTCGAGTAGCGACCGTCAGGTCTCGCGTGGACTGCGCCAAACGGCTGCCGCGTCGGCCGCGAGGCTCAGGCCGAGCCACGCCGGCGCCGCCCCGAGCAGGGCGGGGTTGGCCGCCAGGGTCAGCACCCGCGTCGACCACGGCGCGAGGCGTGCCGTCGTGCGGACCACCAGAAGCAGGATGGTCGCCGAGTAGATGAGCGTGTAGGGCGCCAGCAGAAGGCCAGCCAGGAGGACGGCAACGAGCCCGGCGTCCTCCGAGCGCCACAGGCAGAAGGCGGTCGCCATGGTCACGACGACGGCCGCGGCCACGTTCCAGGCCGCCACGCCGTCGGTCCAGAGGGACACGTTGCCCCGTCGGTCCACGCTCCCCGCCCGCGTCAGGACGTCGAGCCAGTGGAGGTGTGCGCCAACTCCACACGCCATGAGACCCACGAGGGCGGTGGCCGCCCCGGCCACGACGACGCCCAGCAGCGCCCGCCGGCGACGCAGCAGCATCCAGACCAACACAGGGAGCAGCGCGGGCTTGGGGGCGAGGGCCATCGCGATGCCGAACGCGACGCCGTTCCGCCGCCGGTCCGGCCACCGGACGATCGGCCACAGGGCCGCCGCGAAGAGCAAGGTGATCTGGCCAAGCAGGAGCTCGTTGACCACGGGCAGGAAGCCGAACGCCGCCACGGCGACGAGAATGCGGTCGACGGGGTCCATGCGCCGGGTCTCCAGGGCGATCCCGATGGCGAGCACCGCCGCCCCGACGCCCGTCATCAGGACCGCCGCGGCCGCGGCAGGCATCCACGTGAGGGGGGTGGCTAGCAGGGCAGCGAGCGGCGAGTAGAGGAAGTCCTTGTCGTACGTGCCGGCAGCCAGCGCCTCGGCGCCCCGCCGGTAGGTGTCCGCGTCGGCCCCGAACGAGAGCGGGGCGAGCACCCAGGCCGCCACCAGCCCCGTGATCGCGTTCATCGCCGCGATCGCGAGCAGCGTCGGCCGTCCTTGGAGCCGCTGGAGGCGCTCCGCGAGCGTCATTCAGCGCCGTCGCCGGAGAGCAACCCGGCCCGGGCGCGCCGCCGGGCCGTCCGCGGAGACGCGCGTCGCCGCCAGCAGCACGCCCACCGCCACCCACAGCAGCGGGATGAACCCGATCGCCATGTCCGCCACCACCGCGGCGACGGCGACCCACGCACGGGACGCCGGCCGGAGCACGACCAGCACGATGCCCACCGGGATCAGCGCGACCGGGTAGTGGTACCAGGTCACCGGCAGCACCACGAGCGACGCGGCGATCGCCAGGGCCACGCTCGCGAGCGGGTCGCGGACGCGCCAGGCGGCCAGCACGGTCACGGCGAGCGCCGCCAGCGACACCACCGCCTGGGCGAGCCGGACCCCGGTGCCGTCGAGCGGGACAACCTGCCCGAGGAGCGACACAGGTCCCACGTTGCGCGGGTCCACCACCGCCGCCCCGGAGCCGGCCCCGACGACGTGGACGTAGTCCTGCCACGGGCCCAAGCCACCCACGAGGACGCTCGCCGCCACGACGACGATGCCGGTGGCGACAGCGGACGCGAGCACCTGGCGCGCCGGGCCCCGGCGGTCCACGAGCGCGCGCACCGCGAGCCAGACGAGCAGCAGGGCGGGGTGCAGCTTGGCCACCGACACGATCCCCAGCGCGACGCCGCCGGCGACCGCCCGCCCCCGGCTCGACGGACCCGCCCCGACGGCCAGCACGAGCGCGCCGAACGCCAGCCCGTACCAGGCGTCGAGGTTGCCGAACAGCACCGCGACCGCGAACGGCAGCACCAGCGGCATCACGGCCGCCGCCTTGATCGCGTCGGCCCGTGGGTCCCGTCGTCCGGCCACCGCGGCCAGCCGCCAGGCCACCCAGCGCAGGCCTAGCGCGGCGCCGATCGCCCACAGCACCAGGACCACCCCGTCGGGGAGCCACGCAAGCAGCGTCATGGCCTGCGCCACCGGCGGCGGGTACGAGTAGAACAGCGCGGTGGCGTCCGGCGAGGCCCCCGCCAGCATCGACGGGTCGTACGGGCTCTGGCCCGCGGCGACGCGCCGCGCGGCCTCCAGCAGCAGCGAGAGGTCGAACCCCGCCTTGGGCGGCGTGGACTGCCACAGCATCCAGCCGATGTAGGCGACGCCCGCCCAGCCGATGACCCCGACGAGGAGCCAGGCCGCGAGCCCGTCGGCGGCGCGCCTCACGAGGCCGCCTCGGTCCGCTCAGGGTCGCGAGGACCACCGAGCGCTGCCACCAGCGACGAGAGCTGGTACGCGAGCAGGCGCGGCGTCGCGAGCGTCGAGAGCGCCACGGCTGCGACCCAGCCCCATCGCGTGGCGGCGAGACGCCATGCCAGCACGGTGCCGATGACGACGAAGACCACCCAGAGGACGGGGCTCACGGCGTAGGGCGAGAGGTTCACGACGTCACCCACCTGGGCGAGCGAGGGGAACCGCAGGTAGTCCAGCGTCGCCTGCGGGGCGAGGGCGAGCTGGACGAGCCCCAACCCAATGGTCCAGCCGGCCAGGCGGGCGAGCGAGCGCAGGTCTCGGCGCCCCACCCAGTAGATCCCAGCCAGCCATGGCGTGAGCTTGAGGTGCCCGGCCAGGGCCACGCCGAACGGGCTGCCGAACGCGAGCAGCATCGTCACCAGCGCCTGCGCCTGCCCGATCGCCAGCGTCCACAGCAGCGGCATCGCCAGCATCCCGAGCACCATCCAGGAGGCTCTGCGAACGCCGATCCGCCACAGCGTCACGCCGGTGGCCGCAAGGAGGACGACCACCCAGATCGCCGCGGCCGCATCGAACGTCAGCAGGGCGAGCGGCCGGAACGCGATCGCGAGCAGCGGCGGGTACCGGTAGAAGGCCGGGTCGTCCGTACCGGCAGGCTGGACGTACAGGGGGAGCCCCGCGTTGAGGCGCGCGCCGGCGTCGTAGTAGGCGTGCACGTCGGCCAGGGGGTCCGTGGTCAGGTGGAGCCGCAAGGCGCCGAGGCCGATGAGCGTCCCAACCACCGCCCCGATCCACAGCACCGCCATCACAGCACGCCGACCCTGCGGTGACAGCCGGGTCGCGAGGGCGGGCACGGGCGGCATGGGTCCTACTCCGCGACGATCTGCGTCGCGTCGACGTCCCGCGCCCGGAAGTGGGCAGCGACGGCGGCGAGGATCGTCTCGGCGAGCGCCGTCGCCCGCCGCGCATCGTCTCCGGTGATCGAGTCGCCGTCGTCGGGATAGCGAGCCGACGTCTCGAGGTCGGCCAGCCAGGCGAGGGCATTGGTGTCGACGGGGGCCGGAAAGCCCTCCGGCAGTTGGGCGGCGACGGCATTGAGGTCGTGCGTCATCTCGAACGGCGCATCGCCGAGCAGGACCGCCGCCTTGAGCGCCTTCTCGGCCGCCTGCTGGGCCAGGTAGCCGACGTTGCGAGCGGGCGTGGCCGTCCCGAGGAGCGCCACCGCGCTGTCGAGATCGCCCCGCGCGAACCCCAGCCATCGGGCGGCCACGGCCTCGAAGTCCGCCGACGGATGCCTCCGCCTAGGCGACATAGAGCGGGACGCCTTCAGTGAGCGCCGTCGAGAGGATGGAGCCGGCACGCGGCAGGGTCGCCTCCGCCTCGGTGGCGACCAGGATGTCCTTGTCCACGATGAGGTCCGCCAGCGCAGCCCGGATCGCCACCCGGCGCGCACGCCGGTCGCCAGCCGTGTCGAAGACGACCAGCAGGTCGATGTCGGACAGCGGCGCCGCCTCGCCGCGCGCCTGCGAGCCGAACAGGATGATCCTCGACGGCGCGAACCGGTCCGCGATCCGCCGCGTCATCTCGGGCAGGTAGCGGAGCGCGCGCTCGGACATTCCCCGCCCGGCCTCAGCCCGCCATCCACCGACGGTCATGGATCGGCCGCACCCGACCAGGAGCGCGTTGAGCGTCGATGCGCGCGGGTCCGTCTGCCCGCGCTCGATGCGCGCGATCGTGCTCTGCGGCACGCCGGTCCTCTCCGCCAGCTCGCGCTGCGTGAGGCCGGCCCGGCGCCGCTCGGTTCGCACGACCGCCCTCGCGTCCATGTCGTCGCCTCCCTGATAGCGTATTCACTATCAGCGCGAGGCCCTCGCCCTGTCAAGCCTCCAGGTGGCTACGCGAGACGCACAGCAGAGCTGCGCTCGGGACGGCTCCACCGCTGGTCATGCCGACGGCGAGGCGATCTCGCCCTGGGCCGGGGTCCTGAGCAGCGCCGGGCCGAGCACGTAGTAGCGGCCGCGGCGCTCGCCGGTGGCGAGCAGCCAACCGCCCCTGACCGCGGCGTCGAGGTCGCGCGTCGTGTTCTGCGGCGACCGGCCGGTGAGCCGGATGTAGTCCCCGGCACGAAGGTGCCGGTTGACCCACGCGTACGCGAGACCGTCGATCATCGACGGCGGGAGCGACCCGTCGGCGATCGCCCTGCGGATCTCGACCATGACCTCGCCCAGCCCGCGGATCCTCGCTAACACGTGGTCCGCCGACCGGGTGATCGAGGCCGCGAAGTAGCGCGCGAAGGGCGTCGCGTCGTAGCCGGGCGTGTATTCACGCCCCACGGAGTCGCGGATGGCCGCGAAGTAGGCGTTGCGGTCGAGGTCCAGCTGGGCGTCGAGCGAGACGAGGCCGCCGAGCGCGTAGCCGTGGCGCACGAGGATCATCCTCGCGATCGCCCGCGCCGTCCGGCCGTTCCCGTCGTTGAAGGGGTGGATGGCGACGAACTCGAGGTGGGCGAGGGCCGCGACGACCGGCGGATCGTGTCGCCTGGTCGCCGTCGAGAGCCAGGCCGCGAACTCGCGCATCAGCTCGGGCACGTCACCGGAGGGCGGCGTGCTGAAGATCGGGTTGCGGTTCGCATCGACGACGCGGTTCTCGCCGCGGCGGTACTCGCCGGGCGTCAGCAGCGGGCTCTGGTTCCACAGGACGCGGCGGTGCAGCTCGCGGATGACCGCCTCGTCGGGGGTCATCCTGCGGCCGGCGAGTTCGTCCGCGAGCGTCAGCGCGTCGCGCGTGCCGATGATCTCGCGGGCCTCCTTGTCGCTGATCTTCGTCGAGCCCTCCCCGGCGAGCAGCGCCTCGACCTCGACATCGGAGGCTGTGTTGCCCTCGATCCGTGCCGTGCCGTGGATGGTCCGCACCCAGGCACGGCGACGCATCCACTCCGCGTGGGTGGGGTCGATCGGCAGGTTGTCGAATAGCCAGCGCCGCTGGTCCAGGTCGGCTAGCGGCTTGGTGAGGGCGCGTCCGCGCAGTCGGTATCGCACACGGCCTCCGGTAATGGCCGCAAGTATTACCGCAGGCGGTAAAATGTCAAGCTATTACCGCGTCGTCACGGTGGGCCGCCCTGAAGTCCGGCGGTTCCGTCGCGGCGCAGACGGGCCAGCCCGAGGCCCGGGGCGACCGCGGCGAGGCCCGCGGCTCACTGTTCCGGCCGCCGTGCGGCCAGAGCGTCCCGGCGCGGAACCGTAGGGCCACCGAGGGGCCCAGGCGGCCCGGAGCCGGTGGGCGGGGTGGTCGCGGTGGGCGATTCGTACCCCTTCGGCGCGCCCGCGCCCGGTGCTAGGCTGCACCGGCCGTGGGGATCCCGATCGCCCTGTACCTGCTCGCGTTCGTCGGCCGGCTCGTCCTGGTCGGCGGGTTCGCGGACCCCGCGTACCCCGACTCGTTCTACTACGTGGACGTGGCGCGCCAGCTGGCGGCCGGCCACGGGTTCCACGTCGACGTCGTCTGGATCTTCGCCGAGGTGGGTGGCAGGATCCCGGCCAACCCCACGCTGCCCATCCCGTCCAACGCCCACTGGATGCCGCTGGCGTCGATCGTCCAGGTGCCGTTCATCTGGCTGCTGGGGCCAACGGCGCTCGCGTCGGCCCTGCCGTTCGCGCTCATCGGCGCCACCGCTGCGCCGCTGGCCTGGGTGATCGGGCGGGACGCCGGCGTGCCGCGGTACGTCGCCATCGGCGCCGGGCTGCTGACCGCCTTCCCCGCCCTCTCGTGGGTCTACATGGCGCAGCCGGACAACTTCAGCCTCTACCAGCCGATGGTGGCCGGGGCGCTGTGGCTCACCGCCCGCGGCCTCCGGGGCAGCCGCCGCTCGTTCCTGCTGGCGGGCCTGCTCGCCGGCCTGGCCACGCTGTCGCGCAACGACGGGGTGCTGGTGCTGGGCGTGATGGGGCTGGCGTTCCTGTGGGACCGCTGGCGGACGTGGCGCCCCTTCGGCGCCGAGCCGCCGAGACCCCCGCGAGTCCCGCTCTGGACGGCCATCGGCTCGGTGGGCCTGTTCCTCGCCTGCGTCGGGCCGTGGTTCGCCCGCCAGTTGTTGGTGTTCGGCTCGCTCTCGCCGTCCACGGCCACGGGCAAGGTGCTGTTCGTCCGCAGCATCGGCGAGTGGAACAGCATCACCACGCCGGCCAACCTGAACTACCTGCTGGGGATGGGGATCGGGCCGCTGCTGCTGACCCGGCTCGGCGGGCTTGTGGCGGCGCTGTTCATATTCAGCGTGCTCGTGGGCGCCCTCGTCCTGGTGCCGCCGATGCTGGTGGGCGCCTGGCATCGCCGCCGCGACACCTGGTTCGCGCCGTACCTCGCCTACGCGGTGGCGCTGTTCCTGTTCTCGGGGATCGTGTCCGCGGTGCACGTGCCGGGCGGGACGTTCATCCACTCCGCGGTGGCGCTGGCACCGCACGGGTACGTGCTCGCGCTCGAGGGCATCGTCGTGGCGGTCGGCTGGGTCGCCCGCCGCCGCCCGTCGTGGAGCGCCGCCCAGGCCGGCCGCATCTTCGCCGGCGCCGCAGTGGCGTTCGGCGTGCTCGCGGCCGCCGTCGGCGCCGCGAGCGTCCATGCCCCGTGGGCCGCCAGCGCGCACCTGTTACACGGGGCCGGGGCGGCGCTCGACCCGGCCGGCGCGCCCCCCACTGACCCCCTGATGTCGATAGA
>JBJKRU010000332.1:0-10256 GCA_046704485.1 Candidatus Limnocylindrales bacterium | reverse complement strand
CGCTTCAGCGCCGTCGGGCCAATGACGCCCGGCAGCGCGAGCGCGAGGCCGTGGCACTCTTCCGCGCCAGTCACGCGCTCGCCACCCGCGAGAGCGCGGTCGCGGTCCTGCCGCGGCTGGCCGGGATCCTGCGCGACGAGGCGGCCATGGACCGGGTGTGGATCTCGCTCGGGCCCGAAGGCCGGGAGCATCTGGCCGCTGACACGGGCACCGGCCCGCGACCGACCGCGACCGTGGTCCAGGTGCTGCGTCGAACGCCCGGCGACGAGCCGGCGGCCTGGGTCCGCGTCCATCAGGCGGGGGCCGGGCGCGTCGCGCCGGTGGCGGGCCTCGCCCTGTTCCGCGTGCGGGTGGAGGTAGGCGACGGGCAGCTGGGCTCCGTCTGGGCTTCACGCAGCCGCAGGGCCGGCCTGCCGGGCCGAACCGAGACGCGGCTGCTGGCAGCGGTCGCCGACCAGACCGCCCAGGCGCTCGCGAACGATCACCTCGCCGCGGAGGCCCGCGCTGCCGAGGTGGCCCGCCAGAGCGACGCCCTCAAGTCGGCGCTGCTCCAGTCGGTGTCGCACGACCTGCGGACGCCGCTCGCGACCATCCGCGCCGCCGCGGGCTCGCTGCGCCCAGACAGCGGCCTCGACGACACCGACCGGGCCGAGAGCGCCGCCGCAATCGACCGCGAGGTCGAGTACCTCAACCGCCTGGTGACCAACCTCCTCGACCTGTCGCGGATCGAGGCGGGGGCGCTGCGCGCCGACCGGGACGCCTTCGATCTCGACGACTTGGCGGGGCGAACCGTAGACCGCCTCCGCGATCGCCTCGGCAGTCGCCCCATTGAGCTCTCCCTCGACGCGCCGCCCGTGCTCGTGGACCCGGTCTTCCTCGACGACGCGCTGACCAACGTGCTGGAGAACGCGGTCAAGTACACAGAGCCCGCGACGCTCATCCGGGTGTCGGCGCATGCGCTCCAGGACGAGCCCTTCGTGCGCCTCACCGTCGAGGACGGCGGTCGGGGGGTCCCCGACGAGGCGTTGCCGCGGCTGTTCGAGAAGTTCTACCGAGTCCCGGGCGGGCCGCGCGGCTCGCGCGCGGGGACCGGCATCGGGCTTGCGGTCGTGCGCGGCCTCGTCGAGGCGACGGGCGGCCGCTGCGGGGCCAGGCGGAGCGACCTCGGCGGTCTCGCCATCGACATGGACCTGGCGGCCGTTGGCGTGCCGGCCGCGAGCGGGGCCGGCGCGGCATGACCAGCGCGCCGCGGGTCCTCGTGGTGGAGGACGACGGCGAGACGCGGCGCGCGCTGGTGCGCGAGCTGGGCGCGCGCGGCTATGCCGTTGAGGAGGCCGAGGACGCCGCCGCCGCCCAGCGCCGTTGGGAGGCGCGCCGTCCCGACGTGGTGCTCCTGGACCTCGGCCTGCCCGACCTGGACGGCCTCACGCTGGTCACGCGCTTCCGCCGTGACGCAGGGACGCCGATCGTGATCCTCTCGGGGCGGTACGAGGAACGCGAGAAGGTGGAGGCGCTCGAGCCGGGCGCGGACGACTACGTGACCAAGCCGTTCGGCGTGGCCGAGCTCCACGCCCGGCTTCGGGCGGCGCTGCGTCGTGCTGGCGGACCGATCGCCGATCCGGCCGGCCGCGTCATCGTGGGGCCGCTGCTGTTCGACGCCGCCCGGCACGAGGTGACCGTCAGCGGACGCCCCGTGGAGTTGACCCCGCGCGAGTTCGAGATCCTTCGCGTCCTGCTGGCCCATGCCGGCCGCCTGGTCACCAAGGACCGGATCCTGCGCGCGGTATGGGGCGAGGCGTATCAGGGGGAGGACAGCTACGTCTATGTCCACGTCAGCCAACTCCGGCGCAAGCTCGCCGCCGCCGACTCGGACGGGCGCCTGCGCGACCTGGTCGTGACTGAGCCGGGCGTCGGGTACCGCATCCGCGAGGCTGACTGCGGCGAGGGGTAGCGGCAGAGAACCATAGAGGTTCTTTAGGGGTGGCGCCAACACACACGCCGTCGCCTCTTGGGGGCCCGGCGCACCGTAGTGGCATGAGGACTCCCGGCCAGCCAGCGGCTCGCGCGGTCACCGCGCTCGAGGTCGAGTTGTCAATCGTGCGCGCCGCGATCGGACTCGTCGCCTCGGGGAGCGCCAAGCGCGTCGAGTGCGCTGGCCTCCGCTTCGCGGGCCAGCTGCTCGAGCAGGCGCGTTCGGAGGCGAGCGCCGCCCACATCGACGTGGTCCCGGTGTGGTCGCTGGACGCCCAGCCCATGGGGCTCCTGGTCGCCAAGGCGGCGGATGGCTGATCGCGCCCCCATCCTGATCATCGAGGACGATGAGCCGTTCCGGCACATCGTGGCGACCTGGCTCCGCCGCCGCGGCTACGTGGTGCTGGAGGCCGAATCGGCCGAGGCGGCACAGGACGCCCTCGAGGCGGAACGCGCGCCAGCGATGGTCCTGCTGGACCTGAACCTGCCGGGCAACACGGGCTGGGACCTGCTCCGCTCGGAGCACTTCACCAGGGCAGCTGCGCCACCCGTGGTCATCGCATCCGCGGTGACGGTGGACCACCGCCGCCTCGCAGAGTTCGCCGTCGCCGGCTACCTGCCCAAGCCCTTCCCGCTCGAGACCCTCCTGGCGACGATCGAGCGGGTTCTCGCGTCCCGAAAAGCGACGCCGGAGGCCACCGCCTAGCCCATGTCCGACCTGTCCATCGCGCTGATCATGGCGGCGAGCGCCGTGGTCGCCGCCCTCTATGTCGCGCTCGTCGAGCGGGTGCGCGGTTGACCGCCCTCGACCTGCTTGCCGCACTCGCCGCGGCCTTCGTGTTCATCTACCTCCTGTGGGCGCTCCTCCGCCCCGAGGACTTCTAGCGATGCCCGTCGGCGACCTCCTCACGCTGATCACCATCGCCGCCGCCCTCCTGCTCCTGACCCCGCTCCTGGGCAGCTACATCTACGCGGTGATGGAGGGCGAGCGCACCCCGCTGAGCCCGGTGATCCGACCCGTGGAGCGGCTGGTCTACCGCGTGACCGGCATCGACGAGTCCGCGGAGCAGGGCTGGAAGGGCTACACGGTGGCCGTCCTCGTGTTCGCGGGCGTCGCGATCCTCGCGGGCTACGTGATCCTCCGCCTCCAGGCATCGCTGCCGCTCAACCAGGGCGGCATCCCGGCGATGACCCCGGATCTCGCGTTCAACACGAGCGTCAGCTTCGAGACCAACACCAACTGGCAGAACTACTCGGGCGAGACCGGCGCCACGTACTTCACGCAGGCGGCGATGCTCGCTGTCCGCAACTTCACCTCGGCGGCCACCGGGATGGCCATTGCGATCGCCCTCTTCCGCGGGCTGACCCGCCGGAGCGCGAAGACCATCGGCAGCTACTGGGTGGACCTCACCCGCGGTGTCCTCTACATCCTTGTGCCGATCTCGATCGTCGGCGCGATCGTGCTGGTGTGGCAGGGCGTGCCGCAGACGTGGAACTCGGCGCAGCTTGCGACGACCCTGCAGGGCGGGACCCAGAGCATCGCGCTCGGCCCGGTCGCCTCGCAGGAGTGGATCAAGGAGCTGGGCAACAACGGCGGCGGATTCTTCAACGCCAACTCTTCGCACCCATTCGAGAACCCCACCCCGCTCACCAACTGGCTCGAGATCACGGCCCTGCTCGCGATCCCCTTTGCGTTGACCTACACCTTCGGGCGGTATGCCCAGAGCCAGCGCCAGGGCTGGACCATCTTCGCCGCCATGGCGATCGTCCTCGTCGGCGGGGCCGTGCTCGCGATGCACCTCGAGGCCGCCGGCAACCCGCTCTTCCCCGCGTCCGTGAACCAGGCGGCGCTGGGCAACATGGAGGGCAAGGAGACGCGCTTCGGCGCCGGCGTGGGCGCCCTGTTCATGGCGGCGACAACTGGCACGAGCACGGGCGCGGTGAACTCCTGGCACGACAGCGCGCAGCCGCTGTCCGGGCTCGTGCCGCTGTTCAACATGGAGCTCGGCGAGATCACGCCGGGCGGGATCGGCGCGGGCATGTACGGCATGCTGACCATCGGGGCGATCCTCGCGGTGTTCATCGCGGGGCTGATGGTCGGGCGCACACCCGAGTACCTGGGCAAGAAGGTCGAGGCCTTCGAGATCAAGATGGCGATGCTCACCGCGCTCGTCCTGGGCGCCAGCATCCTCGGCTTCACCGCGCTCGCCACGGTCGCGCCCGAGGGCCTGGCGGGCCCGCTCAACAAAGGCCCGCACGGCTTCGCCGAGATCCTCTACGCGTACTCGAGCCAGACGGGCAACAACGGCTCGGCCTTCGCCGGCCTCGGCGGCAACACGCCCTTCTACAACATCACGGGCGCGTTCGCGATGCTGATCGGGCGGTACGGGATGATCGTCCCGATCCTGGCGCTGGCAGGCTCGATGGCCGCCAAGCGCCGGGTCGCGGCCTCGCTCGGCACGTTCCCGACGACCGGCGGCCTGTGGGTCGTCCTCCTCATCGGCGTCATCGTCATCGTCGGCGCGCTCACGTTCTTCCCGGCGCTCGCGCTCGGCCCGATCGTCGAGCAGCTCCTCCAGAACGCCGGGAAGACCTTCTAGAGCCATGAGCATCCCGCGATCCCTGATGTCCATCGACCTCGGCCGCGGCACGCGCCGGTTCCAGCGATTCGTGACCCTCGGCGGGTCCAAGCCGTCCGGCGCCCAGGCGCCCAAGCCACGCGGCGTGCTCGACCCGGAGCTGCTGCGCGCGGCCCTGCCGCATGCCTTCCGCAAGCTCGATCCGCGCCTCCTGATCCGCAACCCGGTCATGTTCGTGGTCGAGCTGACCGCGGTCCTCGTCTCCGTCACCTGGCTCGCCCACATCACCGGCCTCCAGCCGCTGACCGGATCCTCGGGCACCGGCTTCGAGCTCCAGATCGGGATCTGGCTGTGGTTCACGGTCCTGTTCGCCACGTATGCCGAGGCCGTGGCCGAGGCCCGCGGACGCGCCCAGGCGGCGACCCTTCGCCGGACCCGCTCTGACACGACGGCCCGCCGCCGCCGCGCCGACGGCTCGCTCGAGACGGTCGGGAGCGCGGAACTCCGCAAGGGCGACATCATCGTCGTCGAGGAAGGCGAGATCATCGCCGGCGACGGCGACGTGGTCGAGGGCTTGGGCATGGTCAACGAGGCGGCGATCACGGGCGAATCCGCCCCCGTCCTCAAGGAGCCCGGCACCGACATCCGCAGCTCGGTGACCGGCGGCACGACGCTCGTCTCCGACCGGCTGGTGATCCGGATCACGTCCGATCCCGGCGAGACCTTCCTCGACCGCATGATCGCGCTCGTCGAAGGCGCGAAGCGCCAGCGCACGCCCAACGAGATCGCGCTCGCGATCCTCCTCGCCGGCCTGACGATCATCTTCCTGATGGCCACGGTGACCCTGCGGCCGTTCGGCGCCTTCGCCGGGGCCACCGTCGACACGGTCGCCCTGGTCGCGCTCCTGGTGTGCCTCATCCCGACCACGATCGGCGGCCTGCTGTCCGCGATCGGGATCGCCGGCATGGATCGCGTGGCGCGGTTCAACGTGCTCGCGATGAGCGGGAGGGCGGTCGAGGCGTCGGGCGACGTTGACGTGATCCTCCTCGACAAGACGGGCACGATCACCTATGGGAACCGGCTCGCCGCGTCGATCTCACCCGCTGCCGGCGTCGCCGAGGCCGAGGCCGTGCGCCTCGCGCTCCTGACCTCGATCCGCGACGAGACGCCCGAGGGCCGCTCGGTCGTCACGCTCGCCCGACGCCGGCTGTCCGAGCTGGGCGCGGCCGCCGGCACCACCGACGAGGTGGGATTCGAGGCCCTCGCGGCCACGATCGCCGAGGAGATCCCGTTCCGCGCCGAGACGCGCACGAGCGGCGTCCGCACGATCGAGGGCAGCCTCATCCTCAAGGGCGCCGTCGACGCGATCGTCGAGGGTGTCGGCGGCTCGCTCCCGCCGGAAGTGTCCTCGATGTCCGATCAGATCTCGGACGAGGGCGCCACGCCGCTCGCGATCCGCTGCGACGACCATCTCATCGGCATGATCGAGCTCAAGGACACCGTCAAGGAGGGCCTCGTCGAGCGGTTCGCCGAGTTCCGGCGAATGGGCATCCGGACCGTGATGATCACCGGCGACAACCCGCGAACCGCCGCGACGATCGCCCGCGAGGCCGGCGTCGACGACTTCATCGCCCAGGCGACCCCCGAGAACAAGATCGCGTTCATCCGCAAGGAGCAGGCGGACGGCCACCTCGTCGCCATGACGGGCGACGGCACCAACGATGCGCCGGCGCTCGCCCAGTCCGACGTGGGCCTCGCGATGAACAGCGGGACCTCGGCCGCCAAGGAGGCGGCCAACATGGTCGACCTCGACTCGGACCCGACCAAGCTGCTCGAGGTCATCGCCATCGGCAAGCAGCTGCTGATCACGCGGGGCTCGATCACGACGTTCTCGATCGCGAACGACGTCGCGAAGTACTTCGCCATCGTCCCGGCCATGTTCGTGAGCGTGTACCCGGAGCTGGGCGCGCTCAACATCATGGGCCTGGCCACGCCTCAGAGCGCGATCCTGTCAGCGGTGATCTTCAACGCGCTGATCATCATCGCGCTCATCCCGCTCGCGATCCGCGGCGTCGCCTTCCGGGCGGCCCCGGCCAGCGAGCTGCTGCGCCGCAACCTCCTCGTCTACGGCCTCGGCGGGATCATCGCTCCGTTCCTCGGAATCAAGGCGATCGATCTGATCGTGTCCGCCCTGCATCTCGCCTAGGTGACCCCGATGCGCTCCTTCATCCGCCAGGCCCTCCTCCCGGCTGTCATGCTGCTGGTCGTGCTGACCCTCATCACCGGTGCCGCCTACCCAGCGCTCATCACGGTCGTCGCCCAGGTGGCGTTCAACCACCAGGCCAACGGCTCGATGATCGTCGTCGACGGACGGACCGTCGGCTCGAGCCTGATCGGCCAGGCCTTCTCGGACCCGAAGTACTTCTGGGGCCGGCCGTCCGCCGCAGGCCAGGACGGCTACGACGCAAGCGCGTCGGGAGGAAGGAACCTCGGTCCCACGAGCGCGAAACTGATCGCGGACGTCACGGCGGCCGTGGACGCGATGCGGGCGGCCAACGGGGGCGGCCCGGTGCCGGTGGACCTGGTCACCGCGTCAGCGTCGGGCCTCGACCCCGACATCAGTCCCGCGGCGGCCGAGTACCAGGTTGCCCGGGTGGCCGCGGCGCGCGGGATGACCACCGGTGCCGTGCGCGCGGTCGTCGCTCGGCACACCGAGCAGCCCTTGCTCGGGTTCGTCGGTGAGCCCCGCGTCAACGTGCTCGAGCTCAACCTCGACCTCGACGGGCTGCTCGCCTCGAGCGCTGCGGCCCCGGCGGCGGCCCGATGAGCCACCCGATGCGCGACCTCGAGATCGACGCGCTCGACGTCCGGCCCAACCCGGAGGATCTCCTCGCGCGCTGGCACGCAGAGGGCCAGAGCGGCCGCGGCCGCTTGCGCATCTACCTGGGGATGGCACCGGGTGTCGGCAAGACGTACCGGATGCTCGAGGAGGGACACCGGCGTATCGACCGCGGCACGGACCTCGTTGTGGGCTTCGTGGAGTGCCACGGTCGCCCGAATACCCTGCGCCTGCTCGAGGGGCTCGAGGTGGTGCCCCGCCTGACCCTCGACTACCGCGGCGTGACGCTCGAGGAGATGGACACCGAGGCGGTCGTGGCGCGCCGCCCCACGGTCGCGCTCGTCGACGAGCTGGCCCACACCAACACCCCCGGGTCACCGAACGCCAAGCGGTGGCAGGACGTGGAGGCCATCCGCGACGCCGGCATCCACGTGGTCACCACGCTCAACATCCAACACCTCGAGGGCGTGGCCGACGCGGTGGCCACGATCACCGGCGCGCCGGTGCACGAGCGCCTCCCCGACGACTGCCTGCGCGACGCCGACGAGATCGAGCTGGTGGACATGAGCCCGCACGCGCTGCGCCAGCGCATGCGCCACGGGAACATCTACCCGCCTGAGCGCACAGAGGTTGCACTCGACCGGTTCTTCACCGAGCCAAACCTCACCGCGCTGCGCGAGCTCGCGCTGCGGATCGCGGCCCAGCGGGTCGAGGGTCAACTCGAAGCGACTCGCAGCGCGCCGCTTCCGCTCGTCACCGAGCGCGTGCTGGTCCTCGTGGACGAAAGCCGGGCCGCACCCAGGGCGGTGCGTCGTGCAGCCGCGCTGGCCGCTCTGCTCCACGGCGCGCTGATCGCACTGGTCGTGGACAGCCCGGCAGCGGCTCGCCTGCCGTTCGACCGCCAGCGCGACCTCCAGCAGGCCGTGGACGACGCGGTGGACCTCGGCGCCGAGGTCGTGCGGGTCGAGGCGCCAGACGCCGCGGCCGGCGTCGCCGAGCTCCTGGAGGCCCGCCGGCCGACACACGTGGTCCTGCCCCACGAGCCCGCGAGCGCCATGTCGCGCCTGCGCCACAGGAGCCTCGCGGAGCTGGTGCTCCGGCTCGACCCCGACCTTGAGGTGCACCTGGTCGACGTGCGCAGCGGCTGACGGCCCCGCGCCGACGCAGTCGCCCTTCACCGGACCTGGTGGGAGCGGCTGCCGGCATCGCCAGCGCCCACGACACAGCCACGGGGCCGACGCGCACGGCCAGCTCGCGGGCGGGAGGTGTCGGGCGCCAGCGCCCCTGACTGCCGATGCTGCCCAACCTTGTGGGCGCGTGTGCACGATCCAGCAGCCTACCGTCCGGCTTCCGGCACGCCGGTCAGCTACGCTGCCGACGTGACGAGCGCGCCGCGTGGCTCTCCCCTCGAGGTGTTCCGCGTGGCGCTGCGCCTCGGACTGACCTCGTTCGGCGGCCCGGTGGCGCACCTCGGCTACTTCCGCCGGGAGTACGTCCTGCGCCGGGAATGGCTCGACGAAGCGGCCTTCGGCGACCTGGTGGCGCTCGCCCAGTTGCTCCCCGGCCCCGCCAGCAGCCAGCTCGGGATCGCCATCGGCACGCGGCGGGCGGGCATCCCTGGCGGCCTGGCGGCCTGGGTCGGATTCACCGCGCCATCAGCGGCGCTCATGATCGGGCTCGGCGTCGCGGCTACCCGGCTCGATCTCGCGAGTGCCGGCTGGGTCGCCGGCCTCAAGCTCGCCGCCGTGGCGGTCGTGGCACAGGCGGTGGTGGCGATGGCGCGTCGACTCGCGCCGGACTGGCGGCGGCGCGCGATGGCGGCGCTGGCGACCGCGGCAGCTCTGGCGCTGGCGACGCCGTTCGCCCAGGTGGCGATCATCGCGGCAGGCGTGGGGATCGGGCTCGCCGTGCTGCCCGGTACCGCCGAGGCAGCCGTGGTCGGTGAGCCGCGGACGGTCAGCCGGCGGACGGGCGTTGCCCTGCTGGCCACACTGGCGGCGCTGCTGGCCGCGCTCCCCCTCCTTGCGGGACTTGACGACAGCATGGCCCTGTTCGACTCGTTCTTCCGCTCTGGCGCACTGGTGTTCGGCGGCGGTCATGTGGTGCTGCCGCTGCTCCACGCGAACGTGGTCGACCCGGGCTGGGTCAGCAACTCCGCGTTCGTCGCCGGCTACGGCGCCGCCCAGGCGGTCCCCGGCCCCTTGTTCACCTTCTCGGGCTATCTTGGGGCGGTCTCCTCGGTTGGCCCGGGCGGGGCGGCTGGCGGGCTGCTCGCCTTGGTGGGGATCTTCGCGCCGTCGTTCCTGCTCGTCTTCGGCGCCCTTCCGTTCTGGGACCGGCTGCGCGCCTCGGCCCGTGTGCGCCAGGGCCTTGCAGGGGCCAACGCCGCGGTCGTCGGCCTCCTGGCAGCCGCGCTCTACACGCCGGTCTGGACGAGCGCGGTCTCGCAGCCGGTCGACGTGCCGGTCGCAAGTGCGGGGTTCCTCCTCCTGCTCTCCGGCCGAGTGCCGCCGATCGTGGTGGTGGCGCTGGCCGCGCTCGCCGGACAGGCGATCGCACCGCTGCGCTGAGCGCGACGTCACATGCCGGGGGCGGTCCGCCCCGATCGCGGGCTGTCCAGTGGCCGCGGGCCGTCCAGATCGCGGGCCGTCCAGTGTCGCGGGCCGCCCAGTGGCCCTACTGGCGCCTGGCGGAGTGCACTGGCTACGTCATGGCCCGAACAAGGCCCCACGTCGCGACCGAGACGGTCCCCGGGCCACCCCGCGGCCCGTGCGACGCGCGCAGCGTCCATAGGGCCGCCCGGTGGCCGGATGTGGACCGGCTCATCGCCCGACGGCAGGCGGCCCGCGGGGAGCACACCCCGGAGG
>JBJKRU010000331.1:0-3341 GCA_046704485.1 Candidatus Limnocylindrales bacterium | reverse complement strand
ACCACCACGCACTGCTCGCCTTCCGGCAGCGTGACCAGGCCCGTCGTCGCCAGGAAGTCGCGCGCCCTGGCGGTCCACTGCGTGTACGCCTCGAGCATCGCGGCCTCGGTGGGCGGGTGGATCTCGTCGTCGCGCCGCAGGACCTCCGTGTAGTCCGCGTTGCCGGTGGCGTCGCGGGCGAGTGCCGCCATCTCGGCGTCGAGGCGCTCGAGCTCGGCCTGACCGCGCTCGCGCAGCGAGCGGGCGTCGTCGGCGAGCACCTCGCGCTCGCGGAGGATCCGCGTGTACCCCTCCTCGCCCAGCTGCCAGCTGCCGTGCGCCTTCGGCAGGAGCGTCTCGAGGTGGGCCACGTAGCGGTCGAGGTGGGATGCCGCACGCGTGCCCGCCTCGAGCAGGCGGTCCCGCAGGTCGGGGTCCTCGACGTCGCGCCAGACGAGGTCGCGCACGTACCGGGCAGCGCCCCTTGCCCCGCCAAGCCCGCGTTCCACGATGAGCGGGTGGGCGAGCGCGGGATCGAGATTGGCGATCCCCGCCGCCACGACGCGGTCGACCTGGCCGAGCCGCGCCACGGCGGCGTCGACGAGGTCAGCCTCGGGACGCAGTCGATGGAGGAACAGCGTGAACAGGCCGCTCGTGACCAGCCCCGAGTAGGTGACCGGGTCGCGGCGCCACTGGGCGAACGGCGCCATGATCAGGCGGCCGCGGAGCACCGAGCGCGCGAGGTCGCGGTCGATCACCTCGTCCGGCGCCAGGCCGTCGTCGCCGATGGCGTCCAGGCGGGCGAGCATGGCCGCGGCCGTCGCGTCCCGGACCGCCATCGCGTCGGCGGAGACGTCGTCGAGCCGTTCGTCGAACTCGGTCAGCCCGACCTGGGAGGCCATGACGGGCGAGGCGGCGAAGTCGGAGGCGAGGAGGTCGGCGAGGGCGGCGGCGAGATCGGTCATCGGGTCACCGGACTCGTGCGTCAGACGGCTCTGCACAGGGTACGCGGTGTCCGGGCCGGCAGGGCGGCTCGCGGCGCTCGGCGGAGTGCGGGCGCCCGTGGTCACGGCCCTCGACGTCGCGGCGGGCAGCGGCGCCCGTTGTCAGGGCGCCCGCCTGTCGACCATCCGGCACCGGTCGCGCACCGGGCAGATGTCGTGGGCCGGGCTCTGCGCGTGGCAGATCTCGCGCCCGTGGTGGATCAGCAAGACATGGCCCGCGTACATCCGCTCGGCCGGGACGAGCGCCAGGTACAGGTCGTGGGCCTGGTCCGCCGTGGCCTTGTCGGGGATGAGGCCGATCCGCTTCGACACCCGCTCGACATGGCGGTCGACGGCCATGACCGGCATGCCGAAGCAGAAGGCCAGCACGATGGACGCCGTCTTCTTGCCGATCCCGTCGATGGCCGTGAGCCAGTCGCGCGCCTCCAGCGCGGGGAGGCCGGCGAGGAACTCGAGGTCGTAGGCGCCGCGCTCCTCGCGGATGCGGGCCAACGTCGCCTGGATGCGGGGCGCCTTCTGCGGCGCGAGACCGCCCGGCCGGATGGCGTCGATGAGCTCGGGCAGCGGGGCGTGCTCCACGAGCGACCAGTCGGGTGGAGCCGCCGTGGTGAGCCCAGCCCCGCCCCAGCCGATGCCCGGGTGGTGCTCCTCCGGATCGCGGTCGGAGGGGTACGCGACCCGCAGGGCCTCGAATGCCTTCTCGGCGTTCACGTCCGCCGTGTTCTGGGTGAGGATCGTGAGGATGAGCTCGCTGACCGGATCGAGCCGGCGTTCCCACTGCTGCGTCCCGTACCGCTCCTCGAGCGCATCGAGCACATACGGGACCAGGCCGGGCCGGTAGCGGCGGAGGTACGACGCCCACCGCCTCGCGGGGTCGGCGGCGCGCCGTGTCCGCTTCGGCTTCGGCTTCGCGCTGGTGGGCGTCTTCGGGCTCATCGTCTCGAGATGATGCCTTCTCAGCGCACCTCGTGCGCAAGGCGCTCGCCGCAGGCGACGAGCGGGGCGGTGCCGGCCGCCATGGCCTCGGCGAGCGGAAGCGGCGGGTCGGAGGCTCCCACCGCACGGGCCCCTGACGCCGCCAGCGCCTCGATCCCCTCGGGTGTCACGCTGCCGCCGACCGCGATGCACGGCACCCCGGCCGCCTGAGCCCGCTTGGCCACACCCTGGGCCGTCTTGCCGAAGGCGGTCTGGGCGTCGATCCGGCCCTCACCCGTGATCACCAGGTCCGCGGTGGCGAGCATGGAGTCGAATCCGGCTGCCTCCATCACGAGCTCGATCCCCGGGCGCAGTTCCATCGAGGCGAGCCGATCGGTGAGGCACAGCAGCCCGAAGCCCATGCCGCCCGCCGCCCCCGCGCCCGGGGTTAGACGTTCCGAACGACCGGTCGCGCCCTCGAGGGCGTCGGCCCAGCGGGCGAGCCTATGGTCGAGCGCCACCACGTCGTCCGGGGTCGCCCCCTTCTGCGGCCCGTACACGGCCGCCGCGCCGTCCGGCCCCAGCAGGGGGTTCGTCACGTCGCAGGCGATGCGGAGGCGGAGCTCGGCCAGCCGGGGATCGAGGCCGGTCAGGTCGACGCTTCTCAGCCCCTTGCCGACCCTCGCGCCGAGCGCCGTCAGCAGGCCCGCGGCCCCGTCGCTCGTGGCGCTGCCCCCGATCCCCAGCGCGATCTCGCGGATCCCGGCGTCCAGGGCGGCGCGGATGAGGTCGCCGGTGCCGGCGCTGGACGCCCGCGCGGCGTCACGCTCCGCGGGCGCCACGCGCGACAGGCCGGACGCGGCCGCCATCTCGATCACCGCGGCGGTGCCGTCGTGGCGAACGAGCCACGGGGCGGGGATCGGCCGCAGGAGGGGGTCACGCACCTGCGCCTCGACGCGTCGCCAGCCGCCCGCCGCCTCGATCGCCACGAGCGTCCCCTCGCCGCCGTCGGCGAGCGGAGCCAGGTGGACGTCATCGGCCGGCCGGGCGCGACGCCAGCCTTCGGCGAGCGCACGTGCCACCTCGACGCTGGTGAGCGTCCCCTTGTAGGAGTCGGGGGCGATCAGGACGCGCATCGCGGCGCCGGTGGTCCGCGGGCCGGCTGCTCTGGACTGCGAGTCCAGACTTCGGGCGGCCCGGCGTCCGGCGCTGGACTGGTGGTCCAGCCCGCGACCGGATCGGGCGCGCTGCGGCCGGCGAGGGATCCGCATCTGGACTCTCGCGCCAGCCCTGCTCGTCGACGGGCAGGAACCATGGACTCAGAGTCCAGCCGTCTCGCACGGCCCGAGCGCCGGGCGAGCGCCACGCCAGGGGTGCGTGCAGCCGCGAAGGAGTCCGGCGTGGCGGGCTCGCCACCGCTCACTCTGGCGGGGCGTCCCAGTC
>JBJKRU010000330.1:0-3063 GCA_046704485.1 Candidatus Limnocylindrales bacterium | reverse complement strand
TGGCGGTCTACCGCGCCACGGTCGCCGACACCGCCGGGCAGCCGTCCGGGAAGGTCGTGATGTCGGAGCGCGAGGTCCCGGGCGACGCGCGGCAAGCCGTCGTGCTCACCGAGTGGGCGTCGCCGGCGAGCCGGAAAGACAGCCTGGTCGTCGATACGATCGACCTCGGGCCGCTCGAGCTGACCTACATCGGGACGGGCGTGCGGTACGACTACCGCTTCACCGGCGCCCACGTGCGCGGCACGCTGTGGCGGGCCCACGCTCCGGAGCGCACGGTCGACCGGACCTTCGACGAGCCGGTGTTCGCGGCGAGCGAGGTCGGGCCGCTGGTGTGCGCGCTCGGCACCTACCGGGCGGGCATGACCAGGATCGTCCCCGTCTTCGCGGAGAGGAGCGGGACGCTGCAGCGGGACACGCTCACCGTGCTCCGGCGTCAGTCGCTGGCCGGCCATGCCCCTGGCTGGGTGGTGCGGTTCGCCGCGCCGGCGGCCACGACCACCTACCTCGTGGACGCTTCCACGCGCCGGATCGTGGATGCGGTGACCGCGGAGCGCCACGGCGGCGTGGAGACCCGCTACCGGTATCCGGCCGCGAACGGCTGACCCCGGGCCGGCGACGCCGGGCGGCCGGCGGGCAGGATGCCGCACTTCGTCGTCGACGGAGCGGCGTTCCTGCTGAGCCGGCCGCGCGGCCGTCCGCCGGGCGGCCTAGGAGCCGCCTCGTCCGGGCTGCAGCCCGTCCGCCCGTTCTCCCCGTCTCGCTCCCAGCACCCAGATCACCCCGCCGAGCAGCGCCGCCACGGGCAGGATGAGCACCGCCTGACCCAGCGAGCTGCGGTCGGAGATCATCCCCACCAGCGTCGGGGCCGGCACGTCGCCGAAGACGTGGATCGCGAAGATGCTCAGCGCCACCGCCGTCGCCCGCATCTCGGGCGAGACTTCGTTGACGATGGCCGTGTTGATGGGGCCCGTGGACGCGAACATCAGGAACTCGGCCGCGACGATGGCCGTCCAGTAGAGCGCCGGCTGCGACGCCGTCAGCGCCAGGAGGATCAGGGGCGCCGCGACCAGCGTCACCAGGCCGGAGAGCCAGAGGTACGCCTGCCGGGTCCGCGTCAGGAGCCGGTCGCCCACCCACCCGCCGAGGAACGTGCCGGTGAGCCCCGTGGTGACCGCCACCAGGCCGAAGGTCACGGTCGCCTTCGCCTCGCCGAGGCCGCGCACCCGCTGGAGGAAGCTCGGCATCACGGTCGCGAGCCCGCCCAGCGCGAACGTGTAGGCGGCGTAGCCCGCCACGGTCAGCACGTAGGGGAGATTGCGCAGCAGCGCGGCGTAGGTCGCCCGGGAGCTCCGGACGGCGGGCGGCGGCGCGTCCTCGTCGTGGAGCCCGCGCGGCGGGTCCCACAATCGCAGCGCCACGAGCGCCAGCGCGAGGCCGGGGACCCCCGCCACGAAGAACGCGGATCGCCACCCCCAGTGCGCGTCCACGAGCCCGCCGACCACGTAGCCCAGCGCCGAGCCCACGGGGATCGCCACGAAGAAGATCGCGAAGATCCGGCCGCGCACGGCGCGCGGGAAGTAGTCCGCGAGCAGCGGGGGCGCGATGGTGCCGTAGGCCGCTTCGCCCACGCCGACCGAGGCGCGGGCGAGGAACAGGGCGGCGTAGCTCCGCGCGAACCCGGCGAGCGCCGTGGCGACGCTCCACAGCGCCACGCCGACGGCGATCAGCTTCGGTCGCGACCGCCGGTCGCCCAGCGTGCCGAAGAGCGGCGCCGAGAACGTGTAGACGAGCAGAAAGGCGGAGGTGAGGGAGAAGAGCTGGGTATCGGTCGGGTGCAGCGAGGAGCGCCGGATGCTCTCGAGCACCGCGGGGACCACGTAGCGGTCCACGTAGTTGAGCAGGTTCATCGCCGTCATCACGATGAGCCCGTTCCTCGCGGCGCGGGCGAGGTCGCGTCCCGGTGCCGAGGACGTCATGGAGGGGGTGTAAGGTGCGCCTTGGGCCGCCACAAGGCGAGTCCCGGCTGCCGTGGCGCAACACGCACCGGCCGTCCAAGGCGGGGCCGCGCGGCGGGACCGCCAGGGCCTCGGACCGGCGCGAACGCAAACACATCGCCCCGCCGGGGCCGGTCGCCTCCGACGGGGCGTCGTCTCGATTTCAGTGGGCCTGGGTAGAGTTGAACTACCGACCTCACGCTTATCAGGCGTGCGCTCTAACCACCTGAGCTACAGGCCCTCTTCAAGGGGGCTATTCCCATTCCCGCCGCGGGCGGCCGCCGCCGCGCCGCGGCTCGGCTTCGTCGTCATCGTACTCCTCGTCCAGCTCCTCGAAGTCGTCGTAGTCCTCTTCGTCCTCGTCGAAGTCCTCGTCGAGGTCCTCGTCCTCCAGGTCCTCGTCCTCGAACTCGCGGTCCTCATCGAACTCGTCGAGGTCCTCGAACTCCTTCTCCTCGTCGTCGTCGTCGCGGCGCCCGCGCATTCCGGTTCGCAACTCCGACGCCCTGCGCGCGTTCATTCCGTCCCCCCGTGGAGGTTCGAGCCGAGCTGCCGACTTCGAGTCGTTCATTCCGCCACCGCCCGGGCGGCCCGGGCGAGCTTGCGCCGTTCCGTCTGGCCGAGGGCACGCTTGCGCAGCCGCACCGCGCCGGGCGTGACCTCGATCAGCTCGTCGTCCTCGATGTACTCGAGCGCGACTTCGAGGGTAATGTCCCGGGGCGGTTCAAGCAAGACGGCCTCGTCCGATCCTGACTGGCGCATATTGGTGCGCCGTTTGCCCTTGCTCGGATTGACGTCCAGGTCCCCCGGACGGCAGTGCTCGCCCACCACCATCCCCTCGTAGACCGGCGCGCCCGGGCCCAGAAACAGCAGCCCGCGCTCCTGCAGATTGAACAGCGCGAAGGCCACCGCCGTCCCCTGCACCATGCTCACCATCACGCCGCGGCTGCGCCCCGCCAGCGGCCCCGCCCACGGTCCGTAGTCGAGGAAGCGGTGGTGCATCACCCCGGTGCCCCGCGTGTCGGTGAGGAACTCCGAGCGGTAGCCGAACAGCCCCCGCGCCGGGATC
>JBJKRU010000329.1:0-3583 GCA_046704485.1 Candidatus Limnocylindrales bacterium | reverse complement strand
TCCTCGCGACCTGCGTTACCGGCCATCACGGCCACCGCTTCGCCGTATCGATCACCAGCGCCAAGGCGAACGCCATCAAGGGCGCAAGCGCGCCCGCCGCGCCGCGCATCCGAATCCACATCGGAGCCCTCCCGCCCGGATGGCCGGGCGAGCTTCCGCAAGCGATCGCTTCTCGGGTGCCCTCGACCTGGCCCGCGGATCGCGGAGCCTACCAGGGCGCGCTTACCTGCCCCTTATGCGCCCCGCCCGTGCCCCATCCCGTGCGCGCAGCTCGATCGACCGCGCAGACTCCCGGCTGGGCGGCGTCACATCCCCTGCGGGACGTAGTTCGGGTCGAGGTACTTGTCCGGGTCGTCCTTGAACTCCAGCAGGCAGCCCCTGCCGCAGAACCAGTAGGTCTGCCCGTCGTGCTCGAGGGAGAGCTGGGACTTCTCGTTGTCCACATCCATGCCGCAGACGGGATCCTTCACGATGGCCATTGCCGAATGCTCCTCGATTGCCGCCGGGAGTCGCCCAGCCCGGCGCGCGAATGCCCCCGAGGCTACCCCAGCCGGGAGTACGATGCGTGCATGGACCCCGCAGCCTTGGCGAGAGTCCGTGCTGCCCTGCTCGACGAGCGCGCACGCCTCCAAGCCGAGCTGCACGAGATGACGATCGACGCGCCCGACCCGATGACCTACGGGTCCCAGGCGGCCGCGGCCAGCCAGGTCTTCGCCCAGCAGCGCGACCTCGCCCTGCGCGAGCACGACGAGCAGCTGATCGCGGCCGTGGACGCCGCACTCGCCCGCGTCGACGCAGGCACGTACGGGGTCTGCGCCACGTGCGGACAGCCAATCGCCGCAGCCCGCCTCGAGGCGCTTCCGGCGGCCGCCCACTGCATCGAGTGCCAGAAGAAGGCGAACGCCGGGCGGCATCGGTGAGCGCTGGCGACGCCGATGCGCCGCGCCTGGTCACGATCGACGACATCCGCGCCGCGGCGAGCGTACTCGCGGGCGTCGCCCTCCACACGCCGCTGGTGCCGTTCGGGGCGCCGAGTCGACGCCAGTGGCTCAAGGCGGAATCGCTCCAGCCGATCGGCGCGTTCAAGCTGCGCGGCGCCTACCACACCGCCGCCGTGCTCCCGCAAGACGAACGCGCCCGCGGCCTGATCACCTACTCCTCGGGCAACCACGCCCAGGGCGTTGCCCGGGCAGCACGACTGTTCGGCGTCCCCGCGGTCATCGTGATGCCGTCCGACGCGCCGCCGCTCAAGAAGGCCCGAGTCGAGGCGGACGGGGCCGAGGTCGTGGTGGTGGGGACTGCGTCCGACGAGCGCAGGCGGGTGGCCGAGCAGATCGCGTCCAAGCGGGGCCTCGCGATCGTTCCGCCCTACGACGACCGCCGTATCGTGGCAGGCCAGGGCACCTGCGGCCTCGAGATCGCCGAGGACATGCCCGACGTGGCGGCTGTGCTCGTGCCGGTGGGAGGCGGCGGTCTGGCCAGCGGCGTGGCGGCGGCGGTCCGGGCCTTGGCACCGCGGGCGAGGGTCATCGGCGTGGAGCCGGAGCTGGCCGCCGACGCGCGTGAATCGCTCGAGTCCGGGCACATCGTCCGCTGGGAGCCTGAGCGCGTCAGCCGCACCATCGCCGACGGCACGCGGACCCAGTCGATCGGTCGGCTCAACTTCGCCCACCTCTCGGCCCAGATGGAGCGCATCGTGACGGTGACCGAGGCGGAGATCGCCGCGGCCGTCCGCCTCGCTGCTGAGGAGGCGCGCCTCGTTGTGGAGCCGTCGGGCGCGCTGCCGGTGGCCGCGATGCGGTTCCATGCGCAGGAGCTCGGCCTCGACCCCGCCGTGGGCCCCATCGTCGGCGTGGTGTCGGGCGGCAATGTAGACCCGGAACGCTACCTCGAGTACCTCGCTGCCCCCGTGCCCGACGAGAGCTGACCGACTCGGCGCAGACCGCTGCGCGCTTCGAACGAGGGCCTCCGGCAGTGGCGATCCGCGGTCGGCTTGGCCGCCCATCCCGCGGGTCCGGGTCGGCTCGCGCAACGGCCACGGGCCTTGCGTCACGGCCGGATAGGCCGTTGGACCCCCACATGCCGGTCCCCGTCTATCATGGGAGGCGGATAGCGGCCCAAGACCAGCGGACTGGCGGGCCACCGATCGCACGAGAGGTGACGATGAGCGCCGACGCCGCCGCCATACCCGCTCTGGCGAGCCGCGCGCAGACGGCACGCCACACCAACCGCGGGCTGGGCAACCCGGTCCTGGGCATGCTCCTGTTCATCACCTCGGAGGTGATGTTCTTCGCCGGGCTGTTCGCGGCGTACTTCTCGATCCGAGCCGCCCACACCGAGGTCATCAACGGCGTCGCGACCCACGTCTGGCCGCCCGCAGCGGACGTCGGCATCCTCAACCCGTGGCGGCTGACCACCGAATCCGGGTCGCCCAACGTCATCGTGCTCGCGACGGCCATCCTGGTGGCGTCGTCATTCGTGTGCCAGTGGGGCGTGAGGGCGATCCGGCGCGGCGACCAGCGCATGTTCGTCCGGGCGATGAGCCTGACCCTCGTGATGGGCGTCGCCTTCCTGCTGCTCCAGGCGTACGACTACAGCGTCCTGATGGGCGAGGGCCTGTCACTGGGCTCCGGCCTGTTCGGGACCACGTACTTCACCCTCACAGGCTTCCACGGGCTCCACGTCCTGGGCGGCGCCCTGATGCTCGCCCTCGTCGTCTACCGGGGCCGCGCACGACAGTTCAACTCCCGCCGCCACGACATGGTCGAGGCGGTGTCCCTGTACTGGCACTTCGTCGACGTGGTCTGGGTCGTCCTGTTCTCGGTGCTGTACCTCTTGTAGCGCACCCCCGGGTGCGCCGTCGCGTGCAGCCGGTGGGCGGGCAGCAACCGTCTGGTCGACCCGTCCGTGCACGCGGGCATGCTCACGAGGCCCGCAGGACCGATGCTCGGTGAACTCTGGAACCGCCTGGTCGACTGGACCGGCGCGGTCGTGGCGCCGGACTGGTCGTCCCTCGTGGCGCTGATCCCGATCCTGCTCCTCCTGGCGGTCTCGGCGTTCCTGCTGATCACCGCAGCGGCGTGGATCGGGGCGGGCCCGGCACAGCGGGGCTCGGGCCGCCGTCCACCGCGATCTGCCACCGGAAGGCCCGTGAGGGCGGCCACGACTCCGCCGCTGGCCGTCGCGTGCGGCGCGTTCACCCTCGCCTTCGGGCTGGCATCCGGGGGTCCGTGGGCAGCTGGTGGCGCGGTGCTGATGGCCGCGGGGCTTGCCTGGTGGGTCGTGTCAGCTCGGCGCGGCCGGCCGGCGTGATGGCGCGCTCCCCCCCAGCCGCGCCCATGGCCATCGCATCGACGGTCCGTTCTCCGTCGCGTTCGACAACCGCGGCAACCTTGCCGACAATCTGGAGGTCCGCGACGCGACCGGCGGGGGCCGTTCCGGGGCGAGATCGCCTCGGGGCCAACCATCATGGCCCACGACGTCCCGGCTCCCACGGGCAGGACCCCTCCATCGGTACGGCCACCCGGCGATGACGGGAAGGCTGACCACCACGTAGGAAACGAGCCATTCGCCGACTGCGCAT
>JBJKRU010000328.1:0-6695 GCA_046704485.1 Candidatus Limnocylindrales bacterium | reverse complement strand
GTGTTGGCGGGGGCTGCCGGCCTGCTGGCCCTCGCACTGCATGAGCCGCGACGGCCCGCACCCGCCGACGGCTTGGGGCGCCTGCCCCGCTGGCCGCGCCGCTCGCTGCCCCTCCTGCTGCGCCTGTGGGCCACGAACAGCCTCAACGGCCTCGCGGTGGGCATGTTCGGACCGTTCATCACGTACTGGTTCTTCGTGCGCTTCGGCGTCAGCGCTGGCCAGATCGGCCTGCTCTACGCTGCCGTCAACGCGCTCTCGGTGGTCGCCACCCTGAGCGCGGCCCGACTGGCCGCGCGCTGGGGGCTCGTGCGCACTGTGTCCCTGGTTCGCGTCGTCCAGGCCGTGCTGCTCGTGCCGCTGGTGCTGGCCCCCACGTTCCTGCTGGCCGGGGCGATCTACCTGGTGCGCATGATCGTGGCGCGGGTCGGCATGCCGCTGCGCCAGTCGTACGTGCTGGCCATGGCCGACCCCGAGGAGCGGGCGTCGGTCGGGGCCCTCTCGAGCGTGCCCAGCCAGGCGGCCATGTCGGTGGCGCCCATCGCCGCCGGCTACCTGTTCGACGAAGTCAGCCTGTCGCTGCCCTTCCTGCTGGGAGGCGTGCTGCAACTCGCCGCTGCCCTCCTGTACTGGGGCCTGTTCCACGAGCTCTCGCCCGAGGAGGAGCAGGCGGCCGCCCCCGAGCCGACGCAGGCGGAACTCGCCGACCCCTGACCAGCCGTCGGCACCGGCCGCCCTCCCGTGCCGGGACGCCGTTGGAGCCGGTCGCAACCGCCCCAGGTCCTTGAGCAGCGGGGCAACCGACCGTCGGGTGCCTTCCTTGACGCTCCGCTGCCAGCGGTGCAGGCTGGGTTGATGCCGCAGGTCAGGTTCGCGCGCAGCGGCAACGTCGACGTGGCCTACCAGGTCGTTGGCGCTGGCCCCATTGATCTCGTCTTCGCCGGCGGCGCGTTCACGCACCTCGAGGTGTGGTGGGAGGAGCCCCACTATCGACGGTTCTGCGAGCGCCTGGCAGAACACGCCCGGCTGATCCTCTTCGACAAGCGGGGCATGGGTCTCTCCGACCGGGTGCGCGCGGCAACCATCGGGGAGCGCATGGACGACATCCGAGCGGTCATGGATGCCGTGAGCTCCGAGCGTGCCGCCATCCTCGGTGTCTCGGAGGGGGGGCCTCTGGCGATCCTCTTCGCCGCCACCTACCCGGAGCGCGCGATCGGGCTCATCCTGGCCGGAGCGGAGGTGAAGGAGGAGACGACGGCGGAGTGGCCGTGGGGGGAGGGGTCGCGGGCCGCGTTCGAGGCAAGCATGGCCGCCGTCCCGGAGCGATGGGGCCGGTCATCGGATGCGGTCGACGTGTATGCGCCGAGCCTCGCCCACGACGAGGCATTCCGCGCCTGGTGGCCGCGGATGCTCGTGCACGCAGCCACGCCGGCTGCCGCCGAGGCCTTCATGCGCATGGCATTCGAGATCGACGTCCGCCACGTGCTCCCGTCGATCTCCACGCCGACCCTCGTCGTCCACCGGACCGCCGATCGCATCTGCGACGTCCACAACGGCCGCTACCTCGCCGAGCACATCGCGGGCGCGCGGTACCTCGAGCTGCCCGGCGCGGACCACCTCCCGTGGGTCGGCGGCGAGAATGTGCTCGATGCCATCACCGCGTTCCTCGCCGAACAGTCGGCCATCGAGGCGTGGCGCCACCGGACGTCGGCGAATGACCCCGACGCGCGGCCAGCGATGCCCGACCGGGCAGGGGCGGCGGATGAGCTGGCTCCCGAGACGCGGGCGGCGGCGCTGCTCGCCGAGGGCCGGACGCTCGCGGGCCGGAGCGAGTATCCGGGGGCGCGGCCGATGCTGGCCAGGGCCGCCGAGCTCTATCAGCAAGCGGAGCACGCGCTGCCGGAGGCACGCACCCGCCTCGAGCTGGCGCGCGCCGCTGCGGAGGCCGGGGACCAGCGGCTGGCCGACGCCGAGGCCAGGGCGTCCCTCGCCGCGTTCCGGCGCCTTGGGATGACCGAGGATGCGGAGCGAGCCGCCGCGCTCCTGCGAGCGCTCGACCTTCCGCGGACCGCGCGCGACGCGGCCGGCGCCGCCCGACTCTCGCGCCGCGAGATCGAGATCCTCCGACTCGTCGCCGCTGGCCGCAGCAATGACGAGGTGGCGGGCGATCTTGCGCTGAGCCCCCACACCGTTCACCGGCACGTCGGGAACATCCTCACGAAGCTCGCGGTATCGTCGCGCGCAGCCGCCGTCGCCGCGGCCGCGCGCAGCGGGCTGCTCTGAGGTTCCGGCCGGCGTGTCGCGGTCTCGGCACCTTCTGGGACCCTGAGGATCCCCGGCCTCGCGTCGCCCAGCGTGGACGCCACGCACGTGGATCCTCCCGGGACAAGCATCGACGGGGCCGCGACCGAGCACCGCGAGTGGCCCATTGAGGCCACGCCGATCCGACGCTGGAATGGCCCGGGCGGGCGATGCCGTGACCCGAGGAACTTCCTAGCGTGATCTAGGAAGGCATTCGACCGGCCCGGACCCACCGAGGGTCGTCGACGATCCCCGAGGTCCGGGACGAAGGAGATGCACGAGGTTGCCGATGGTCGCGTCCCCGCGCGGCGCCGTCTCGCCCAGCGGCTCCGCCGATCCAAAGAAGCCCGCGGTCCTCGTGGGCAGGGCGTTCGTCGACTGCGTCGCGCGACGCGACTTCAACGGCCTGCAGACACTGTTCGCCGACGACCTCCGGTTCCGGGCCCTGATCCCGAGATCCGACCCCGAGGCGAGGTCGGCGCATGACGCCCGGACCATCATGGAGGGCTGGTACCGCGACAGCGACCGAACCGAGCTGCTCGGCTCGACGGTCGAGATGGTCGTCGACCGCCTCCAGATCGCGTATCGCGTACGTGGCCGCGAGAACGGGGCCTGGTACGTCGTCGAGCAGCACATCACCGCGTCGGTCGACGACAGCCGACTGACGGACGTGGCACTCGTGTGCTCCGGATTCCGCCCGATCGAAGCCCCGCGCGAAGACGCCGATCGGGCCGTCCGCCGCGCCCGGAGGCCACGCAGCCGTGGGTCCCGAGCGATGGTCGCCGGCTGACCCGCCATGGGAGGGGGGCCACTGAGAGGGTCTGCGGGTCATGGCGTGGGGCGGCCCGGACGGCACCCGCAGGACGAGGAATGCAACGCCGCGGTCCTCGCTGCGAGACATGGCGGCCAGACGCGGCGGGTAATGGAGGACGACGATGGCAGACACGACTCGTGACGCTGCGGCAGGCACTCGCTACCGCGTCGAGGGCCGACTCCTCGAGGTGTGCACGTGCCAGGCAATCTGCCCGTGCTGGATCGGTGAGGACCCGGACGGGGGGAGCTGCGAGTCATCACTCGCCTGGAGGGTCGACCGCGGAAGCGTGGAGGGCGTCGATGTGTCGGGCCTCACGCTCGGCCTGTCGGTGTACATCCCGGGGAACGTGTTCGCCGGGGGCTGGAAGGCCGCCGTCTATGTCGACGATCGTGCGAGCGAGGCGCAACAGGACGCGCTCCTGAAGGTCTTCACCGGCCAGCTCGGTGGCGACATCGCAAGCCTGGCAGGCCTCATCGGCGAGGTCGTGGCCGTCGAGCGCGCCCCCGTCACATTCACCGTCGAGGGCGGCGAGGGCACGTTCCGGATCGGCGACGCGATCGAGGCGACGATGGCGCCGTTCGCCGGGCCGACCGGCACGACGACGCTCAACGACTCCGTGTTCTCGAGCATCCCCGGATCCCCGGCCTACCCTGGCAAGGCATCCGTCTTCCGTCGGCTCGAGAAGCGGCACGGGATGGCGAACATCGATATCAGCGGCCACAACTCGGTCCAGGGGACCTTCCGTTTCGAGGCCTGAGGATGAGCCGAGCACTGACGGCTGGGTGGGGCGCGGCTCGTCGCCGCCTGACCCAGCCGCAGATCTGGATGCTGGGGGCGGTGGTCGCCTGCTGGGCGCTTGCGGTGGCGCTCGTGGTCAGCGGGCACGCCGACCTCATCTCGCACGATGCGGTCATCGAGGAGCATCGCCTGCCGATGCCGCTCGCCATCGCGGCCTACCTGGTCGTCTGGCAGCTGATGACCGGCGCGATGATGCTTCCGAGCATCCTGCCGGTGACGGGGATCTACGCGCGCCTGGCCCGCACGGAGGCGCGACCGCGCGCTGCGATGGCGGTCTTCGTCGGTGCGTACTTCGTCGTCTGGACGGGCTTCGCGGTAGCCGCCCTGGCGGGTGACACGCGCATCCACTGGGCCGTCGACAACATGCCCTGGGTTGCCGCGCACCAGTGGCTCATCCCGGGCGTGCTGCTGATCGGGGCCGGCCTCTTCCAGTTGACGCCGCTCAAGGAGCGCTGCCTGACGGAGTGCCGCAACCCGCTCCAGTTCGTGTGGCGCCGCTACGAGCCGGGGCTGCGTGGAGCCTGGCGCCTGGGCGTCGCGAACGGGCTGTTCTGCCTGGGATGCTGCTGGGCGCTGATGCTCGTGATGTTCGGGCTCGGCGTGGGGAGCCTGACGATCATGGCCGCATTCGGCGGGATCATGGTGCTTGAGAAGACGTGGGGGCGCGGGGCGCGGCTCGTCCCGGTCGTGAGCGCGGGGCTGATCTCACTGGGCGTGTTCGGACTGGTTGCTCACGCATGGCTGGCGGCGCTTCCGCCGCTGCCTTGAGCCGGTCGTCGCGGGATCGGACCGAGTGCGCGTGCGTTGCGGTACTCCTCGCCGCCGCTGTTGCCGACGAGCGCCGGCCCCCCGTGACGCCCCGGTCGCGAGTCTGGGGACGGGCGCGGGAATCGGGCCCCCTGGACGCTCGTGGCGAACGACGCCGGACGCTCCGATGGACTGTCAGCGTCGTCCCGCAGCAGCCTGCCACGCGGGACGCCGGCCGCTGCTCAGGCGCCCCCCGCCCGGCGCAGGCGCTCGAGCTCGCGCCGGAGGCGCTTGCCGGGGCGGCCCTCACCGCGCACGACCCTGACCCCCGCACCGCGCTCCGGGACGACCGGCGGGCTGTGATCCGCGTAGCAGGCCGCCGCGGCCGGGGCGGCGACGCGAGACTCGATCGGCCGCACGACCTCGACCACGCGCTCGCGATCCGCGATGCGAGCCCCCACCCGATCGCCCGCGCGGACCCTCGTCGACGGCTTCGCCGGCGACCCGTTCACGAGGACGTGGCCGCCCTCGCACAGCCGCGTGGCGAGCGGGCGGGTCTTGACGAGGCGCACAGCGCACAGCCAGCGGTCGATGCGCGTCTCGTCGGCGGCGGCGGGAGCAGTCACGCGCCCTACGATCGCACGGGCCGAGGGACGTCGCGGCAACCGGCGGCCGACGGATGCCGGATCTGCCGCGGAGCGCGTCGGCTAGAAGGGGGTTCTGTCACTCGAGCTGCTCGCCGGCATGGGGCCCCGGGCCCATGTCCCACACCGACTCGACCGTGATCCGCACCAGGTACTTCATCGGCGGCAGGTGGAGCTGGCCGCTGATCGCCCGGAGCCGCTCGTTCACCTGGTCGAACGCGTCGCCGTGGTCGACGAGATCCGCACGGCCCTTGACCTGCATGGCGATCTTGCGCTCCGGGTCGTGGACGCCGACCGCGACTCGCGGATCGCGCTGCAGGTTCGCGCGCGTCTTGCGGCTGAACATGTCGGCGAAGTAGAGGTGCTCGTCGTCGAGCAGCGCCCCGCTGCCCTTGATCGCGATGTTGGGCATGCCGTCGGGTCCCACCGTGGCCACCCACACGTTGTGGCCGCCGGCCAACAGGTCGCGGAGCTCGTCGGGAATGCGTGCCATGCCGTCTCCTCGTCGTCGTTCTGGCCGCAGGCCCCGAGCCGCGGCAGTCGGCCCCCGGCGCGCCGACTTCGGGGAGCGCGACCCCGGCGCTCCACCGAGTCTACGCCCGCGCCCAGCAGCGATGACTCGAGGCACGCAGGCTAGGCGGAGATCGAGGCGCCACGCGGTCCGCGCGCGGCTGGCTGGCGGTGATCCCGACTTGCCAGAGTGCGCCAATGACCCTCGGACAGGGCGCGCCACGAAGCCCTTCTCGTGGGAGGGAGTCGGGCGGCGGCGCATCGCGGACGCCGCCGCTGAACGACTCGCGGGGACCGTCGATGCGCTGATCGTCGTTCCCAACGACCGCGTGGGCGAGGTGATGGCGGCGGATGCCTCGCTCGTCGACTCCTTCCGTGCCGTGGACGATGTCCTGCTGTGGGCCGCCCGTGGGATCATCGGCCTGACCACCACGCCTGGACTCGTCAACGTCGACTTCGCCGACATCCGCAGCGTCCTGCTGAACGCCGGCCCGACGCTCATCGGGGTCGGCCGAGAGGGCGGACAGGATCGCGCGATCGAGGCGGCTCGGCAGGGCACCACAACACTGGCCGGCGCACCGTCGCAGTGGCCATGCGGACGAGATCGGTGCGCGCGCGGCAGGTGCTGGCCTGGTGCCTGCTGATTGGGACGGTGGCCTCCTGCGTGGCGGCCCAGCCCAGTCCGACGGGCTCGCCATCCGCTGGCGTGGCGTCGGCTGCCACGACGTCGGCTCCGGCCTCCCCGGGCGAGAGCCTCGTCCCGTGGGTCGATCAGCCCGCGCCGCAGTACGTGGCGCCCACACCGAGTCTCCCGGCGGCGGATGCGCGCCCGTGCCGGGCGGCGGACCTCCACGCCACGGCGGGGCCCGAGGGCGTCGGGCTCG
>JBJKRU010000327.1:0-2650 GCA_046704485.1 Candidatus Limnocylindrales bacterium | reverse complement strand
CTATCTGGAGCGGGCCTTGGAGGCCGCCCGTGCGGCCGCGCTGCCGGGCGATGTGATCCTGCACTCGCCGGCGTGTGCCAGCTACGACGCGTACCGCAACTTCGAGGCGCGTGGCGAGCACTTCCGGACCCTGGTGGAGGCTGGATGAGCCTCGCCACCGCGCTGCGCCAACGGACCGCCGAGGCCGCACCACGCCGCGACCGGAGCGCCCGACCGCGAGCCGCGGCGCCGCCGATCGAACATCGGCTGCTCATGACGGCGACGCTATGCCTGCTGGCCTTCGGCGCGGTGATGGTCTACAGCGCCTCATCGCCGCTCGGGGTGCTCTCGCGAGGCGGAGGTAGCGGCACCAGCGAGTTCATCCGGTACCTGCTGTTCGGCACGGTCGGCCTGGCCGCCATGCATGTGCTGTCCCGCCGCGGCCTTGAGATCTTCACGCCGCGGCTGGTCAACATGCTGCTTCTCGGCGCGTTCGGGCTGCTCCTACTGGTGCTCGTGCCGGGCTTCGGGGTCGTCGTCTACGGCGCGCGGCGCTGGTTCTCGGCCGGGCCGATCCAGTTCCAGCCGTCGGAGCTGATGAAGCTCGCTCTCGTTCTCTACGCCTGCCGGTATCTGGCCGATCACCCGAAGCGGATGCGGAGCTTCCGTCAGGCGGTGGCCCCGATCGCCGTGGTGGCCGGGCCCGCCTGCCTGCTGATCGTGGTCGAGCCCGATCTGGGCACGACCTTGGTGGTCGCCTTCACCATTGCGGCACTGCTGGTCGCCGCCGGCATGCCGATGCGCTACATCGCGGCGCTCGCCGGGATCGTGGCGGTGTGCGTGATCCTGCTGGCCACCGCGCAGCCTTACCAGCGGGCACGTCTGACCTCGTTCCTGCATCCGTGCGCGACCGCCACCAAGGCCGGGACGGGCTACCAGGCCTGTCAGGGGCAGATCGCGCTCGGCTCGGGTGGGCTGCTTGGCGTCGGCTTGGGCCGCTCGGTCCAGAAGATCTATTACCTCCCCGAGGCCCAGACCGACTTCATCCTGGCCGTGATCGGCGAGGAGCTCGGCGTGCTCGGCATCTTCGGTGTGGTCTGCCTGTACGGGATGGTCGCCTACGCCGGGCTGCGGACCGCGCGTCGCGCCGCGGACCGGTATGCAAAGCTGCTTGCGACCGGGCTGACCTCGCTGATTCTTTGCCAGGGGATCCTCAACATCTTCGTCGTGCTCGGGCTCGCCCCGCTCACCGGGGTGCCGCTCCCGTTCATCTCCTACGCGCCGACGAACCTGTGCGTGCTGCTCGCCGGAGTGGGCCTGTTGTTGAACATCGCGCGCCCCGGCGCGCGGCTCAGAGTCGTCCGGAATCCGCCAGTTGACAGCGCCGCGGATCGTGATCGGCGCCGGCGGGACCGCCGGGCACGTCGTGCCAGCGCTGGCGGTAGCCGACGCGCTGCGAGCTGAAGGCGCCGAGGTCGTCTTCGTCGGAGGCGAGCGCGCCGAGGTGGAACTCGTGCCCGCCGCCGGATACGAGCTGCGCACGCTCCGCGTGGTCCCGCTCCCGCGACGGCGTCCGGTCCAGGCGGCCCGAGCGGGCCTGGTCGCGGCGGGCGCCGTGCGAGAGGCCCGGAGCATCGTGAAGCAGGTCCGTCCCGCCGCCGTGCTGGGGGCCGGCGGGTACGTGGCTGGTCCGGTCGGGCTGGCGGCCGTCCTCTCGCGGGTCCCGCTTGTGCTGAGCGAGGCCGACAGCCATCTCGGGCTGACCAACCGCCTGCTCGCCCGGTCTGCCTGGCGAGTGTGCCTGGCCTTCCCGATCGACGGTCTCGAGGGGTCGCGCTATGTGCTCACCGGCCGTCCGGTCCCGTCGCCTGCCACCGACCGCCAGGCCGCCCGGGCGCGGTTCGGCATCGGGCTGAGCGAGTCGTGCGTGCTCGTGTTCGGCGGTTCCCAGGGGGCCCGCTCGATCAACCAGGCCGCGGTCGAGGCGTTCGCCGGGGCCCGCTTTCACGTGTTGCACGCCGCCGGCGAGCGCGACCTGCGCGACCTGCACTCCCCGGGCCCCCATTACGACCTGCGCGGCTACATCACTCGGTTCGGAGAGGCCTTGCTGGCCAGCGACCTGGTGGTGGCGCGCGCCGGCGGCTCGATCTTCGAGATCGCCGCCCACGGAAAGCCGGCCGTGCTCGTGCCCTATCCCTACGCCACCGCCGACCACCAGACGGCCAACGCCCGCTTCATGGAGCGCGCGGGTGCGGCCGTGGTCATACCCGATGCCGAGCTCACCGGGCCCCGGCTCGCGCACGAAGTGGGCCGTCTGCTGGCCGACCGGGGGCGGCTCGCCGCGATGGCGCGGGCCTCGGCGGGACTCGCGCGGCCGCACGCGGCGCGTGACATCGCGCACGAGGTGCTCGCGGCGGCCCGGGGCGGCTGACGCGATCCCGCGGTGGCCGAGCTTGGTTCGATCGGCGGCCCGGGCCTGCGTGTCCTGTTCGTCGGGATCAACCCGTCGCTGCGCTCGGCCGAGGTCGGTCACCATTTCGCTCGGCCCGGCAACCGGTTCTGGCCGACGCTCTACGCCGCCGGGTTCACGCCACGCCTGCTTGCGCCGGCCGAGGACGGTCTGCTCCCGACGTTCGGACTCGGGGTCACCAACTTCGTCTCGCGTCCGACG
>JBJKRU010000326.1:0-6833 GCA_046704485.1 Candidatus Limnocylindrales bacterium | reverse complement strand
CCCCAGGAACGTCGGCACCATCTCGCCGTAGGCGGCCCGCATCGCCGCCTCGAGCTCGGCGCGCCCGGTCCAGCGGCCGCACGTGGTGGCGCCGGTCCCGTCGCACAGGTGCCACGGGCGCTCGCCCGCGGTCACCGGGCACCGGCCCGGTCGAAGGACACGCCGCGCTCGCGCAGCGAGGCGTACCCGCCGGCCGTGACGATGACGTGGTCGAGCAGGTCGATGTCGAGCAGGCGGGCGGCGGCCAGCACCTCGGCCGTCAGGTGCAGGTCGTCGGGCGACGGCGTCGGGTCGCCGGACGGGTGGTTGTGGACCAGCATGATCGCGGTCGCGGTCTCGCGCACGGCGTCGCGCAGGAGCTCGGCGACCCGGACCTGCGCGGCGGAGACGTTGCCGCGGTAGGCCGTGACGGAGCGCAGGACCGCGTTCTTCGTGTTGAGCAGGAGCACGCGCAGCTCCTCGCGCTCGAGGGCGCCCATCTCGGCGCCGAGGTGCGCGTACACGTCGGACGGGGATCGGACCGCCCACCCGGTGGGCGTCGCGACCGCGATCCGGGCGGTGCAGCGGGGGCAAGTGATCGTCGGCCCGTCGAAGTCGGGCGCGACCTCGCGGGTCAGGCAGTCCATCGGGCGCCCCGCGCGTTTACCATGCCGTCGGCATGCTGATTCCGTGCCGGTTCCGTGCCGCCGATCCGGTACGGGCGGCGACCTCGTCGTGCCACCTTCGCGAGCCTCCGATCTGGCTCCGGTAGCAGGCGTTACCGGAAGCCAAACCGAGGGTCGGGATACCCCCCTGGCATCGGGAAACCCGGACCGGAACGGGAGTCGCTCGAGCGGCGCCTTGGACAGGAATCTGCCCGCCGCCAATAGTGCACGGAGGGTGGTACGGATCGGAGCCGCAGTGGGTCTCCGGCTGAACCCAAATTGACTTCCCGTCACCGACTTGCCGCCGCCCGAATGACGGCACTCATCCCTCCTCGGTGGAGGAGGACGCGCGCCACTCCGCGTGGGATCGCCTCTCCGCCGCACTTGAGCCGCTTGCCTGGCTGACCGTGCAGCGCCCGATGCGCGACCGGCTGGACGGCCAGTGGAGCGTCTCTGCCGTGCAGACGGGCGTCCGCGTCGAGGGACGTACAACTCGGGGCCGATCTGCCTCAGTTAGTTGATCCGATCTGGAGCTCGAGGTCCCACTTGGCGCCGTCGAGGTCCGCTTGTGTGTAGTGGAGCTTTCCGCGGCTGCCGACCTCGATCGTGTAGCCCGACGTGAGGGGCAGCCCGTCGACCACGAACGGTAACCGGCAGCCCTGCACGTCCTTCGACGACCCGGCTCCGAGCGCCCCCGTGCCGATGACCTTGCCTGAGTCGTCGTACACGGTTACGACACGCCCTTGCGCGATGTCGCTGTATCCGCCGTCGCCCTGGCATCCGTCGCCCCCCAGGCTCTTCCACTCGTGGATGCAGGTCTCCGGCGCGTCCACGCAGGCTGCGGCGCCCGTCACGGCGTCTGTCAGGCTCACGTAGATGAGGATGCCCCCGGTGATCTTGCGCTTCGGCGCCACGGCCCCGGGGACCACCGCCACTGCCACCACTGCAACTGCAAGCAACAACACCAACGCTGCAATCACGGCCATCGGCTTGCGGCGGAGCTGCATGGACAGCCCAGGGGCCCCCGCTGAAGCTCGTGCTGATACAGGGGCGACGCCGACGACTGGGCGGCCGCATGTGGCACAGAACTGATCGAATGCGCCAAGTGGCCGGCCGCAGCCCGTGCAGAAGGCTGCGTCAGGCTCGGCACCCTGCGACGTATGGGGCGTATCCACCGCATGAACCGATCCGCCAGGTTCCGCCGTCACCACCTCGGCAGTCGCGGGTGCCGCAGCCCATACGACTGTTGGCGGGGTGGGACTTGGCGCCGCCGTCGGCACTGTCGGTGCGGCAGCGCGCTCTCGACCGCAGCTGTAACACCTCCGACTCCCCGCCCGGTTGATCGACCGGCACGCGTCGCAGACCCAGCCCTCGTCCACCCTCGCGTCCCTCCATAAGGGCGACGCTGCCCACGGCCGCCTTAGGTCAGCCCGGCCCAGTCAGGTCCAGCCATGTGGGCCCGTGGACGTCGCCGCTCGACCGCCGAACGCGGCTATTGTGACACTGAGGGCGACGACCTCGGGCGCGCACATGACCTCCAACGGGCGCCCAATCTTACGAACCAGCCCCGCTGCCGTGGCCCACGCACGACTTCGAGCTCCACGCCCTTCAGGCCGTCGCTCCCATTCAGCCGACGGGCTTCCTCATCGCCGAAGGATGTCCGACGTTCCCTGACGCCGACACGGCGCGCCGCGCGTTCTTCTACGACGATTTCTCGACGATCGGGGCCGGTCTGGGTACGACGCGCCCGGCGCTAATCCGGTGGGTCGAGCGGTCCGCTTGGATCGAGGGCGTCAAGGTCGGCACCACGCATCTCGAACTCAGGGTGCGAGGCACGGCCGGTCGAGGGAGCCTCCGTCGAGATCAACAGCAGCGCCCTCCGCGCCCGGCAAACCGTCAGGCGGCAGGGCCCTCCCCTCCCGAGGGGTCGAGATCGTCGTGCCCGACGACCCGGGGTCGAGACTCCGGGCGCTCATCGCCCAGGGCGAGGGACCCCAGCTTGAGTTCAAGCTCGGCGTGCCCCGAGCGGCGCGGCAGCCCTGAGTGCAATGAAGACGGTCGCGGCGCTCGCCAACGGGGACGGCGGCTCCGTCGTGTTCGGGATGGACTCCGACGAGGCCACCCCGGTCGGGCTGGAAGGGCTAAGCGAGAAGCAGGAGCGCGATCGCCTCGGCGACCTGATCCGCCGGTACCTCCACGGACGCCCGAGTTCCGGTGCAGCTGAGTCTCGGTGTCGGACCGGCGCTTGCTGATCCTTCACGTGCTTCCGGGAAGCCTCCGGCCCTACGGCGTCCAGCTCGCGCACGACGGCAACGTCGCCTACTACGTTCATCGCGGCGCGAGCACGTTCCCGGCAACGCAGCAGGAGACACACGAGGCCGCAAGCCGCGTCGACGTGGCTTGATCCAACGCCAACGTTCGCGCCTTCGAAACTGCAGCCCGTAACTCCATGGAGCCGGGCAGCTCCGCTTCCGGGTACAGGCCGAAAGCGGAGCGCCGTCCATTATGACGGAGCATCGGACTGGTTCGCCGCATCGCGGTCGAGCCACCTAGGGGTATCACCGGCGCCCGGCGGGTTGGGGGGGAACGGCATACCGACTGCTCGGCCAGCCGCTAGGGCCTCGGTGGCCTCAGGGCGACGCGTTCCGCGAACCGCAGCCAGTTTGGGATTCGTGGCCCTTGCTTGTCGCGTCTGGCAGGGCCATAGACTCGGGTGTGTCGGAGGCGGGGCGTGGCCAGGTGATGGCTGGGGACACGCTCTCCGGCGTCGCGATCGTTGCGGGGGCGCCGTCTCGCTCGGAGCGCTGCTGCCGCGCCCGCGCCGAGTAAGGGGGTGGTCGTAATGCCGACCTTTGGACCAAGCTGGTTGACGAACCAAAGCGAGAGCACGTGCGAGGGCCGCGTGAAGCGAAGGTGGATCGTCGCAACCCTCGTTGCCGGAGCGCTCGCCCTTGGGGCATGCGGATCTGCAGAAACGCCCGCGCCGACGCTCTCGGATGCCGCCAAACTCTGGTGCCTCAATCACGATCAAGGTCAGAACGGCTTTGGGACAGTTCCAGACACGTTCGATCAAGTGACTGCCGCGGCCAATGAGCTGGGTATCGCGTTTCCCAAGGCCGTTACCGATTACGACGCGGCATGGCGAGCGATGAGCGGCTCAGGCGGGACCGCGACAATTCCCGATTCGGTGGCGTCCGCGTACGTGACATTCAGCACTGGCGTCGGCATCAAGACCTGGCGTGCCTCGCCTGAGTACGCACGGGCTTGCACGGCTGCCTTTGAGTCGCGCTCATAGCCGAGAGCAGACGATGGGCCAATTGTCGAGGTCCGCGGTCCCGAAGGCACGCGTACGCAGATGGCGGTTCGGGATGCCGGGCCGCACGCGGAACGCGCGAGATCCCCACCCAACTTCACGAACCTCAGCCCCGACCTCCACACCGTCACGCTGCACGATCTCGCCGCCGACGACCCCCTCGGAGCCGCTGAGGATTCTGAGGGCGCTGTTCTCGGCGCCCGACGAGCTCCGCCCGCGGCTGGTGCCGGCGCAGATCACGGAGGTGGCCGCCCGGCACTTCGCCGAGAGATCGCGCAGGGCCTGCGGTCCCGCGGGTTCGATCCGGAGCGCGCGGCCGAGGAGCTCGTCGAGCGGCTGGACGTCAGCGCCCTGGCGGAGCGCGACGCGGTGGTGCGCTCCCTGTGGCCCGACCTGCCCGCGGCCGACCGGGGCCGTCTGGACTTGGCCTTCAGCCGCCTGAAGCTGGACTTGCGCGTCTCGCCCGAGGACGTGGCGGCCGACGATGCGGCCGGGCCGGTGGCGCGCGCCTGGGTGGCGTACGAGCGGGCGCTGCGTGACGACGGCGCCCTGGACTTCGACGACTTCGTCCTGCGGGCGCTCCGGTTCCTCGAGGGCGACGACGGCGCCCGATCGAGGTGGCGCGTGCGTTGCCGCCAGCTCCTCGTCGACGAGGCGCAGGACCTCGACCGCACCCAGCTCGACCTCGCGCTCCTCCTCGCGGCGCCGGCCAACCGCGTCTTCCTCGTGGGGGACGACGACCAGACGGTCTACGGCTGGCGCCTTGCGGAGGTCAACCGATTAGCTCACCGTATCCGCATGGGGCACGGATGCGCTAGTTCGAATGGTGGGATGCCTAGGCGATCCCAATGATGTCGGCGAGTGCTGCCTTCACCTGTTGAATGTCTGACGCTCCCAGACGCCCGAAGCGACCGACGACTGACGTCTGCGGGATCGTCTGGACCACGGCCTTGAGGATAGATGGCCCGGGCAGACCAGCCGTGCGCCAATCGATGAGCGGGCGGTCGCCGAAGTAGCCGCCGGCCCTCGTCGAGAGCGGCATCATGATCAGGTCCGTGCGTGAGGCGTGGAAACCAGCGCTGCTTAGCACGACCGCCGGACGAACCTTGGCTCCGACTTGGTCGGTGAAAAGGAATGCGACCCTTACGACGTCCCCGGCGCTAAATGGTGTCGTAGAGAGCATCGTCATCGTTGTCCCAGATCCCCGCGAGGACCGGGTACGCCGCCGCGGAGAGCGGCTCGATGATCGGGTGGCTCTTCACCAGAGCAGCACTCGGCGCGACGAGAAGCAGCCTGTCCGAAGCAGCGGTCGCGCCAACGCGCAGGGCAACGCACGTCGTGTAATCGACGAGCTGCGATGCGGACGCGAGGCCAGAGGCGGTAGTGCCCGGCAGGCCCCATGTGCGAGGTCGAGGGTTGACTGAGCTAAACATGCTAGGCAACAGATCATACATAGAGATGTCCGACCTCAGACGGCGAGATCCTCGATCCAGCTCTCGAACGTCGTCCGCTCTTGAACGGCGGGACGAAGAACGGGCATCCCGGGCACCTGCATCTGGATCCGCTCAAGTTCTCGGACCGTCCTGAAGACGGTGGTCGTCTCGGTGCTCTCCACGACAGCCCTGTCGAAGGTTTCGGTCGCCTGCGGATTAGGACCGAGGCTCTTCTCTGGGTTATACGGGTCTCGGAGCTGCAGCAGATGCGTGTATTCCTGGAAGAGCGCCAGCATCTCTCCGTCAAGATCGGACGCGACATCCACGACATTGAGCTTGAGGAAGCCCTTGGCCTCACTCCGGCCGATCAGGTAGTCGTGCGAGCCTAGCTCCCGAGTGAGCCGAGTCACGATGCGCTCGCGTTCTTCCTTCTCGTCATCGCTGGCCATGTGGAACATTAGAAGGCGGTCTGCAAGCGCCACGATCTGTTCGCGGGACCGGTACACCGCGCCCAGAGCCATCGGGTGGACCTGAGAGGACAGGCGGTCGAAGACGGACAGGATCGACCGCTCTTCCTTTAGGCCGGCGCCTTTGGTGGCGAGGTCGAGGAACCCTATGACGTCCTCGACGCTGATCGGGACGACCTGCTGCTGGCCCGGCATGACCGGCACCTGGACGGAAGGACCGAGCGGTGAAGTGATCGACGGGTCAATTGGGCTTAGCTGCCCGAGTCGGCTCATGACGATCTCGTCGGCGGCAAGGGTAAAGAGCGTGCCGGCGCTCAACGCTCGGTGTGGGATCAGTACGCCAAGGTGATCGCAGTACTCGCGGACCAGGTTTGCCAAGCCCCAGGCGGCCAGCGTCTGACCACCAGCCGTGTACAGCAGCACGTCAAGCTTCTCGACGTGCCCGATCCTCTCGAGGTGCTCGAAGCAGAGGGCGTGCACGTCGGGGGCGATGATCGTCTGGAGACCTTCTCGGTCGCCCCAGAACAGAACCAGCAGCCGAGAACCTCGCCTTGCTTCAATCTCGCCGATCAGCTTGAGACGCTCAGCTCGCGACACGCTATCCCGTCCCTCGTCACCCTAATGTGCCGCCAACAGATCCTGCGGTCGGACGCGATCGCCAGCCACGGGGGTCCCGGATCCGTCGGTGGCGGGCACCGAGGGGAGCATACTCGGCCGCATCGACCCCCGGGGAGGGCTGCTTGGGTCATTGCTGGGACCAATCCTGGTGACCCGAAAGGGTGGCCGGCGATCGGTACTAGCAGCACGCACGGCATCGACGCCCGGTCGTCATCGGCGCCCTGTTCGGGCTCGCGTCCGTCGCCCGGCCGACCACGCTCCTCGCGGCCCTGCCGCTGGGGCTCGCGCTCCTCGGGGAGCGGGCGGCCCGCGACCGCCGCGGGGGCCCGGCGCGCCGACTCGGGGCCCTCGCCCGGCC
>JBJKRU010000325.1:0-6245 GCA_046704485.1 Candidatus Limnocylindrales bacterium | reverse complement strand
CGGCAGGCCGGCCCTGCGGCTGCGTGAAGCCCAGACGGAGCCCAGCTGCCCGTCGCCTACCTCCACCCGCACGCGGAACAGGGCGAGACCCGCCACCGGCGCCACGCGCCCGGCCCCCGCCTGGTGGACGCGGATCCAGGCCGCCGGCTCGTCGCCGGGCGTTCGACGCAGCACTTGGACCACGGCCGCGGTCGGCCGCGGGCCGGTGCCGGTGTCGGCGGCCAGGTGCTCCCGGCCCTCGGGGCCGAGCGAGATCCACACCCGGTCCATGGCCGCCTCGTCGCGCAGGATGCCGGCCAACCGCGGCAGGACCGCGACTGCGCTCTCGCGGGTGGCGAGCGCGTGACTGGCGCGGAAGAGTGCCACGGCCTCGCGCTCGCGCTGCCGGGCGTCATTGGCCCGACGGCGCTGAAGCGCGGCGAGCTCGCCCACCACGAGCCCGACGAACAGCAGGAGCACCGCGTTGAGCCACTCCGCCGGGTCCCTCATCGTGAGCGTGTGGTACGGGACGGTGAAGAACCAGTCGTACAGGACGATGCTCGCGATCGCGGCGAGGACCGCGCCGGGAGCGCCGGCCGCGATGGCGGTGGCGACCACGGCGGCGAGGTAGACGATCGACGCGTTTGACGGGGCCAGTGTTGAACGCAGCACCGCCACGAGCACCGTGGCCGCGGTCAGGGTTGGGACCGCCACCGCGGCGAGGACCGCTGCGTGTCGGGCGAGGCTGGAGTTCATGGCCGCCATCCTACGCGCCCGCCCGTAGGGTCGATCCGACCGGTGGCGTTCGAGTGAGCGCCTGGCGGGAGGCCGCCCGCTCTCAGGGCTCAGATGGCGGTTGTCCGTCTCCCTCATTGTGAGGCATACTCAGGATATGCCAGCGATTGACACGCCCACGGCCCTCAGCAGAACACCCGCCGAGGCCGCCGACATCACGCTCGAGGCCGCCGACATCACGCTCGAGGCCGCCGACCTGATCGGCCAGGTCAGCCGACGCCTCCACCGGGGGACGACCGAGGCGCTCGCCCCCTATGGCCTCTCCCGCGCCCAGGCCCGCGTCGTCCGCCTGCTCGCGGACGGACCGCTCAAGATGGCCGCGATCGCCGACCGCCTCTGCGTGGTCCCGCGGACCGTCACCGACCTCGTTGACGGCGGTGAGGCCGCCGGGCTCGTCGTGCGCCGGCGAGACCCTGACGACCGGCGCTCGATGCTTGTCGAGCTCAGCGGCGCGGGCCGCGACCTGGTCGACCGCCTCGACGCCATCCGCCGGGCCAGTGCCGCGCAGGTGCTCGGCTGCCTGTGCGCGGAGGACCGGGCGGCCCTCGTTCGGGCGCTCCGCACCGTCGCCGCGGACGGGGACCGGGCACGGCACGCGGAGCGGGTGCCGGGCGGAGTACGGGCGCGCGAACAGGGCGGCGACCGATGAGCATGATGGGCGGCGGCATGGGCGGCTGGCACCTCATGCGCTCGTTCCGGCGCGACGAGTCGATCCGGTCCGCCCGGCTCTCGCCGGGGCTTGTCCGCCGCATCGCCAGGTTCGCGGCGCCGTATCGGGCGCTCCTCGCCGTCTTCTTGGTGCTGATCGTGATCGACGCGGCGATCGGGGCGGCGAACCCCCTCGTCTACCGGGCGATCATCGACGACGGGATCCTGCCAAAGCAGTCGGGCGTAGTGGTCGAGCTGGCCCTCCTCCTGGTCGGGCTGGCGGTGATCGACGCCGCGCTCTCGCTCGTCGAGCGGTGGATCTCCTCGACCGTCGGCGAGGGCCTGATCTACAACATGCGGACGCAGGTGTTCGCCCACTTCCAGCGGATGCCAGTCGCGTTCTTCACGCGCACGCAGACTGGCGCGCTGGTGAGCCGGCTGAACAATGACGTCCTCGACGCCCAGAGCGCGTTCACCAACACGCTCTCGTCAGTGGTCGGGAACACGATCACCGTCGTCGCGACGCTCATCGCGATGCTGTTCCTGAGCTGGCAGATCACGCTGCTCGCACTCGTCCTGTTCCCGCTGTTCGTCATGCCGGCGCGCTGGGTCGGCCGGCGGATCCAGGCGATCACCCGCGAGAGCTACAACCTCAACGCGGCGATGACCTCGACGATGACCGAGCGCTTCAACGTCGCGGGCGCCCTCCTCGTGCGACTGTTCGGCGAGCCCGTCCGCGAGGTCCGCGCGTTCGAGGCGAAGGCCGGCCGCGTCCGCGACATCGGCGTGACGCAGGCGATGTTCACGGTCGTGTTCATGACGTCACTCCTCTTGACGGCGTCGCTCGCTGCGGCGCTCGTCTACGGGGTCGGCGGCTGGCTGGCGGTGGCGGGCTCGCTCCAGGTCGGGACGGTCGTCGCGCTCGCGGCCTACCTGAACCGGCTGTACGGGCCCCTGACGTCACTCTCGAACGTGCAGGTGAGCGTGATGACGGCGCTCGTGTCGTTCGACCGGATCTTCGAGGTGCTCGACCTCCCGCCGCTGGTCGACGAGCGGCCCGACCCGGTCGACATCCCCACAGGCCCGGCGAGCATCGTGTTCGAGCACGTCGACTTCCAGTACCCGACGGCCGCGGAGGTCTCGCTCGCTTCGCTCGAGTCCGTGGCGGTCCTCGACCAGGCGCCGTCGACGCAAGTGCTCCACGACGTGTCGTTCGCCCCCCGTCCGGGCGAGCTCGTCGCGCTCGTCGGGCCGTCGGGCGCCGGGAAGACCACGATCAGCCATCTCGTGCCCCGCCTCTACGACGTCCGTGCCGGGTCGATCCGGATCGACGGGATCGACGTCCGCGACGCGTCGTTCGCCTCGCTCCGCCGGAAGATCGGCGTGGTGACGCAGGACGCGCACCTGTTCCACGACACGATCCGGGCAAACCTGCTCTACGCGCGCCCCGAGGCCACCGAAGCCGAGCTCGTCGTTGCCCTGGAGGCGGCGCAGATCCTGCCGTTCATCCGCTCGCTCCCCGACGGCCTCGAGACGCTTGTCGGCGATCGTGGCTACCGGCTCTCGGGCGGCGAGAAGCAGCGGATCGCGATCGCGCGCCTGCTCCTCAAGGCGCCGGACATCGTGGTGCTGGACGAGGCGACGGCCCACCTCGACTCGGAGTCGGAGGTCGCGGTCCAGAAGGCGCTCAAGACGGCGCTCGCCGGGCGGACGTCCATCGTCATCGCGCACCGGCTCTCGACGATCCGGGCGGCGGACCAGATCCTCGTCGTGTCGGGCGGCAGGATCGTCGAGCGGGGCCGGCACGAGGAGCTTCTCGCTGCCGACGGCCTGTACGCGGAGCTCTACCGGACGCAGTTCGCGGGCAAGGGGGCCGTTCGCGACGACGTCGAGCAGCTCGAGGCGGCCAGCTGACCGGACGGCCCCGCCGTCCGCTGCCGGCACGGACCGCCAGGCCTGCAGCGATGCCGCCTCGACATGGCCGAAGTGCTCGCTGACGGTCCGGGACCCGCGCCGCTCGTGGACGGGCTTCGCCCAAGGCGCGCGGCCGTACACCGTGCAGCGCGCGCGCTGGCATGAGGACGCAGCCTCCATCCGGACCGTCGCAGACCCCTGCGCGTGGCTGCCCGCTATGCTGTCGGCATGCCCAGCCCGAGCCAGGGGGAGCGGTCCGTGGCCCGCTTGCGCGCATGCCCGCTCCGCTGCTGATCGCCGGGGCGCTCGCCGGCCTCGTGCTCGGGCTCTTCGGGGCCGGCGGCACCGTCGTCGGGCTCCCGGTGCTGCTGTACCTCGCGCAGCTGCCGCCCCACGAGGCGATCGGCTCGAATGCCCTCGGCGTGGCTGCCACGGCCCTCGCGCTCCTCGCATGGCGCATCCAGCGCCACGAGGCCCGTCTGGCGGACGGAGCGCTCTTCGCCGTGCCGGGCCTGCTCGGCATCGCGGTGGGCGCGCAGATCGGCCTCGCCTTTCCGGGCCGGAGCCTGGTGTTCCTCCTGGGCTTCGTGATCTTCGCCGTGGCGGGCTGGACGTTCTACCTGGCGAGAAGCCCTGCACGATCGGGCGGGGGCCCGTCGGGGAGGGCGCAGGCGGCTGGCCTGGCGACAGAAGCGGAGGCGAGCCTTGCCCCACGACGGCTCGCGCGCATCGGCTCCACTGCCGTGGCCGTGGGGAGCACGGCCGGCTTCTTCGGGATCGGCGGCGGCTTCCTCATCGTGCCCGGCCTCTCCTGGGCGGGTCGGATCGACCTGCGCGATGCGGCACGTGCGGGGCTCCTCCCGATCTCGCTCTTCTCCGGCCTCATCGGCGTCGAGTACTTCCTGGGAGGCTCGGCAAACCTCAGTGCGGCGGCCGAGATGCTCGTCGGCGGCCTGGCCGGGGGCGCGATCGGGATCTGGCTCGGAGCCCGGGCACCGCGCCAGGTCTTCCAGCTGGCGTTCGCGGTGTTCCTCGTCCTGATCGGCTGCTCGATGCTCCTCCGCTGACGGCCGGACGCGGCCCTCAGCGGCGCGTCAGCTCCGAGTGGCCCGGCGCGGGCACGGCGTGAGGACCTATGCCGGTCCCGCCGGCGGGGGCACGGGAGCGCGCTGGCTGGCCGACGCGGTCGACTTCAGGCGGGGGCCGGCTGCGGCTCCGTGCCGGAGATCGCCGCCGCGGGCTCCTGCACGAGGTGGCCCGGCTGCTCGCGGAGGACGTGGAGGCGCAGATATGGGTACAGGCGTTGCCCGAACAAGCGCCGATACCAGGCAGGCAGCGCCAGATTGTCTGCGGCCGGGACGACGGCCGGCTCGTCCAGCTCCAGGATCGCGTCATGGCGCTGGAGGCGGCAATGCCCGGCAGCCCGCACGTTCTGGGTCCACTGGGCGTCAGGGCCGTACGGCAGCGGGACGTAGACGTGGTCGCCCGCCAGGACCGGCAGAACGGGCGTCCGGTAGGTTGTACCGCTCCGGCGGCCAACGTGCTCCACGAAGGCCCATGGCGATCGCCTCCCGCCCACCAACCCGAGCCGGACGACGAGCGGATTGAACCGTCGGGTAACGAACTGGCGAAGGCTCGCGTGGGCCAACCCCGTTCTGGCGACCACGGCCCCGAACGCCGCCACGGCCGCAACGAAGAACAGCCCCCGCACAAGGACTCGGACAAAGTGCGACATCGCACGCCTCCTGTCGACTGGTCCTCTCAGCATCGACGGCCCGTCGTCGGTGTCGAGTGCCGAAGGCTACGCGACACCCGCCACGTCAACGTCGCCGCCCGCTCCTCGAGCAGCCGGGCGGGCATCACCTCACGGCATCGCCGCCAGCCGTGCACCGCGACTGGTCTTCGCTGCCAGTGGTCAGGGACGCGCCGCTCGGTCGCGGCCTGAGAGTGGGGCGGCGACCTGGTTCAGGACCGAGGCCAGGGGACTCCAGCCCATTGCCACGCGCGCCGCCTCAGCTCGCTCCGCCCGTCCCGAACTGGCGGTCGCCCGCGTCGCCCAGGCCCGGCATGATGTAGCCCTTGTCGTTGAGCTGGCGGTCGAGCGCGGCGCAGTAGATCTCGACGTCCGGGTGCGCCTTGCTCACCGCCTCGACGCCTTCTGGGGCTGCGATCAGGTTGACGAGCTTGATCCGGACGGCCCCCCAGCGCTTGAGGACCTCGATCGCAGCGGTTGCCGAGCCGCCGGTGGCCAGCATCGGGTCGAGGATCAGGCACAGGTCGATCGCGCTCTTGTTGGGCAGCTTGTTGTAGTACTCGACCGGCCGCAGGGTGCGCTCGTCGCGGAACAGGCCGAGGTGCCAGACCTCCGCCGTCGGCATCAGCTCGAGGAACGCGTCGACCATGCCCAGGCCGGCCCGCAGGATCGGGATGAAGCCGATGCGGTCGGCGAGCTCGGCGCCCTGCATGACCTCGAGGGGGGTGGGGACGTCGATGGGGCGCGTGCGGGCGTCGGCCAGGGCCTCGTAGCCCAGCAGCCACGACAGCTCGCGGACGACTTCGCGGAACTTCTTGGGCTCGGTCTTCTCGTCGCGCAGGATGCCGAGCTTGTGGCGGACCGCGGGGTGCTGGGACACGTGGAGGTTGGGCAAGTCGGTCACGGGGATCCCTCTCGGGCTTTTCTGTTGGGGCGGGTTGGGGGGGCGCCGCCGCAGGACGCCGGTTCCGGCCGAATCCTACCGCGGAATCCTCGGCTCCGATGGCTGCCCGAACCCCTGCCAAGGCCTCCCGCCGGTCCGTCGCGCCCGTGCTCGTGCGCCAGGTGCGCAACGGCGTGGTGGAGTCCGTCCACCGGGGCGACATCGTCGAGGCGGACGTCGACGGCCGGCTGATCCGGTCGATCGGCGACCCGG
>JBJKRU010000324.1:0-31936 GCA_046704485.1 Candidatus Limnocylindrales bacterium | reverse complement strand
CTTAACCTGCGGGTATGCGTGCGATGGTGCTCCGCTCTCCCGCCCCGGCCGAGTCCGGGCCCTTGATCAAGGAGGAGCGGCCGCTGCCCCAGCCCGGGCCCGGCGAGCTCCGCCTCCGCGTCGCCGCCTGTGCGGTCTGCCGCACCGACCTCCAGATCTGCGAGGGCGACCTCGCGCCGCGCACGCTTCCGATCGTGCCCGGCCATCAGGTCGTCGGGGTGGTCGACGCGATCGGCGAAGGGGTGGAAGGCTGGGCGGCCGGCGACCGGGCCGGGCTGACCTGGCTGGCGGGCGCAGACCGTACCTGCCGGTTCTGCAAGTCCGGCCGCGAGAACCTCTGCGAGGCGGCGACCTTCACGGGCTGGGACCGGGACGGGGGCTATGCGGAGGCCGTCACCGCGCGCGCCGACGTGGCCGCCCGGCTCCCCGACGGCTATCCGGACCTGGCCGCTGCGCCGCTGCTGTGCGGCGGGGTGATCGGCTTCCGCTCGCTGCGCGTGGCGGGGATCGGCCCCGGGTCAGGCGGGGCCAGCCTGGGCCTGTACGGGTTCGGGGCCTCCGCGAGGTTGGCCATCCAGGTGGCTCGTGCCTGGGGCGTTGAGGCGTACGTCGCCACGCGCTCGGCCGCAGAGCGGGAGCGGGCGCTGGAGCTCGGTGCGGCGTGGGCAGGCGACTATGGGGACCGGCCGCCCGTCGCGCTGGACGCTGCAGTCACGTTCGCGCCGGTCGGCTCAGTCGTGGCCGCGGCCGTCCGCGCGCTCGACCGGGGCGGCGTGGTGGCGATCAACGCCATCCACCTCGACGGCCTCCCGGCGATGCCCTACGAGGACCTCTGGTGGGAGCGGTCCGTCCGCAGCGTGGCCAACGTCACCCGCGACGATGCCCGGGAGTTCCTGGACATCGCGGCCCGGATCGGGATCCGGACGGACACCGAGACGCATCCGCTGGCGGACGCCAACCTCGCGCTGGCGCGCCTGGCGGCAGGCGAGGTCAGCGGGACGGCGGTGCTGGTCATGGAGGAGCGCCCGGCCTGACGGCTCGGGCGCCCCGTCGCCAGGCGCTGCTCAGCGGCCCACCGCTGTCCGCGCCTGCTCGGCGATGTCGGCGATCGGGCCGTCAAGCGAGCCGCTGACCGGATCCAGCTCGTAGCGGACGCGGACGATGGGCTTCTGCGTCCTGAGCACGCGGGTCAAGTCGATCGGCGTCGCGGCGAGGACCACGTCCGCCGGGACCGTGTCGAGCGCGAGTTGGAGCTCGTGCACCTGCTTCGCGCCGTAGCCCATCGCCGGGAGCAGGCGCTCGAGCTTCGGATAGGTGGCGAGCGTGCCCGCGAGCTCGCCCTGCGCGTACGGCCGCGGGTCAACGATCTCGGCCGCGCCGAACCGGCGGGCCGCCACGACGCCGGCACCGTAGGTCATGCCGCCGTGGGTCAGCGTCGGGCCGTCCTCGACGACGACGACGCGCTTGCCTGCGATCTCGCCGCCCTCGAGCGCGAGGGACGAGCGGGCCTCGATGATGGCCGCATCCGGGTTCGAGGAGGCGATGTCGGCACGGACCTGGGCGAGCCCCTCGGGGGTCGCCGAGTCGATCTTGTTGACCACCACGACGTCGGCCATCCGCAGGTTGGCCTCGCCCGGGTGGTACCTGAGCTCGTGTCCGGGCCGCAGTGGATCCGCCACCACGACCATCAGGTCCGGCCGGTAGAACGGCAGGTCGTTGTTCCCGCCGTCCCAGATCACGACGTCGCTCTCCTGCTCCGCCGTCCGCAGGATCTCCTCGTAGTCGACACCGGCGAAGACCAGGCGCCCGGCGTCGAGGTGCGGCTCGTACTCCTCGCGCTCCTCGATCGTGGTCTGGTACCGGTCGAGGTCTGCGTAGGTCTCGTAGCGCTGGCAGCGCTGCGCCACGAGGTCTCCGTACGGCATCGGGTGGCGCACAACCGCCACCTTGAGGCCCCGCGCCTCGAGCGACCGGGCCACGAAGCGGCTCGTCTGGCTCTTGCCGCTGCCCGTGCGCACGGCGCACACGGCCACGACCGGCCGCTTCGAGCGCAGCATCGTCGCATTCGGGCCGAGCAGCTTGAAGTCCGCGCCGGCAGCCAGCGCCCGGCTGGCCGCGTGCATCACCTGCTCGTGGGAGACGTCGCTGTACGCGAACACGACTGTGTGGACGTCGCGATCGGCGATCAGCGCCTCGAGCTCGGCCTCGGGCCGGATGGGGATCCCGGCGGGATACCGGTCGCCCGCGAGCTCGGGCGGGTACCGCCGGTCGGCGATGCCGGGGATCTGGGTCGCCGTGAACGCCACGACCTCGACCGTCGGGTCGTCGCGGTAGACGACGTTGAAGTCGTGGAAGTCGCGCCCGGCGGCGCCCATGATCAGCACGCGCTCGTTGCGCATGATCACCTCGGGGGGAGGGGCACCTCGGACGCCAGCGCCGATCCGCCGGACCAGCAGGCGGGCGTGGCCACGCCGCCTCCGCGTCCTGCCATCATCCCCCCAGCGACTCGGGCCGGTCGTCGGTCGACACGACCCGTACGGAGGTCCGCAGGTCCCGTGAAGGTGGTCCGATCGGCACTCACCTGGACACGGCCACAACCGCGACCATGCATCCGAGGTGGGTGCCGGAGGGGACGCCCGGCACCCACCCATAACCCCCGCAGCGGCGGGGGTTCTCGATTCCTGGGCAGTGTGCGCGGCGCGAGTCCGCCCGCGCCGGCGCCGCAGTGCAGCCGTCAGAGCTCGTGGTGGAGGCGAGCCTGGGCCATCAGGTGCTCTCGGTGGTCGGGGTGGGCGACGGCGATCAGCGCCTTCGCGCGCTCCCGCAGGCTCTTGCCCCAGAGCTCGGCGACGCCCCACTCGGTCACGACAGTGCGCACATGGGCACGCGTCGTCACGACGCCGGCACCCTCCTTGAGCGACGGCACGATGCGGCTCTGCTTCCCGTCCTTGCCGCCGGTCGACGGCATCGCGATGATCGCGCGTCCGCCCGGCGCCAGGGCCGCGCCGCGCATGAAGTCCATCTGGCCACCCACGCCGGAGTACATCCGGTAGCCGATCGAGTCGGCGACCACCTGCCCGGACAGGTCGACCTCGATCGCCGAGTTGATCGCCACCATGTTGTAGAGCGAGCGGATGACGTGCGTGTCGTTGGTGAACTCGACGGGGCGCATCTCGACCATCGGGTTGTCGTGGACGAAGCGGTATAGCCGGGAGGTCCCCATCAGGAAGGTCGCGACCAGCTTGCCGCGATTGCGGACCTTGCGGTCGCCCGTCACCACGCCCGCCTCGACCAGATCGACGATCGCATCGGTGAACATCTCGGTGTGGACGCCGAGGTCTCGCTTGTCGGTGAGCAGCTCGGCGGTGGCAGCCGGGATGGCCCCGATGCCCAGCTGGAGCGTGGCCCCGTCCGGGATGAGCTCGGCGACGAAGCCGCCGATCCGCCGCTCGACCGGGCCGATCGCAGGCCGGGGGACCTCGAACGGCGGCTGGTCGGCCTCCACCGCGAGGTCGATCTGGCTGACGTGGATGAACGACTCGCCCAGCGTCCGCGGGACCGACGGGTTGAACTGCACGATGACTGTGCGCGCGGCGTCGACGGCCGCATGCATCGCCTCCACGGACACGCCCAGCGAGCAGAAGCCGTGCGCGTCGGGCGGGGTCACATTGGCGAACACGGCGTCGAGCGGGTAGGCGCCGCTCCGGAACAGTGCCGGGATGTCCGAGAAGAACACCGGCACGAAGTCCGCACGCCCCTCGTTCACGGCCTGCCGCGCACTCGGGCCGATGAACAGGGCCCGGTGGCGGAAGTGCCCGGCCATCTCCGGCCGGAGGTGGGGCCCAGGGCCTTCGAGGTGCAGGTGGGTGACCCCGACGTCGGTCAGCTGCGGCGCACGCGCGACGAGCGCATCGAGCAGGACGGTCGGCGTCGCCGCTCCCATCTGGATGTAGATCTGGTCGCGCGACTTGACCCCGGCGACCGCTTCCTCGGGCGACACGATACGCATGGATCGAATCTGGCAGCCCGTCACGCAGGCCGGTGCGGCCGGATGGCCCGGTCCCCGGGACCGCCCGGCCCGTGGCTGTCGTGCCGGGCCGCATGCAGCGGACCCGTCCGTGGTCAGTCGTCGCGCCGGAGCTCGAACGCCGGCCCCTTGCCCAGGCCCTCGGACGGGGTGCCGTACCTGAGGATCAGCTCGCGAACCGCGGCCGCGCGGTCGGCGCCAACGAGCTCGCGTGCCGTGGCCGCGCGGCGCTCCCCGGCGATCGTGACGTGGCAGCGGGGATCGGCCAGCAGGTTGAGCGCCCAGTCCGCGCGCGGTGAGCCGGCCGCCACGAGCAGCGTGCCGTCCGGCTGCTCCACGAACCCCACTGTGGCGCGCGCTGGCCGCCCGGTGACCCTTCCCCGCGTCTCGAGACGCGCGACGCGGCCCCAGGCGACCAGATCGTCCTCCACGGCGCCGCGGCGGGCTGGACGACCGGGTGGAGGCCGGGCGCGGCCTACGCCCCGCCGCGGTCCAGCCGGTGCTTCGCGACGAAGGCGGCCGCCTGTGCGCGCCGCTCCAGGTTCAGCTTCGAGAGGATCGAGCTCACGTAGTTCTTCACGGTCTTGTCCGAGAGGAAGACCTCGGAGGCGATCTCCTTGTTGGTCTTGCCCTCGGCGACCAGCAGCAGGATCCGCTGCTCCTGCGCGGTGAGCTGCGCCATCTCGTCGGTGTAGGCGCCAGTGGCGATCCGCCGCACACGCTCGAGGACCTTCTCGGTCACCGCCGGGTCCAGCAGGGACTCGCCGCGACCCACGGACTCAAGCGCCCCGACGAGGTCTCGAGCCCGGATCTGCTTGAGCAGGTAGCCGGACGCGCCGGCGACGATGGCCGAGAGCACGGCCTCCTCGTCCGGGTAGGACGTCAGCATCACGACGCGCGTCGCGGGCAGCTCCGCCCGGATCTCACGGCACGCCTCGATGCCGGACCCGTCCGGCAGACGGACGTCCATCACCACGATGTCGGGCTGGAAGCGCCGGGCCTGTTCGATGGACTCGGCGGCAGATCCCGCCTCGGCCACGACCTGGAAGCCCTCACGGCGGTCGAGAAGAGCGACGAGGCCCTGACGGACCACCTCATGGTCGTCAACGACCAGGAGGCGCATGGGACGCGAGCTCAGATCTGTCACAGTTGCTACGTCTCCGGTCCTGAAGGTGGGACGCTCCCCAATGCCTCGTCGGGCAGCGACGGCACTCGCACGATGATACGCGTGCCAGTGCCATCGGGCCGCTCAATTGTGAACGAACCGCCCATCCCGACCGCACGGTCGCGCATGTTCTGCAGCCCCTGGTGACGTCCCAGGTGGTCGGGACCGGCCTGGCTGCTGGGATCGATCCCCCGCCCGTTGTCCTCGATGCACAGGACCAGCTCGTCGCCCTCTTGGGCGAGCAGGAGGTCGGCCCGCGTCGCACTCGAGTGCCGCGCCACGTTGGAGAACGCCTCCCGGGCGATGAACAGCAGGTCCGAGATCCGGTCCGGCGTCATGGCCCGGAGCGTCTCTGCGCCGCCCTCGAGGTCGAGCTCAAGGTCGATCACGGCGTTCATCCCCAGCTCCTCACCCAGCCGGACGAGCGCCTCCACCGGGTCCTCGTCACCGCCCATCGTGGGCCGCAGGCGGAGGATGTAGGAGCGGATGTCCGCGATGACCAGGTTGAGCGCGTCGATCGCCCGGTCCACGCGAGCGACCGCCTCGACCCGACCCTCGGCATCCTCGACCAGCTCGGGCACGTCCTCGAGCGAGAGGCCCACGGCGTAGATCGCCTGGATGATGCCGTCGTGGAGGTCCTTGCCGATGCGCTCCCGCTCCTCCACCACGGCCAGGCGCTGGACCTGGTCGTGGAGGCGGGCGTTCTCGATGGCGATGCCGGCGTGGACGGCGAACATCTCGACAAGGTGCTCATCGTCTTCGTTGAAGGGCTCGCCGTCGCGCTTGTCGGTGAGGTACAGGTTGCCGACGGAGCGGTCCTTGACCCACACCGGCGCTCCGAGGAACGAGGTCATCACCGGGTGGTGGGGCGGGAACCCGTACGCGGTTGGATCCCTTCGAACGTCGTCCACTCGCAGCGTCCGACCCTCGCGGATGATCCGCCCGAGCAGGCCCATGCCCCGGGGCACCGGACCGATCATCCCCCGCTGCTCCGGCGACACGCCGCTGGAGAGGAAGCGCTCGATGCGGCCCCGGCCGTCAGCGACGCCGAGCGCCGCGAACCGGGCGCCGACCAGATCACGCACTCGCTCGACGATGACGGTCAGGACACGGTCGATGTCCAGCTCGGCGGCAACCGCCCGGGTGGCCGCCTCGAGGGCCACCAGCCGCTCCGCCCGGTCGTGCACCAGGGCGCGCGACCAGGCAGCGTCCACGGCGACCTCGATCGTGCGTACGAGGGGATCCGGGGCGCCGGCCGGGGCGTCGAGGAACAGCCGGCCCAAGGTGCGCCGACCGCGATGCGACGCGACGGTGAAGACCGCCAGCCCGTCACGGTCCGCCGCGGGCGGAGTGTGCGCGAGTGATCCCGCGCCCACCTCGAGCGAGGGCAGGGGTGGGGCGCTCACCTCGAGCACGGCACCCCGGGCGCCGACAACGGCGAGGACCTCGCCGAGCGCCGCCCCCACTGCCTGGCGAGAGTCCGGGGATGGCGCCTGCTGCCACCGCTCCAGCGCCTCGAGGACCTGCACGAGCGGGAAACGCCCCGCCGACCGCTCGGGCTGCTCGCTGTCCTGAGGTCGCTCGGCGCGTGACACGCGGTGAGCCTAGCAGCCCAGCCGCTGCCACGGGTCACGCTGCCCGCGCCTTTGTGCCATTGGTCACTTCGCATTCGGGGGCGCGTGCCCTGACCATTCGCCCATCCAGTCGGGCCACCCGCCCGCTGGACTCAGCGCCGTGGAGCTTGCCATGCCGTCCCGACCCACCCCCACCCCCATCGAGCCGATGCACAGCACCGGCATCCCCAGCCTCTTCACGGCCTAGGGCCGCCGAGCCGATGGCGTTCAGGGCGACAAGCTCCGGCCAGGAGCCGGCGCAGGCGCCGAGGCCGGGCGCGCGCGCCTCGGAGCTCCTGGATTCGCACATGAAGAAACTGCTCCTCGCAACCGACCTGACCGATGCGTCGGCGTCCGCGACCGACGAGGCGTTCGAGCTGGCCAGCAGGCTCGACGCGGCGCTGCTGGTCGTGTCGGTCATCGACCCCGGCTCGCTGCTGCTGCCGGGCGGCCGGTTCCGCGTCCGCGTCGACCAGGTCCGCGAGCGGCGCGAGAAGCTCGCCCAGGGGCTGGTCGAGCGGGGGCGAGCTGCCGGGATCGAGGTCTCGTTCCTGATCTGGACCGGCGACCCCGGCGACATGATCATCGAGGCCGCCGAGGCGGAGCACGCCGACATGATCCTCGTGGGCAGCCACGGCCGCGGGGCGGTCGGGCGACTGTTCCTGGGCAGCGTCTCGGAGCATGTCGTCCGCAACGCGCCCTGTCCGGTCCTGGTGGTCCGGCCCAAGGAGGGGCCCGTCAACTAGCGCAACACGGAGGCGCCCATGGCGCCCGCAACACCCGCTCACCCCGACGACGCCCGGTCGACTCTCCCCCGACCGGGCGTCGTGCCGTCCGGCTCCTACTTCGTGTAGACGCCCTCGGGGTCCAGCTCCTCCCGGACGAGGCGCAGCTCCCCGGCGGTCGGGGCCGGCGTGGTCGCCAGATCGGGGCTGACCCTGGGCTCCCAGGCGATGGTCGCGCGGACCTCGTCGAGCGTGGCGCCCGGGTGCAGGAAGTCCAGCCGCATCTCGCCGGTCTCGTCGAAGTGCCAGATGCCGAGGTCGGTCACGACCACGCTCGGCCCCCGGCCGTTCCAGCCGCCCGCCTTGCGGGTCGCCTCCGACTGCTCGGCGCCGCCCAGGTTGCCGGGCGAGGTCCGGAAGTCGATCTGGTTCACGAAGGAGCGCGCCGACTGGCGCATGATCACGAACACCTCGCGGGCGTTGATCGCGATCTCGCACGCCCCTCCCGAGCCCGGCAGGCGCGTCCGGGGCGCCCCGTAGTCGCCGATGACCGTGGTGTTGATGTTGCCGAACTTGTCGATCTGCGCCGCGCCCAGGAACCCGACGTCGATCAGGCCGCGCTGGAGGTAGTAGCCGAACAGCTCGAACATCGAGACGACCGCCGTGGCGCCGGTCACGATGGTCGGATCGCCGATCGAGAGCGGCAGGCGGGCGGGACGGGCGCCGAACACGCCGGCCTCGTAGACCATCTCGAGGTCCGGGGCGACAGTGCGCTTGGCGAGGTTGACCGCGATGTTGGGCAGGCCGACGCCGACGAAGCAGACGCGGGCGCGGGCGAGCTCCCGCGCGGCCGCCACGATCATCATCTCGCTCTTGGTGAAGCCGAGCCCGCTCACAGGTAGCTCCCGTAGTCCACCGATCCCGACGGGGCCGGCCCGGGCTTCAGCGACGCGACGCGCTCGGCGCCCAGCTTCTCGACGTACGCGGCCCGGTCGGGCAGGTCGTATACCCACTCGCGGAGCCACGCCTGGACTTTCTCCTCGTCGCGGCTGATCGGGTCCCAGTCGAGGTAGAACCGGTTGTCGCGGTCGTACGCCCCCTGGACATACGAGGGGTGGGCGCCGAACGGCTCGACCACCACCGCATCGACGATCAGGCCCGGTATCACGGTGCGGTTGGGGTCGGCGCGGACGACGCTCTCCTCGACCAGCTCCTCGACCACGACGATCACCCGGTCGGCCGCGAACGCCGCCTCCTTCTGGCAGCCGAGGAGGCCCCAGATCTGCGTGTCGCCGCTCGCGTCCGCGCGCTGGGCGTGGATGATCGCCACGTCGGGGTTGAGCGGCGGGACCGCGTAGACCACCTCGTCGGAGTACGGGGACCTGATCGGCCGGATCTGCGGGTTGGCCTTCGGCAGGTCGGTCTCGAAGTACGAGCGCAGGGGCATGAACGGCAGGTTGGTGGCGCCGGCGGTGTAGCGGGCCACCATGCCCATGTGGCTGTACTCCTCGATCTCGAGCGCCCGCTCCCCCGCCAGGGCCGACGGCTCGATCCGGCGCCGGATCGCGTTGAGGCCGCCCACGCCGGGGTTTCCCAGCCACGAGAAGATCAGCTTGCGGGCGACGCCGCCGGCGATCATCTGGTCGTAGATCACGTCCGGGGTCATGCGCGCCAGCACCAGGTCGCGCTTCCGCTGGCGCACGATCTCGTGACCGGCCGAGAAGCCGATCAGGTGGGTGAACCCCTCGATCGCCACCGTGTCCCCGTCGCGGACGAGCGCGGACACGGCGTCGCGCATCGAGGTGACCTTGGCCGGCATCCAACCTCCGCTCTCGGCGGGCACCCGGGCTGCGGGGCGCTGCCGTCCGCATCGGGAATATGCAGCCTGCATGCGATCGGCCCCAGTGTACGGAATGCCCGGCCGTGTTCGTAACGCGTCGCGGGGCGGCGGGCCGATGGGCCGCCAGCCTTCGGTGCACTGGGGACCCGCCGGCGACGGGCCGCCGGAGCCGGCCGCGCCCGGCGCGCCCTGCGGCCGTCGAGCGGCGGAGGCGTCTCGAGCGGCTAGCGGCCCGAGGCGCCGAACCCGTCAGCGGCGAGGCCGGCCCGGACGGCCGCGTGCACCTCGCTCGTGTCCCAGTCGGGGTGGAGCGCGACGTGCGCGACCGAGTCCGTGAACAGCCGGACCGCCGTTGCGGCCTCCGCCTGCGACACGACGAGCGGCGGCGACATGCGCACGCAGTCGTCTCCGGCCTCGAGGACCAGCAGGCCGCGGTCGAACGCCTGCAGCTGAACCGCGTCGGCCGTCTCGCTGGAGTCGAACTGGATGCCGATCATGAGCCCCTTGCCGCGGACGTCCCGGACCAGGCCCGGGAAGCGCTCGGCCAGCGGGCGCAGCCCGTCGATGATCTCGCGCCCGCGCACCGCGGCATTGGCGATCAGGCCGCCCTCGAGGAGGCGGATCGTCTGGAGCACGGCTGCCAGGGCGACCGGGTTGCCGCCGTACGTGCTCCCGTGCGCGCCCGCGCCCCAGCTCATGACCTCGTCCTTGGCGATCATCGCCCCCACCGGCATGCCCGAGCCGATGCCCTTGGCGGTGAGCAGGATGTCCGGCTCCACGTCCCAGTGCTGGATCGCCCACATCTTGCCCGTCCGCCCGGCGCCTGACTGGACCTCGTCCGCGACCAGCAGGATGCCGTGGCGGTCGCACAGCTCGCGGAGGCGGGGCTGGAATTCCGGATCGGGGACGACGTAGCCGCCCTCGCCCTGGATGGGCTCGACGATCACGGCCGCGAACTCGTCCGCCGGCATCAGGCGCTTGAAGATGCGGTCCTCGATCTCGTCGAGGCCCTCGAGCCCGTACGGCACGTGGTACACGCCCGGGAGGAGCGGCCCGTAGTGGGCGTGGTACTTGGCCTTGGACGCGGTCAGGCTCACGGCGCCCATCGTCCGGCCGTGGAAGGCGCCGAGGAACGCGATCACGTTCTGGCGCCTGGTGTGGTATCGGGCGAGCTTGAGCCCAGCCTCGACCGCCTCGGCGCCGGAGTTGCCGATGAACACCCGCGTCTTGCCCTGCATCGGCGCGATCCGCGCCAGCTCGGCGGCGGCCTGGGCGTAGATCGGCAGGTAGAAGTCGCTCGCGCTGAAGTGCTGCAGCTCCGCCGCCTGCGCCTGGATCGCGGCGACCACGTCCGGATGGCTGTGGCCGGTCGAGTTGACGGCGATGCCGGCCGCGAAGTCGAGGAAGACGTTGCCGTCGATGTCCTCGATGGCGCACCCCAGGCCCCGCACGGGCACGAGCGGGTAGGCGCGAGGCAGCGACGGACTCGTCCAGGCGTGGTCGAACTCGATATGGGCGCGGGCCATTGGGCCCGGCAGTGCGGTGACGATGTCCGGCACGGGGCGCGCCTGGAGCGGCGTCGTCATGTACGTCTCCTCATCGATGCCGTGCGCGGCCGTGGGGCGGGCACCGCGCGGCAACGCATAGAGGTTATGCAGATTGCATATCACTCTAGCATCGCGCGTCATGGCCCGAACGGGCCGGAGGGCACCCCGATGGTCCGTCCCGCCACTCGCGACGCGCGGTCGCCAGACGCCGCTCGGACGGGGGCATGCTGGCGCCCGTGGAAGCGCTGCTGACGGCGGTCGCCGTCATCCTCGTGATGGCTGTGGCGATGGACCTCCTGGCGCGAGCTGGCCGCACTCGTCGAGGGGCACGGGGTACCGCATCGCCGGGAAGGACCGGTCCGCGGCCGATCCGGGGCCACCTGAGGACGAGGACGGGCGGTGGCGCTGGCGTCGCTGACGGCCCTGACCGGAGGCGACGCCCCGCCCGCCACGTACAGCGATTGGTGGAGGCCGGCTTACCGCATGCACGACGGGCCCCAGCGGGGGCTCGAGGGCGCCTGCTAGCCGCCGAGCAGTTGGTCCAGGTTGACGAGGTCGAAGCCCGCGGCCATCAGGCCGCCGACCATCCGCGGCAGCGCCGCATAGGTCTCATACCCGCCCAGATGCATCAGCACGATGGAGCCACCCTGGGCATTCGCCAGCACGGCGTCCACGATCCCGTCCGCCGTGGGTCCCGGCGGGTCGTTCGCGAGCGGCCGCCAGTCGATGGTGTCGATATCCCAAAGGACCGTCCATCGGTAGCCAGCGGAGCCGACGGTCGCCAGCACGCTCGCGCTGTAGCCGCCGTACGGCGGCCGGAAGAACGGCTTCGGGTCCTCCGAACACCGCCGCGCGATGGCCGTCTCGGCCCGCTGCAGCTCGCTGGCCATCTCGGCTGCGGTCAGCGTCCGGAAGTCGGGATGGGAATACGAATGGGCGCCCAGCGTGAAGAGCTCCGGGTGGGCCTCCACGGCAGCCAGCACCCGGCGGCCTGCATCGGTGCCGGCGTTGTCGGCCATCGCGCCGGTCATGAACACGGTGGCGTGGACGCCGTGGCCGACGAGCCACTCCACGATGGCCAATGCATCGCCGACCCGACCGCCCATGTCGAACGTGAGCGCGATGTCGTTGCCGCTCCGCGGGCCGTGCCGCACGACCACGCTGGGGCCGAGCGTCGGCGAAGGTGTCGGCCGGGGCGCGACAGTGGGCCGGAGCGTGGCGGCGGGCGACGGCGCTCGGCTGGGACTTCGCGCGGGGAGCGGCGTCGGCGTCGCGGTCGGCGCCCCAGTCGGCGTCGGGCGCACCGCAGCGGACGGCGTCATGGGCGGTGCCGGGGTGATGGCAGCAGTTGACGAGGCGGTCGGCCCCGCAGACATCGGCAGCGTCGACGCCGGCGATACGCCGCCGCAGGCCGCGAGCAGCAGGGCTGTCGCGAGCAGTGCCTCCACCCGTCGGGCGTGCGGGCGTTCGCGCGCAGCCGACACCGGGTGCTCGGAAAGAGCCCTAGTCGTCACGGCATCAGGGTCGGCGCCCGGCCGGCCGCGACTACGGCTATTGGTGCCGATCTATGCGGCCGCGAGTCACGATCGGGTGGCGTGCTCCCACACGGGCCGCGCCGCGGCTCCGCCGTGAATGCCCGAGCCCCCGGGCGGACCGGGGGGCTCGGGCGGTGTCGCGGGGGCGGTGCGCGGTCAGTCGACGACCGTGTGGCTCTGCTCGCGGAGGAACTGCGCGACGTAGTACATCGACAGGCCGGCCTTGCCTGTGGAGCCGGAGCCCTTCCAGCCGCCGAACGCCTGGACGCCCGGCCAAGCACCGGTGGTGGCACCAGCCCGGCGGTTGACGTACAGGACGCCCGCCTCGATCTCCTCGAGGAACTGCTGGACCTCGGCGTCGTCCTCGCTGTAGACGCCGGCCGTGAGGCCGTACACGTTGTCGTTGGCGAGGCGGAGCGCCTCGTCAAGCGAGTCGACCGTGCAGATCGCGGTGAACGGGGCGAACAGCTCGTCCTGGAACAGGCGGTGCGACGCGGGGAGGCCATCCACCACGGTCGGCTCGACGTAGTAGCCGCGGGCGAACATGCCGTCGGTGAGATGCTCGCCGCCGGTCAGGACGCGCCCGTCACGGCGCGCCTCGGCGACGGCCTGCTGGTGGCGCTCCACCGCCCGCTGGTCGATGATCGGCCCGAGGAAAGCGCTGCGCGGCAGCGGGTCGCCGACGACGAGCTTCTCGGTCTTGGCGACCAGCTGCTCGACGAACGCGTCGTGGACGTCGCGGTGGACGTAGACCCGGCTGTTGGCCGAGCACTTCTGGCCGCCGTAGCCGAACGCCGCGCGCATGACGCCCTCGGCAGCCTCCTCGAGGTCGGCGGAGGCCATCACGACGGCCGGGTTCTTGCCGCCCATCTCCACGATGCACGGCCGCGGGTACTTCTGTGAGAACCGCTTGTACAGCGCGAAGCCGACTTCGTAGGAGCCGGTGAACACGATGCCGTCGATGCCGGGGTTGGTCTGGAGCTCGTCGCCGACCGTGTCGCCGGGGCCCATCACGAGGTTGAACACGCCGTCGGGCACGCCTGCGTCCCGGTACGCCTCGGCGATGGCGATCGCGGTCATCGCCGACGCGGACGCCGGCTTGAACACGACGGCGTTGCCGGCCATCATCGCCGCCGACGACGGCCCGACGGCCAGCGCCATCGGGAAGTTGAACGGGCTGATGACCGCGAACACCCCCAGCGGCCTCAGGATCGTCCGCGTGTGGACGGCCGCGTCGCCGAGGCTGTCCATCGGGTGGTCGTAGAACGCGTTCGCCTCGGCGGTCCTGGAGTAGTAGCGGATCAGGTCGGCCGCCTCCTCCACCTCGCCCAGCGCCTCCAGGCGGGTCTTGCCCACCTCGATCGCCATGAGTCCCGCGTACTCCATCTGGCGCTCGGAGATGAGCTCCGCGGCGCGGCGGAGGATCTCAAGGCGCTTCTCCCAGCCGAGGCGGAACCAGGACGGCTGGGCGCGGCGGGCGGCGGCGACGGCGTCCTGGACGTCGGCGCGGGTCCCCTTGGCGAACGTCCCGACGAGGATGTCGGTGTCGATCGGCGACCGGACCTCGAACGTGCCCGCGCCGTCCCGCTCCTTGCCATCGACGAGGTTGCGGTGGTACTGCCCCAGGCGGCCCTTCGCCTTCTCGAGCCCCGCCTCGTACAGCTGGTGGAGGGTCTCGTTGTTGGCCGACAGGGTCGCGTACGTGATCTTGATTCGCTCGGTCGTCATGAACCAGCTCCCGTGTGACGCGCCGTTGCCCGGGGCGGGCGGGCGCGGGATCCGAGGTCGATCGTTGCAGCCAGTCTAGCCCCGGCAGGCGGGCCCCTGGAGCTCGTGCCGCCGCACGTTGCACGGCACGGCGCCATGCCGCCGGCGCTCTTCCCACGCCCTGCCGAGTGCCGCGTTCGCGAGCTGTGGCCGCCGAGCCTCCCGACGGTCGGCGAGCCTTCTTGCGCGTCTCTATATAATGCATGTAACATGTATTTGCTAGTGACTCTCTAGACGAGGCGGCCATCATGCGTGCTGCGAAGACGCCGGCGTCGGGGCGGTGGCTGGCGCTCGGCGGGATCAGCCTCGGCCTCCTCGCGGTCGGCCTCGACATCACCGTGCTGAGCCTCGCGCTTCCGACCCTGGCTGGCGCACTGGGGGCGAGCGAGAGCCAGCTCCAGTGGTTCGTGACGGCGTACACGCTGGCCTTGACGGCGGCCATGCTTCCCGCCGGGTTGGTCGGCGACCGTGTCGGGCGCAAGCGGACGATCGTCGGCGCCCTCGTCGTGTTCGGCGTCGCGTCGGCCGCGTGCGCCGTCGCCCCGAATGCAGGCGCGTTCATCGCGGCGCGCGTGGTGCTGGGCGTCTCGGGCGCGGCGCTGGTCGTGATGGCCCTCTCGGTCATCACGGTCCTGTTCGACGAGGCGGAGCGGCCGCGCGCCATCGGCATCTGGGGAGCGGCCAACTTCCTCGCCCTGCCGCTGGGCCCCATCGTGGGCGGCTGGATGCTCGCGAACCTGTGGTGGGGCTGGGTGTTCCTGGCCAACGTGCCGGTCGTGCTCGTCGGCGTCGTCGCGGTGGCCGCTCTCGTGCCCGAGTCGCGCAGCGCAAGCCGATCCGCCATCGACTGGTGGGGCGTCGCGGGCTCGTCGGCGGGCCTGACGCTCTTCATGTACGGCGTCATCGAGGCGGGACGAGTCGGGTGGGGCGACCCGGCCACCATCGGGTCCCTGCTGGCGGGCGTGGCCGTGGTCGCGGCGTTCACCGTCTGGGAGTTGCGGCTCGCCTCGGCGGGCCGGGCGCCACTGATCGACCTCTTGCTGTTCCACTCGCGCTCGTTCAGCGGCGGCGTGGCCCTCGCCGGAATCGGCATCTTCGGCCTGACCGGACTGCTGTTCGCGATGCCGCAGCTGTGGCAGGGCGTGCAGGGCCTCGACGCCCAGGGGGCTGGCTTCCGCCTGCTGCCGGTCATCGCAGGCATGGTGGTCGCGGCCGTGCCCGCTGACCGCGTGGCGGCGCGGATCGGCGCGGGCCTGACCGTGGCCGTCGGGCTGCTGCTGCTCGCGGTCGGGCTGGGGATCGGGTCGACGATCAGCCTGGACAGCGGGGACTCGTTCACCGCTGGCTGGATGCTCCTGGCGGGTCTGGGCGCAGGCCTCGCGCTCGCGACCGCCGCCTCGGCCGCCATGGTGGAACTGGACGCCGAGCGTTCCGGCGTCGGCTCGGCGCTCGTCCAGGCCGTCATCAAGCTTGGGCCCGCCTTCGGGGCCGCCGTCCTCGGCAGCGTCATGAACGACGCCTACCGCAACGGCGTCCCGACCGCCGGACTGCCGGCCGACGTTGCGGCGACCGTGCAGTCGAGCGTCTTCGCGGGCCTCGACGTCGCCGCCAAGCTGGACTCGAGCGCGCTGGCGCAGGCCGTCCGGGTGGCGTTCGTGGACGGGCTCGGGGCCTCGCTGAGGATCGCAGCCGTCATCGCGCTGCTGGGCGTCCCGATCGCGGCCGTGCTGCCGCGCCGGGTGGCCGCACCGGCGGCCGACGGGGCACAATCAGCGCATGAGCGAACGGTCCTCGGAGGCTGAGCCCCGGCCGGGCCTCCGGGAGCGGAAGAAGGCCAAGACCCGCCAGGCGATCCAGGAGCACGCGCTGCGGCTGTTCCGGGAACAGGGCTACGACCACACGACCGTCGAGCAGATCTCCGAGGCCGCCGAGGTGTCGCCCTCGACCTTCTTCCGCTACTTCCCCACCAAGGAGGACGTCGTCCTGTACGACGCGCTCGACCCGCTGCTCATCGAGGCGTTCCGGCGTCAGCCGAAGAGCCTGACCGCGCTCCGGGCGATGCGCGAGGCGATGCGCGAGGTCTGGGGTGCGCTGTCTCGGGACCAGATGGACGAGCAGATCGAGCGGGGCCGCCTCGCGTACGAGGTGCCCGCCCTGCGCGAGCGGTACGTGATCGAGATGGTGCGCACCGTGGGCCTGATGGTCGAGCTGGTGGCGGAGCGCCGGGGTCGGCCGGTCGACGACTTCGAGATCCGGGTCGCCACGGGCGCCGCGATGGGGGGCATCCTTGCCGCGATGCTGCCGGTGTACGAGGCGGGCGGGCGGATGGATGCCATCGCCCTCGTCGACAGGGCGGTCGACGTGCTCGAGGCGGGCTTCGACTTCTGAGCCCCGGGCTCCCCTACCCCACGACCGCGGCGACGACCTCGGCGATCGACGGCGCCTCCGAGTCCGGCCGGTAGCCGCGGGCGCCCGCTGCGGCCCGCGCAAGCTCGGCATCGCCGTGCCTGCCCGTGCGCACGAAGACGGTCCGCAGACCGGCCCGGCGCGCGCCGCCGATGTCGCTGAATGCGTCGTCGCCGACCATCGCCAGGTCGCGACGGCCGAGCCGACCCTCGCCGCGGGCCGCCGCCTCGGACGCCAGCCGGTCTGCCGCGACGCCGAAGAATGCGCGGCTCGGCTTGCCGACGGTGCGGGCCCTCCGCTTGGTGGCCCACTCGAGGGCGACCAGGAACGCGCCGGCATCGAGCGTCGGCCCCTCGGCCGTCAGCCACCACGCGTTGCGGTGCATGCCGATCAGGGCTGCGCCGCCAAGCACCAGCCGGAACGCCCGGTTCAGGTTGGCCCGCGTCAGCTGGTCGGGCGAATCGCCCAGGACGACCGCCACCACGGCGCCCGGCGCGGCGTCCACGGCCGCGGCGTCGAGCACGTTCAGACCGGCGAACTCGCTCCGGGCGTCGTCGGAGGCGATCACGAAGACGGGCTGGTCGCCGAATTCGCGCCGCACGAACTCGGCCGATGCCGTGAGCGCGGTCTGGTAGCGGTCTGCCGGCGTGGGGAAGCCCACCGAATGGCCCCAGGCCGCCAGCGTGGCCCGCGACATGAGCGACGTGTTCGTCACGACCAGGTACGGGATGCCCGCCTCCTCGAGGGCGGCCAGCGCCTCGGGCGCGCCGGGGATCGCTGCGCCCTTGAGCGCCAGGACGCCGTCGAGGTCGAGCAGCAGGCCGCGCACCCCGTGCAGGGCTGCACGAAGGGGATCGTCGGGCGAGGGCAGGTCGTGCATGATGCGCAGCGTACCGAAGGAGGGCGTGACAGGATGGGACTGCTCGACGGGCGCAAGGCGCTCGTGTTCGGCGTGGCGAACGACCACTCCATCGCCTGGGGCATCGCCAAGGCGTTCCACGCCGAGGGGGCGACGGTCGGGTTCTCGTCGATCGAGAGCCTGATCGAGCGCCGGGTCCGGCCGCTGGCCGCGTCGCTCGGCTCGCCCTTCGTCGAGGCCTGCGACGTCAGCAGCGACGAGGACATCCACGCGGTGATGGCCAAGTGGGGCGAGCAGCAGGGCGGCATCGACATCCTGGTCCACGCCGTCGCCTACGCCAAGCGCGAGGACCTCTCGGGGACGTTCGTGGACACCTCGCGCGACGGGTTCGCGCTGGCGATGGACGTGTCCGCGTACTCGCTGGTGGCGCTGGCCCGCGAGGCGCGCCCGTACCTGCACCGCGGCAGCTCGGTCATGACGCTGTCCTACTACGGTGCGGAGAAGGTGGTCGCCCACTACAACGTGATGGGCGTGGCGAAGGCCGCGCTCGAGGCGTCGGTGCGGTACCTGGCCGCAGACCTCGGGCCGGACGGGATCCGCGTCAACGCGATCTCGGCCGGGCCGATCCGGACGCTGTCGGCCGGCGGCATCGCCGACTTCCGCAAGCTCTACGGCCCGTTCGACCAGATCGCCCCGCTTCGGGCGCACATGACGATCGAGGACGTGGGCAAGACGGCCGTGTACCTCGCCTCGGACCTGTCATCGGCGGTCACCGGCGAGGTCGTCTACGTGGACGGCGGGTTCAGCATCCTCGGGGTGCCCATCCCCGAGTGAGGCCCGGGCCGCGGTGGCGGGACGCCTGGCCTCTCCCCAGGGGACGGTTCCGGATCAGCCCGGCATGCTGGCGGCCGCCCGCGCCTCCTCCTCGGCGATGAGCTCCCGGCGGAGCACCTTGCCGACCATGGACTTCGGGAGGCTCGCCCGGATCTCGATCACGGCGGGACGCTTGTAGGAGGCGAGGTTCTCGCAGCAGAACGCCTTGAGCTCCTCGACGCTCGTGGTCGCGTCCGCCTTGAGGACGACGTACGCCTTGGGGACCTCGCCCTTCTTGGCGCTCTTCATCCCCACCACCACGGCCTCGGCGACGCCCGGGTGCGAGAACAGGACCTCCTCCACCTCGCGCGGGTAGACGTTCGCCCCGCTGACGATGATGACGTCCTTGATCCGGTCGACGATCGCGAAGTAGCCGTCGGCGTCCATGGTCGCCAGGTCCCCGGTGTGGAGCCAGCCGTCGCGCAGCGCCCGGGCCGTCTCGGCAGGACGCTCGTGGTAGCCGGCCATGACCTGCGGCCCGCGCACCAGCAGCTCGCCCACCTGGCCCGGCTCGGTGACCTCGGCTCCGGTGGCGAGGTCCATCAGCCGCGCATCGGTGCCCGGCAGCGGCAGCCCGATCGTGCCGGGCTTGCCCCGGGCGTGGACCGGGTTGACGTGGGTCACCGGGCTGGCCTCGGTCAGGCCGTAGCCCTCGCACAGGCGCCCGCCCGTCAGCGCCTCGAACTGCTCCTGGACCGGCGCCGGCAGCGGGGCCGCCCCGCTGATGCACGCCTCCACGGAGCTGAGGTCGTGACTGCGGATCTTGGGGTGCGCGTTGAGGGCCGCGTAGAACGCGGGCACGCCCGGGAAGAATCGCGGCTTGTGGCGGTCGATCGCCGCGAGCACCGCATCCGGGTCGAACTTCGGCAGCAGGACCTGCGTCGCGCCCAGGACGAGCGCGAAGTCCATGGCCACCGTGAGGCCGTAGATGTGGAAGTACGGCAGGACGCACAGCACCGCCGTGGGCCCCTCGTGGCCGCCCGCGAGGACGGCCTGGCACTGGACGGCGTTCGCCACCAGGTTGTCGTGGGTGAGAACCGCCTCCTTGGGCGTGCCGGTGGTCCCGCCCGTCCCCTGGTACACCGCCGGATCGGCCGGCCGCGCCGGCGAGTCGATGCGCTCGGCCGGCGCCCCGGCCAGCAGCCGGAACAGGTTCGGGGTGGAGGGCGTGTGGGGCACCGGGTGCCAGCGGCCCTCGCGGCGCGCCTTCAGCGGGTACAGCCAGCGGAGCGGCACCGGCAGCGAGTCCTGGATCCCCGTCACGATGACGGGGGCGAGGCCGTCGGGCGGGCGCAGCTGGTCGCCGAGCTGGGCCCTTGCCGCCTCGACCCTCGGCAGGAGGACGTCCATCGTCACCGACAGGCGGGGGCGTGCCTGCTCCATCATGCCGGCCAGCTCGCGCTCGACGTAGAGCGGGCTCATGGCCGCCGCGACGGCGCCCGCGCGCAGGGTGCCGAGGAACGCGATCACGAATGCCGGCGAGGTGGGCAGGTGCAGGCTGACGACGTCGCCGCGGCCTACCCCCGCCCGGCGCAGCAGGCCGGCGAACTGGTCGACCTCCCGGTCGAGCTCCGCGTAGCTCGTCCGCCGCCCATAGAAGTCCATCGCGCAGCGGGCGGGGTCGCTGTCGGCCGCACGCCTCAGCAGCCCGTCGACCGTCGTCTGGGGGACCTCCACCTCGGCGGGCACGCCGGGGTCGTAGTTGGCCAGCCACGGCCGGCGGGGCGCGTCGCTGTCCGCGTGGCTGGGGGACTCGATCACGACACCACTCCTTTCCGGGCTTCCACCGGCTGGCCTACACGGGGTAGCCGCCAGCGGCCATGACGGACGCCGCGACGCGGCGAGCGAGCGGGACGCGATCGACGGGCTCCGAGCGCAACAGGCGCCGAACCCCGGCCTGCAGGACGCGGGCGTCATCGCCGGTGGCGACCGACGCGGCCAGCGTGCGGGCGGTGAGCTCCGCACCGCCGATCCGGTCGACCACGGCCAGGCGAGCCAGGGCGGCGTGGTCGTCAGCAAGGGTGGGCGCATCGCCCGCCGCCTGCTCGGCGCGCACCACCACCGTCTCGAGCGCGAGCACCCCGATCGTGAGGTCGGCGAGGCCGGCCAGCACCTCCTGCTGCTCCTCGAGCGCGGTCCCGAACCGCTGGACCGCTGCGCCGGCCAGGAGCAGCGTGACCTGGCGCAGGCCGTCCACGAGCCGGTGCTCGGCGGCGAACGGGCCGCCCGGGCCGGACGCGTCGGTCGACGGCCCCGCGAGCAGCGACTCCTGTGCGCGGCGCGCCGGACCGAGCAAGTCGAGGCGCCCCGTCATCGCCCGCTTGAGCAGCGTGCCCGGGATCAGCAGCCGGTTGATCTCGTTGGTGCCCTCCCAGATCCGGTTGATGCGCGCATCGCGATACGCTTGGGCGGCCGGGTACTCCTCGATGTAGCCGTAGCCGCCGTGCACCTGGACGAACTCGTCGACAACGGCGTCGAGCTCCTCGCTGGCGAGCACCTTGGCGATCGAGCACTCCACCGCGAGCTCCTCGAGGGCCACGCGCACGCCGTCCGGGCCCGCCGCCTCGGCGCCCTCGAGCCGGGCGTCGATCAGGCCCGCGATCCGGTACACCAGCGATTCGGTGACGTACGTCCGGACGGCGATCTCGGCCAGCTTGCCCGCGACCAGCGGGAAGTCGGCGATCGCCCTCCCGAAGGCCTTGCGCTCCGACGTGTACGCCACCGCCGTCCGCAGGGCGGGCTTCATCGCGCCGAGCGCCGCGGCGGCCAGCTTGAAGCGGCCGACGTTGAGCACGTTGAACGCCACGCGGTGGCCCTTGCCGATCTCGCCCAGGAGGTTCTCGGCGGGGACCACGGCCCCGTCGAAGGTGAGCGGGCAGGTGGACGTGCCGTGGATGCCGAGCTTGTTCTCCTCGGGGCCGACCGTGAGGCCCGGCGTCCCGCGCTCCACGAGGAACGCCGTGAACTGCTCCCCGTCCACCTTGGCGTAGACGGTGAACAGGTCCGCGAAGCCGGCGTTGGTGATGAACTGCTTGCTGCCGTCGAGCCGCCACGAGCCGTCTGGCTGCCGGGTCGCGCGGGTCCGTATCGCCTGGGCGTCGGAGCCCGCGCCGGGCTCGGTGAGGGCGTACGCCGCGACCGTGGTGCCATCGGCGAGACCCGGCAGGTACCGGGCGCGCTGCTCGTCGGTGCCGAAGAACACGAGCGGCAGGGTGCCGATCCCGCTGTGGGCCATGGCGGTGACCGCGAACGAGCCGGCCGCAGAGATCGCCTCGCTGACGGCGACGCTGGTCGTCTTGTCGAGGCCCACGCCGCCGAACGCCTCGGGCACGTCGATGCCGAGGTAGCCGTCACGGCCGAGGATGGCGAGCAGCTCGCGGTGGGCCACGTAGTCCTTGGCCTCGAGCGCCTCGTGCCGCGGGACGGCCTCGCGCTCGATGAGCGTCGCCGCCGACTTGCGGATCGCCCGCTGCTCCTCCGTGAGCCGCTCCGGCGTGGGGATCTCGCCGACGACCCCCGGCGCCACGAGGAAGGCGCCGCCGGACTGGGCTGCGCCGGCCCGCCGTGCTGTCGTGGGGTTGGTGCTCGCGTCGACTGCCATCACGCCGCCTCCCTGGTCGCGCCGGCGTCGCCGCCGTCCTCGCCGGTTCGGCCATCCGCAGTGCGGAGCGCCTGCCGGCCGCCAAGCCACTCGATCACCCCCGCCGCCCCCTGGCCGCCGCCCACGCACATCGTCACCAGGCCGTACCGCCCCTCGCGCCGGGCCAGCTCGGAGAGGATCTGGGTGGTCAGCTTGGCGCCCGTGGCGCCCAGCGGGTGCCCGAGCGCGATCGCGCCGCCGTTGGGGTTCACCCGGGCCTCGTCGAGCCCGAGCCGTCGCACGATCTCCACCACCTGCGAGGCGAACGCCTCGTTGAGCTCGATGACCGAGATGTCGTCGAGCGCGAGGCCAGCCTGTGCCAGCGCCCTGGGGACCGCCTGCACCGGGCCCACGCCCATGATCTCGGGGTCGACGCCCACCGTGGCGTAGCTCACCAGGCGACCGAGCGGCGTGAGCCCCAGCGCTGCCGCCCGGGCGCCGCTCATGACCACGAGCGCTGCCGCCCCGTCGCTCGTCTGCGAGCTGTTGCCGGCCGTGACGCTGCCCCCGACGCGGAACGCGGGCTTGAGCGTGGCCAGCCGCGCGGCATCCGTGTCGCGGCGGATCCCCTCGTCGTCCTCGAAGGCGTGCTCCTCCACGCGTGGCCGGCCCTCCTCGAGGATGGTCGTGCGCGCCGCCACAGGGACGATCTCGTCGCGGAACAGGCCCCCGTCCTGGGCGGCCGCAGCCCGCTGATGGCTGCGCAGCGCCCACGCGTCCTGCGCCTCGCGGTCGACGCCGAAGCGAGTGGCCACCTCCTCCGCCGTCAGGCCCATCGACAGGAAGGCGCCGGGCCAGGAGCCGGCCAGACCCGGGTCCGGCTCGTAGTGCCAGCCGGTCATCGGCACGAAGCTCATCGACTCCATGCCCGCCGCCACCACGACCTCCGCCGACCCGAACGCGACTGCCTGCGTGGCCAGCGCGAGCGCCTGCAGACCCGATGCGCAGAAGCGGTTGACGGTCATCGCCGACACGCCCTCGGGCAGTCCAGCACCCAGTCCCACGAGGCGCGCGACGTTGAGGCCCTGGGCGCCCTCCGGCATGGCGCAGCCCAGCACCAGGTCCCCCACCTCGGCCGGGGCGACGCCGCGAGCGCGCGCGAGGGCCTCGCGCACCGCGGCCGTCGCGAGGGCCTCGGGCGGCGTCTCGCGCAGCGCGCCCCGGGGCGCCTTCCCGACCGCCGTCCGGGCGGCGCTGACGATGACAGCGTCCTGCATGGTGTCCTCGTTCTCCGCTAGTTCCGCAGGGGCTTGCCGGTCTTGAGCGTGTGCCGGATGCGCGCGTGGGTGAGCGGTTCGCCCAGCAGCCGCAGGAACTCCACGCGCTCCAGGTCGAGCAGGTGGCCCGCTGCCACGGGCGTGCCCTCGGCCACATCGCCGCCGCTCATCACACGGGCCAGCGCCATCACGATCTTCCGGTCGTGCTCGCTCATGTAGCCGGCCTTGAGCTGGTTGTAGGTCAGGGTCTCGGCGGCCGCGATGCCGCGCCGCCCGACCACCTTGATCGGGACGTCGGCGGGCGGGCGGTAGCCCACCTCGGCCATCTGTCGGGCCGCGGGCGCGGCGTCGGCCCACTGGCGGTCGGGGTCCGCGGTCACCGGGTCGGAGGCGAGCAGCATGCCCAGCTGCACGGCCTCGGCCGCCGAAGTGGCGACGCGGGCCATGGCGATCGTCGTGAGCGCAGCAGAGAAGAACGCGAAGCGGTCGCCGTCCACCCCGTCGGGCACAGCGTCGGCCGCGCGGCGGGCCATGGCCGTCGAGCCGCCGCCTGCCGGCAGCAACCCCACGCCCGTCTCGACCAGGCCGATGTACGTCTCGGCGAGCGCCTGACGCCGGTCTGCGGCCAGGCACAGCTCGGTGCCCCCGCCGAGCGTCAGGCCGCGCGGCGCCGCCACGACGGGCACCGGCGCGAACCGGATCGCGGTGGCCACGCCCTGGAACATCCGGACCACGCGGTCGAGCTCGTCCCACTCGCCCTCCTCGGCCTCGAGCAGCAGGAGCGCGAGGTTGGCGCCGGCGGAGAAGGCCTCGGCTCGAGTCGCGATGACGAAGCCGTCGTACCGGGCGCTCGCGAGGTCGAGCCCCCGCCGCAGCAGGTCCAGCGTATCGACGCCGATCAGGTTGAGCTTCGCCGACAATTCGCAGCCGAGGATCCCGTCGCCGAGGTCCACGAGGCTGCCAGCCGCGTTCGACGGCAGCGGGGGGCCGGCCGCACGGCGGGCGTCGAGGTCGAGTCGCCCTGGCTGGGCAGGCACCGGCTCCAACGCCATCGTGGTGAAGTCGAGGGCCGCGCCGTCGCGCTGGAACCGGTCGAGGCGGGCCTCGGACGCGCGGCGGATCAGGTCGGGCGTCTCGACGCCGGCAGCGGCGAGGCCGTCGGCGACGCGCCCGTGCCCGAGGGCATCCCACTGCTCGAAGGGGCCGAGCTCCCAGCCGAACCCCCAGCGCATCGCCCGGTCGACCGATCCAGCGCCGTCGGCCACCTCCGGCCCCACAGCGGCCGCGTACGCGAGCTCCGATGCCATCAGCCCCCACAGGAAGGCGGCGCCCGGATCCTCCCCCCCTCGGCGCCCGGACGCGGCCAGTCCAGCGAGGCGGTGGCGCAGGTCCGTCTCGGCCCGTGCCAGCTCGACGGCGGCCGAGCGCAGGCGACGCCGGGGTCGGTACTCGAGCGTGTCGAAGTCGAGCGCGAGGATCTCGCCGGCCTCCTTGCGGAAGAAGCCGCGGCCCGTCTTCTCGCCGAGCCTCCCGTCCGCGATCAGCTGGCGCAGGAGGCCGGGGACCTCGAACGCCGCCTTCTCGGCGTCGCCCTCGAGCGCCTCACGGCAGTGGTCAGCCACGGCCACCGCCACGTCGAGCCCGACCAGGTCGAGCGTCCGGAACGTCGCGCTCTTCGGGCGGCCGATCAAGGGGCCCGTGATCTCGTCGACCTCGTCAGGGCCGAGTCCCAGCTGCTGCGCCAGCGCGATCGCCCGCAGCAGCCCGTGGACGCCCAGCCGGTTGGCGATGAACGCCGGGCGGTCCTTCGCGCGCACGGTCCCCTTGCCTAGGTGACGGCTCGCGAACGCCTCGATCCAGGCAACGCGGGCGGGGTCGGTGTCAGCGGTGGGGATGAGCTCGAGCAGTCGCGCGTAGCGCGGCGGGTTGAAGAAGTGCGTGCCCAGGAACGCCGACCGGAACCTGTCGCTGCGGCCCTCGGCTAGGCTCGCGATGGGGATCCCCGAGGTGTTCGAGCTGACCAGCGGCGTGCGGTCGGCCGCTCCTGACGACGCCAGGGCCCGGTCCACCCGCTCGAACAGGCCCCGCTTGGGCTCGAGCTGCTCGAGGACGGCCTCGAGGATCCAGTCCACGTCCTGGACCGCCGCCTCGAGCTCGTCGAAGCTGCCGGTCGCGATCCGGGCGCGGTCCCCGGCCGTGTACAGCGGCGAGGGGCGGAGACGGCTGACGCGGTCGAGGCCCGCTGCGGACGTGGGGCGGTCGAGGTCGAGGAGGCGGACCCGCGATCCGGCGCCTGCCAGGAGGCACGCGAGCTGCGCGCCCATGGTCCCGGCACCGAGGACGATCACGTTGGCTGCGCGCGGGATCATGGGCCTGCCTTTCAGCTCGGTCGGGAGAGGAAGAGGTCGGCGAAGCTGTCGGCGATCTCGTCGACCCGGAGGGGGCCGTCGGGGCGGTACCACTGGGTGAACCAGTTGCAGGCCGACAGGATGGCGATCCCGGTCAGCCGCACATCGGTCCTGGGGATCGACCCCTCGGCGACGCCCGACTCGAGGGCGGCGCGCCAGGACCCCTCATAGGCATCCCGCCGGGCCACCAGCTGCGCCCGCCGCTCCGGCGACAGCGACCGCAGCTCGATCTGCACCAGCGACATCTCGTCGGCTCGGTCTGCGGCGAACTGCAGGTGGGCCCCGATGGCGCCTCGCAGGCGCTCCGTCGCGGGGGCGTCGCCCGCCAGGATCGGCTCCACGCACTCCCGCAGGTCGTCCATCGTGTCGGCGACGATCCACCACAGCAGGTCGTCCTTGGACTCGATGTAGTGGTACAGGCTGCCGCGGTTCATCCCCATGGCCTCGGCGAGGTCCTGCATCGAGGTGGCGTGGAAGCCGCGCTCGCGGAACAGCCGCGTCGCGGCACGACGGAGCTCGGCCTCTCGGGGCCGTGTGGCCGTCGGCGCGCCCGTCTCGCTCGGTGCCATCGATCGACTGCCTCCGCCATCGGGATTCAAACGAACGTTTGGTTGACGCAGACCATACCCAACGACGGACGGCGCCGCAAGCTCTCCTCGTCCACCGAGCGCCCCCCGTGCCCACGGCGGGTCGCGGGCGGATCTCGCGTCACCCATGCTGTCCCGCGCGGCGAATGCGCTCGGCATGGACCTGGTGCCGGCCACAGCGCGTTCGGCCGGGACCTGAGAGCCGTCGGCAGGAGGCGGACCGCCGATCCACCCGCCGTCTGCGCCATCCGTCCCATCGCGCTCCTGCGGCTCGCACCGTAGAATCGCGCCCTGGCGACCTACGGGGAGGCGCAACCCTTGTCCCTGACCAACCGAATCGAACAGGCGCGGAAGCGGGCCGAGGGCCAGGTGGCCGAGGCACTGACGCCGGTCCCGTACGAGGGCGTGCGTCGCGCCGGCTCGGTGGGGCGCGAACAGCAGCTCCGCGAAGTCCGCGACGCGCTCCAGCACGAGGTCGTGGCCTCGTCCCACGAGCTGTTCTCGGCCGCCGACAACGGCGCGCTCCGAGACCGGATCGGCGGCATCGTGGACCGCATGCTCGCCGCAAACAGCTTCGCGGTGACGCGCGAGGAGCGCCTCCGGCTCATCGAGGAGGTCGTCGCGGAGGTCACCGGGCTCGGCCCGCTCGAGCCGCTCCTGCGCGACGACACCATCACCGAGGTGATGGTGAACGGGCCCAACCAGATCTACATCGAGCGGAAGGGCAAGATCTCGCGCGTCGACACCTCGTTCATGGGCGACGAGCACGTGCTGCGGATCATCGACCGGATCATCGCCCCGCTCGGCCGGCGCATCGACCAGTCCAGCCCGCGCGTCGACGCCCGGCTCCCCGACGGGTCGCGCGTCAACGCCATCATCGAGCCGCTGTCCCTGATCGGCCCGGTCATCACCATCCGGAAGTTCTCGGCCCGGCCGTACACGGTGGAGGACCTGATCGGCTTCGGCACGGCCAGCCCCGAGATGTTCGACTTCCTGCGCTGCTGCGTCGAGGCGCGCCTCAACGTGTTCATCTCGGGCGGCACGGGCTCCGGCAAGACCACCACGCTCAACGTGGTCTCCTCGTTCATCCCCGAGGGCGAGCGGATCGTCACCATCGAGGACGCCGCCGAGCTCCAGCTCCGCCAGGAGCATGTCGTGACGCTCGAGGCCCGGCCCCCCAACCTCGAGGGCCTCGGCGAGATCACCACGCGGGACCTCCTCCGGAACGCGCTCCACATGCGCCCCGACCGGATCATCGTCGGCGAGTGCCGGGGCGGCGAGGCGCTGGACATGGTCCAGGCGATGACGGTGGGCCAGGAGGGCTCGCTGTCCACGGGCCACGCGAACAGTGCGCCGGACATGCTCCGGCGCCTCGAGACCATGATCCTGATGTCGGGCTACGAGATGCCGCTGCGGACCATCCGCGAGCAGATCGCGTCCGCGGTGGACCTGATCGTCCACACTGCGCGCCTCAAGGACGGCTCGCGCAAGGTGATGAACATCACCGAGGTCTACGGCATCGAGGACGACATGATCCTCACGCAGGACATCTTCGCCTTCGAGCAGACGGGCGTCGACGAGAACCGCAAGATCGTCGGCGAGCTGCGCCCCACCGGCGAGCGGCCCACGTTCATGCCGAAGTTCGCGGCCAGCGGCATCACGCTGCCGGAGAACGAGTTCGGGATCCCGCCCGAGGACCCGTCCCACCCGGTCAAGGCGCGCGTGGGCAAGGGCCGGTCCATCGGCGTCGACACCAGCGGCAGCGCGGCCCACCGCCGCCTCGACTTCGGGGTCGGCCGCGTCCACTCGGCAGGCGGCATGGTCTACGTTTCCAGCGTGGGCCCGGTGGTGCCTGACAGCGGGCGCCTCGTCGGCGACACCGTGAAGGTGCAGGCCAAGCAGTGCATGGTGAACCTGAAGGCGCTGCTCGAGCGCGAGGGCACCACGCTCGACCGCATCGTCTGGGCCAACTGGGCGCTGCGCGACCCCTCCGAGTTCGAGGAGTTCCAGGAGGAGTGGGTCAAGTGGTTCGACGGCGACGTCCCCGTCGGCCAGGGCACGCTGCTGCCGCCCACGCACCGGCGGGCGGGGTTCCGGCTCTCGCTGGGAGTCATCGCCCAGGCGTAGCGGGCGGCGATCGCCGGCGCCCGTTTCCGAGCGCCCCAGCCCGCGTGCGTTTCAGGCCGGGGCGCTCCAAGCGCGGCTCATTCTCGCGTGCTGCGATCCGGGCACCGAGCCGCGCTCCTCGTGGCCGAGCTCGATTCCGCGCGAAGTCGTCGTCCGGCGCCTGATCAGCGAGCAAGCGTGACGCTGGTGTCCACGGTGTTGGCGCCCAGGTCGTACGCATAGCCCGGGGCCGACACGTCGGTGATCGAGTACGTCGCCGACACCGTCTTCTTGTTCATGTTGGTCGTGAACGAGCACGTGCCGTCAGACCCGGTGGTGCAGGATCCGGAGCTGCCGGTCGTCCAGGTGCCCCTCACAGTGGCACCGCCGACGCCCTTGCCGTTCGCATCAGCAATGGTCACGCTGATGCTCGCCGTCCAACCGCCCTTGCGAGACGTTGACGATCCATCGAGAGCCACCACGTGCATCGTGGCGGCCGGCGGAGTCGCACTGACGTCGACGGACTGTGTGGCCGTGTCCGACAGACCGGCGGTATCGCTCACAATCAGGCTGACGGTGTACGTGCCCGACGCCGCGTACGTGTGGCTTGTCGTCACTCCGGTGCCATTGTTGCCGTCGCCGAAGTCCCAGCTGTAGCTGGCGATGGGGTTGGATCCCGCCGTAGACAACGACGCGTCGAACGTGCATGTCAGGTCCGGGCACAGGGACGAGAACGAGGCATTGGGCGGCGCGGTGACCGCGACATCCTTGCTGACCGAATCCGTCAGCCCGGCGGTGTCGGTCACGGTGAGGGTGACGGAGTACGTCTGATCCGCCCCATACGTGTGGCTCGTGGTCGCGGCGGTGTCGGTTTCGGTAGCGCCGTCGCCGAACGACCAGGCGTAGCTTGCGATCTGGTTGTCGCCGCTCGACGCCGACGCGTTGAAGGAGCACGTGAGACCGCTGCACGACGAGGTGAACGACGCCGTGGGCGGGTTGGTGCTGGGCGGCGCTCCGTTGGGCCAGTAGCCCGCGCCCCAGGTCACCGAGGCGAGCTTCGCCTGGCCCGCGATCGACGGGTGGAAGTAGTCGCCCGCGACGTCGGACGAGCTGAAGGCGACGTTGTAGACGGCGTCGCCGTCGAACAGGCAGTTCGCGTAGGTTGCGCACACCTGCTGCAGCGCGTTGTTGTAGTCGACATTGCGCTGCGCCACCTCGGCGCGGCGGGCGACGTCGGTGGCGTTGGTCGACGTCGGGTTGGCGAGCAGCGACTGGCAGATGTTGCCCAGGCTCCACACGACGCGTGCCCACCAGTTGTTGTGGAACAGCTGCCACAACTGGTAGACGTTGGTGATGCTGGCCACGAAGACGTGCGTGTTCGGCGAGCCCAGTGTCAGGGTGTCCATCGCGGCCTTGAACTCGCTCTGGAACGTCGCAACCGGCGTCATCTGGCTCACCGTGTCGGTGCACAGGTCGTTGCCGCCGATGAGCACCGTCAGGTAGTCGGGCCGCCGGGCGACGGCGACGGTTATCTGTCCGTTGAGGTCGGCCATCTTCGCCCCGCTCACCGAGTCGTTGTAGGCGTGGCCGCTGATCTCCGGATCGATGGCCAGCAGCCGGAGGTACTGGCTGTTGACGGTCGTGTTGGTGCCGGTCGACCACGAGTTCTGCGGGTAGTCGGTGCCGAGGCTGCCGCCGGAGCTCGCGGCCTGGGTGATCGAATCGCCGACGGCCGCCATGCTCGATGGCAGCGCCGGTGTCGTGGCGGCGCTGGCCGGCAGCGGCAGGGTCGCCGCAAGCAGACCGCAGACCGTGAGCGCCAGGAGCCAGATCCGCAGGGTCGGCAGGGTGCGCTGGATCGGGGTTCGTGGTGCCACGGCATGCTCCTCACGCGGCTGGCGGCCCGCGGACGTCGTCGGGTGCGGTCGTCAGCACCTCCAATCTACGCACCCCTCGCAAGGCGCGCATGGCCCCGCGTGGACGCCCCCTCCGGCACCCGACGCTCGGCGCCGGCGGCGACCGGCCCCTACAGGTAGTAGTCGAAGTCGTGCTCCGTGCGCGTCCAGCGCCGGATGACGAACACGTTCGCCTGGTGCTGGGCGGGGCCGAGCTCCACGTAGTTGCGCGAGCCGCTCCACAGGTAGCGCGCATCGTTGAGCACGTCGTGGACCTGGTAGGAGCGGTTGGCGTCGATGCCCAGGTCCGCGAGCGGCAGGTCCACGAACCCGCTCTGCACGTGGTGCGGGTCCAGGTTGACCACTACGAGCACCTGGTTCGCGTCGTCGGGCGACGACTTGGAGAACGCGATCAACTCCGGGTTGGTGGTCTCGTGGAAGGCGAGGCCGTGGTTCGCGCGGAAGGCCGGGTTGTCGCGCCGGATCGCGTTGAGCCTGGCGAGCAGCCCCGACAGGCTCCCCTCGGCTTCCCAGTCCCAGCGGCGGATCTCGTACTTCTCGGAGTGCAGGTACTCCTCCCGGCCCGGCGCCAGCGGCTCGGCGACGCACTGCTCGAACGCCGGGCCGTACAGCCCGAAGCTGGGGCCGAGGGTGGCAGCCAGCACGGCGCGGGCGGCGAACGCGGGCGGACCGCCGAACTGCAGGTACTCGGGCAGGATGTCCGGCGTGTTGGGCCACAGGCTCGGGCCGAAGTACTCGCGGACCTCCGTGGTCGTCAGCTCGGTCAAGTAGTCGGCGAGCTCCGCGCGCGTGTTGCGCCACGGGAAGTAGTTGTACGACTGCGTGAAGCCCAGCTTGGCCAGCCGGTACATCACCTTGGGCCGGGTGAACGCCTCGGCGAGGAAGATCGCGTCGGGATAGTCGCGCTTGACGTCGGCGATCAGCCACTCCCAGAAGTCGAACGGCTTGGTGTGCGGATTGTCGACCCGGAAGATCCGGATCCCCTGCTCCGCCCAGAAGCGGACCACGCTCGCCAGCTCGGTCCACAGCTCTCGCCAGGCCGGCGTCTCGAAGTCGAACGGGTAGATGTCCTGGTACTTCTTGGGCGGGTTCTCCGCGTACTGGATCGTGCCGTCCGGGCGCATGCGGAACCACTCGGGGTGCTCCGCGGCGTACGGGTGGTCGGGGGCGCACTGGAACGCGATGTCGAGGGCCAGCTCCAAGCCGTGGTCGGCGGAGGCGGCACGCAGGTGGCGCAGGTCCTCGAGCGTGCCCAGCTCCGGGTGGACCGCCTTGTGGCCGCCTTCCCGGCTGCCGATCGCCCACGGGCTGCCCGGGTCCCCCGGCTTCGCCTCGGCGGAGTTGTCGGGGCCCTTGCGGTTGACGCGACCGATCGGGTGGATCGGCGGCAGGTACAGGACGTCGAAGCCCATCGCGGCGATGGCGGGCAGCCGCGCCTCGACGTCCTTGAACGTGCCGTGACGGCCCGGCTCGGCCGACGCGGAGCGCGGGAACAGCTCGTACCAGGCGGAGAACCGGGCCCGCTCACGGTCGACCACGATCTCGAGGTCGGGCTGGTGCCGGGCCGCGAACGGCCGCTCACCGTGGCGCACCATCAGCTCTGCCAGCCCCGGGTCGAGCGCCGCTCGGGCGAGCGACGCCCCGCCCGAGCCGAGCATCGCGGCCGCGCCGGCCAGGCTGGCGGCATCCGGCCCCTCCGCACGCT
>JBJKRU010000323.1:0-3774 GCA_046704485.1 Candidatus Limnocylindrales bacterium | reverse complement strand
GCTATGGGAGGTCGCGAAATGGCTGATCCTGCTCGGACTCTGGCTCCGCGAGCGACTGGGGGACAGATGGTGGGAGGCGGCGCCCGGGAGCCCGTTCGCGGCTGCCGCGGCGACGAGCACCGCGGCCCGATCGCGGTCCGCGCGTTCACCCCCGCCCAAGCGGAGGGGGGCCAAGCCCGCGCACCTCGGGCCGGCGGGCCTCGTCCTCGTCCTCGACACCGAGACGACGACCGACGCCGCCCAGCGGCTGACCTTCGGCTCGTTCCGCGTCTACGGGGCGGACGGGAGGCTCCCCCAGGAGGGCCTGATCGCGGCCGACGACCTGCCGGCGGCCGACCGGGCGGTCCTCGAGCGGTACGCGCGGGACCACGCCGACGAGCGCGGCGGACGGCTCCGCCTCCTCACCAGGACCGAGTTCGTCGAGGGGGTCCTGTGGCCGGTCGGGTACGTCGCGCGGGCCCGGATCGTCGGCTTCAACCTGCCGTTCGACCTCAGCCGGCTCGCGGTCGGCTGGCGGAAGGCGAGGGGCGGGGTCTCGCTCCAGCTCTGGGAGTCGGTCGACACGGCTGGGCGGCGCTGGACCCACAAGTACCGCCCCAACGTCGTGGTCCGGGCCGTCGGCCCGCGGCGGCAGTTCATCCACTTCACCGCGCCCCGGCACATCGACCCCGGGAACCTCGAGCGGGGCAAGCCCTACCGCGGCCGGTTCCTCGACCTCCACACCCTGGCCTACGTCCTCACGGACCGCCGCCCCACCCTCGACGGCGCCGCCGAGGAGTTCGGCCTCACGACCCGCAAGGACCGGGTCGAGCGCCACGGCGAGGTGACCGAGGCGTACGTCGACTACAACCGCCAGGACGTGCGGCTGACCTACGAGCTCTACCGGGCGCTCATGGACGAGTGGGACCGCCACCCGGTCGCGCTCGACCCGGAGCGGGCCTTCTCGCCCGCCGCGGTGGGCAAGGCGTACCTCCGGGCGATGGGCGTGATCCCGCCCCTGGAGCGCCCGAACCGCGTGTCCCACGGGGTGCTCGGCCACGCGATGGCGGCCTACTACGGCGGCCGGGCCGAGGCGCGGATCCGGGGCGTCGAGCTGCCCGTCCGCTACGTCGACTTCACCTCGATGTACCCGACCGTGTTCGTGCTCCAGAGCCTGTGGCAATGGGTCGTCTGCGACCACTTCGAGGCCGAGGACGCGACCGGCGACGCCCGGAGGTACCTGGAGGCGGCCACGCGGGAGGGCCTCCACGACCCCGCGGCCTGGCCCCCGCTCGCCGGCGTCCTGTGCCGGGTGCGCCCGGGCGGGGAGCTGCTCCCGGTGCGGGCGCAGTACGCGTACGACGAGGCGTCCGGGGTTGGGAGCCCGTCCTGGACGATCGGGCTCAACCGCCTTGAGGCCGAGCAGGAGCCCTGGTACACGCTCGCCGACCTGGTCGCCGCCAAGCTCCTCGGCGGGCGGGCCCCGGACGTCATCGAGGCGGTGCGCGTCGTCGCGGTCGGCACCGCCGGCGGGCTGCGCCCGGTCGACCTGCGCAGTTCCGTGCACGTCGACCCGGTCTCGGACGACCTGTTCAGGCGGACCATCGAAGAGCGCCAGCGGGTCAAGGCGGAACCCGGGCTCCGCGAGCACGAGCGGCGCCGCCTCGACAAGTTCCTCAAGGTGCTCGCCAACGGGACGAGCTACGGCGTGTTCGCCGAGGTGCGGCAGCTCGACGGGGAGGCGACGGTCGAGGGCTTCGGCCTGCACCCGTTCCGGGCCCGCGTCGCCTCGCCCGAGGAGCCGGGCGAGTTCAGCTTCCCGCCGCTCGCCGCGAGCGTCACGGGCGCCGGGCGGCTGCTGCTCGCGCTCGCCCAGGCCGACGTCGAGGCCCTCGGCGGGTCGTACGTCGCGTGCGACACCGACTCGCTGGTTATCGTGGCGCCACCCGAGGGCGGGATCATGCCCGTGCCCTATGGGCCCGCCCATCCCCATGCCCATGCCCATGGCGCCAAGCGTGGCGATGGGCGTTCACATGAGCGTATGAATGGCCATACCCATGGGCGTACCCATAACCATGAGCATGCCGCACGCTCGGCGCACGACCATTGGGACGCAGGGACCGAGCCCACGGCTATGCCCATGGCCATGCCCATAGCCGCGAGCATAGCCACGCCCATGGGTATGCCCGTAGCGCCCACCATGCGTATGGTCCATGCATGCACCGTGGCCACGGACCATGTCCATGCGCTCTCCTACGCCCAGGTCGATGCGGTGCGCGCATGGATCAACCGGCTCAACCCGTACGACCGCGGCGCCGTCCCCGACCTGCTCAAGCTCGAGAAGGAGAACGAGCCGCTGCCCGGGGAGGGCGACACGTCCCTCTACGCGGTGGCCTTGAGCGCCAAGCGCTACGCCCTGTACAACCGGACGCCGGACGGCGGGGTCCGCTTCCGCAAGGTGTCCAGCCACGGCCTCGGGCTGTACCGGCCGCCGCTCGCTAGGCGGGAGGGCTGGGACCGCGAGTGGCCGGAGTGGGTCGAGGAGATCTGGCGGCGAGTCATCGCCGAGGCGACGGGCGGGGACCCCGGGCCGGAGCCGGAGTGGTTCGACCTCCCCGCGGTGAGCCAGGCGTCGGTCAGCACCCCCGCGCTAGCGCGACTGTTCGACCGCCGCAATGCGGGGCGGCCGTACGCCGACCAGGTCAAGCCGTTCGGGTTCCTGCTCGTCGGCCACGCCGACCCGCTCGCCGCCCTGCCGGCCGGCCTCGCCGGCGGGCCCGTGACGCCGGTCGCGCCGTACTCGGCGGGCGTGGAGAGGTTCCGCGGCTGGGACTGGGCCGACCGCCGGACCGGGCGGCCCGTCAGGGTGACCACCCGGGAGGGCGGCGAGCCCGGGCGCCTGCGCCTCAAGACGTACCGCGACGTGGTCGACGCGTACATCGCCCACCACGAGGAGAAGAGCGGGCGCACCCCAGTCCGGCGCGGCCGCATCGGCAGCGTAGGGGTGCTGCCGCGCCTGCGCGTCGTCGCCACCGGGGTCCGCCACATCGGCAAGGAGAGCAACCGGCTCGACGAGGAGGACGAGGGGCTCGAGCCCGACGGCGACGAGGCGTTCACCGAGTACCGCGACCCGTCGGCCGACTGGGAGCACGGGGTCCTGCCGCGGCAGGAGGAGATGGGCGCCGCGCGGGTGGCGGAGCTCACGGGCGCCCCCGAGCGGACGGTGCGCTCGTGGCTGCGCGATGGGAGGGTCCCGCGGGAGCCGGCGCGGGGCCGGCTGGCGGCGATCGCGCGGGAGGGCGAGGCCGCTGCGGCACGACGAGCCTAGACTCCAGCCCTGTGAGCACACTCGGCGACCTCGAGCTCGCGATCCGGGCGCTGGGCGAGGAGCACGCCCGCGGGGACGCCTTCGAGCGCGCCGTGCTCGCGTGGCTGACGGCAGAGCCCGAGCTCGGGGTCCGCGCGGCCTGGCGCTGGGCCGACTGGCCCGGCCGGGTCCCGCGCGGGATGCCGGCCAGCGACGACGGGATCGACCTGGTCGCCGAGGACGCCGACGGGGCGCTCGTCGCGGTCCAGGTCAAGTTCCGCTCCGACCCAGCCCGGCCCGTCACCCGCGAGGAGGCGCAGAAGTCCCTCTCCTACCCGGGGGTGTTCGGCCGCTACCTCGTGGTGTCCAACGCGTGGGGCCGGACCCGCTCCGCCGAGCGCGGGCTCGCCGGCGAGGGGCGGCTGTCGTGGGCCCTGCGGGACGAGCTCGAGGCGTCGGCCGTCGACTGGGCGGCGGCGCTCGCGGGC
>JBJKRU010000322.1:0-16333 GCA_046704485.1 Candidatus Limnocylindrales bacterium | reverse complement strand
CCGGTGGCGGACTCGACCGACTTCGCCAAGGGCAAGGTCAAGCACATCCGCAACGCCCTGCTGCTCGGCCTGGGCGGAGAAGGGGTGCTCGCGCCGAGGCTGACGGGCGACGTCCCGCCCGAGGCCGCGCAGGCCGGGCGCGACTACCTGGTCGCGGCCGCGATGCGGCAGGAGCGCAGCGGCGCCCACTGGCTCGACGTGAACGTGGACGAGATCAGCCCCGACGAGGGCGTCCGCGTGGCGGCGATGGAGTGGCTGGTGCGGCTGCTCGAGGGCGCCGCCGGCGTGCCGCTCTCGCTCGACAGCAGCTCGATGCCGGTGCTCGAGGCCGGGTTCCGGGCGTCCACGCGCCCCAGGGGCCCGCTGATGCTCAACTCCGCGTCCGCCGAGCGCCCGGAGGCGCTCGACCTCGCGGCCGCGAACGGCGCGGCGGTGGTCCTCTCGGCGGCCGGCGTGGGCGGGCTGCCCAGCACCGTCGAGGGCCGCGTCGCCAACGCGGACGAGATCTACGCCCAGGCGCAGCAGCGGGGGATCGCCCCCGCCGACTGCCACGTGGACATGCTCGTGCTGCCGGTGGGCGTGGACAGCGAGGCGGGCGACGGCTTCCTGGGCGCCGTCCGGCGGTTCCGCGCCGACCACGGGCCCGAGGTGCGCCTCACCGGCGGCCTGTCGAACGTGTCCTTCGGGCTGCCCAACCGCCGGCTCGTCAACGACGCGTTCCTCGCGCTCGCGATGGACGCCGGCGTGGACTCGGGCATCGTCTACCCCAACGTGGTCAGCCCGGAGCGCGTCCGCGCCATGGACCGCGACGCGAGGCCGTTCCGGATGGCCGCCGACGTGCTCACCGGCGAGGACGTGTTCGCGGTGGAGTTCCTGACGGCGCACCGGGCGGGCGAGCTCGGCTGACCCCAGCCAGGGACCGGCCGGTGCCGCGCCGCAAGGATCAGCCGCCAAGTTGACGAAAGGACACGCTGTGGCGCCTTCCCCCGTCCAGGTGTGCCTGGCCGCGCTCGAGTTGGCGCAGTCGGGGCAGTTCGAGCAGCTGCACGAGCGCTTCGCCGGGCCGCTTCAGACCCTGATCACCACCGATGCGCTCCGGGCAGCGTGGGAGACGGCCAACGAGCGCGTCGGCCCGGTCAGCTCGGTCGGTGCCGCCGTAAGCGAGCAGTCCTCAGGCGTGACCGTGGTCAAGGTCCCCCTCCGATGCGAGCGGGGCGCGCTGACGTTCATCGCCTCGGTGGCCGGAAGCGGGGTGATCGCCGGTCTCCAGCTCGCCCCGCCCGAGGCGGTCGCGCCCGAACCGGCCTGGGAGGCGCCGGCCTACGCTGACCGGACGCGCTTCGACGAGCAGGAGCTGTCCCTGGGGCCGGACGACGTCGCAGTGCCGGCCACGCTAACCCTTCCTCGCCAAGAGGGCCGACTGTCCGCCGTCGTGCTGCTGGGCGGCTCCGGCCCGGTGGACCGCGACGAGAGCATTGGACCGGGCAAGCCGTTCAAGGACCTCGCCTGGGGCCTGGCCAGCCAGGGCGTCGTCGTCCTCCGCTTCGACAAGGTGACCCACGCGCACCCCGACGTCGCGCAGTCGATGCCGGACTTCACGCTCTCGGACGAGTACCTGCCCCAGGCGCGCGCCGCGATCCACCTGCTCCGCGGCCACCCGGCGGTCGATCCGGCGCGGATCTTCGTGGCGGGCCACAGCCTCGGCGGAACCGTGGCGCCGCGCGTGGCGGCTGCCGAGCCCGGTGTCGCCGGCCTGGTGATCCTGGCCGGCGGTGCGGCACCCCTCCACTGGGTCATCGTGAGGCAGATCCGCCATCTCGCCTCGCTCGACCCGGCGACGGCCGCGACCTCGGCACCGGCCATCGAGGGCCTGACCCGTCAGGCTGAGATCGTGGACAGCCCCGACCTGTCACGCGCCACCCCGGCCGCCGACCTGCCTTTGGGCGTGCCCGCCTCCTACTGGCTCGACCTGCGCGGATACCACGCCCCTGCGGCCGCGGCTGCGCTCGGCAAGCCGATCCTGGTGCTGCAGGGCGCCCGCGACTACCAGGCCACCGTCGACGACGACCTGCCGCTGTGGCGGGCGGCGCTGGCGGACCTCCCGGGCGCGACGATCCGGGTCTTCCCAGACGACGACCACCTCTTCTACGCGGGGACCGGGCCCCAGACGCCCCAGGCGGTCATGCGGAGCGGCCAGCACGTGGATCCGGAGGTCGTCGACGTGATGGCCGCCTGGTTCACGAGCGTCCCGGTCCAGGCACCCGAGTAAGGTCCGCGCCTCCCGCGAGCTGCGATGCCCCAACCCGTCCCGCAGCGCGGATTTGTCCGCGACTGCCCCCGGACCCTCGCCGGCCTCGGGCGCGAGCTGCACTGCATCGTCGAGCAGGACCTGTACCCATGCGACTGGGAGAGGCCCCTCCCGATCGCCACCCACGCCCACGCCTACTTCAAGGCTTGCGGCATGCGGGTCGCCGCGTCGCGACCCTACGGCGCCGCGACGTGGTCGGCCCAGTGGTGGGCTGGGGAGTAGCCGAGGAGACCGCGGGCGTGGGTGATGGACAGCAGCGTCTCCCGGCCGCGGAGCTCGCGGCGCAGCGGGACACGCGGGAACACCTCGGCCATGAGGTCGGCGGAATCGCGGGTCATGACGGTGTCGTCGGCGGCCACGATGCAGACCTCGGCGCCGCTCACGTCTGCCGTCAGCCCGAGGCGGCACGCCTGGGCGACGTCGCGGACATCGACGTATCCCCACAGGTTCCACTTGCGCAGGTGCGCGTCGCCCCAGTAGCTGGGGAACTGCGCGTAGTCCTCGGGCTCCATGATGTTCGAGATCCGGAGGCCGACGTGGGCGACCCGCGTGCGCCGGGCGAACTGGGCGGCCATCGTCTCGCCCGCGAGCTTCGCCAGGGCATAGGAGCTCTCCGGCCGCGGTTCGATCGTCTCGTCGATCGGGGCGAACAGTGGCGGCGTGTCGAACGGCAGGCCCAGCACCGTCTCGCTCGACGCCCAGACCACGCGTGAGAGCCCGCTCGCCTCGGCCGCCGCGAACACGTTGTAGGTGGAGATCGCGTTGATCCGAAACGTGTCCGCCGCGGGCCGGATGCCAGGGGCGGGGATGGCCGCGAGGTGGACCACGGCGTCGGCCCCTGCGAGCACCTCCACCGCCTGGCCGTAGTCGGTCAGGTCGGCGATGCGGCACCGGTCGTCCCATTCCCACGGGTCGTGGCGCAAGTCCGCGGACAGCACGCTGTGCCCGTGCTCACGGAGGTCGCGGACCACCCACCGCCCGGCCTTGCCGTTCCCCCCGGTGACCACCACTCGCATGCCTGCCTCCTCGAGTGACTGAGGGGATCCATTGTCGGCCCTGCCGGGGTGGCGCCGCTCCGGGAATCGAAACAGCGGGCGGCGGCCCGAAGGCCAACCGCCCGCCGCACTGATGGGTGGCCTACCCGATGAGGAACGAGATCTGCACGTCGATGGTCACGTCCGTGGAGCCGGCCTCGACCGGCGTGGCGGCCTTGTCGGTGGCGGCCCCTGCCGCCATGGACGGGTACGGCGCGTACCAGACGGGGGCCGACACGCTCTCGTTCACGGACGCGACGCCGGTGATCGCGAGGCCGAGCGACTTCGCGTAGACGTCGGCCTTGGCGCGCGCGTCCTTTGCGGCCGCCTCACGAGCCTGTGCCTCGAGCGCGGTGCGGTCCGCCACGTCGAAGCTGATCCCATTGACCGTTGTGGCGCCAGCGGCGACGGAGTTGTCGATCGCGTCGGAGAGCTTTGACAGGTCGCGGACTGTGACGGCGACCTGGTTGGTCAGCTGGTACCCCCGCAGCTTGGCGGCCGCGTTCGGCGGGTAGTCGTAGACCGCGGTGAGGGAAACCTGCGTGGTCTGGATGTCCTTGTCCGCGATGCCGAGCTTCTTGAGGGCGTCCACCACGCCGGTCATCGCGGTGGCGGCAGCATCGCGGGCCGCCTTCGCAGTGGGTCGCTCGATCTGCACGCCCAGCTGCACGTGGGCGAGGTCCGGGACCACGGTGACCTTGCCCTCTCCGCCGACCGTGACCGTGTGCTCGGGGGTCGTGTCGCCCGTCGTGGCGTTGGCTGGCGCGGCGTACTGGTGCGGCGCGGTGACGCCCGCGAGGACTGGACCGGCCACGAGGCCGACAGCGAGCGCGGCCACCGCGACAACCGCGAGCCGGACCCCGTTGGAGCGGCCCCAGCCGCCGGTGGTCTTGGTTTCCATCGTCGATGCCCCTCTTCGATCGGTCCCGGTTCGGGCTGACCGGCGGGACCGCCTCCGGTCGTGCGCGCCCAAGACGCCAGAAGTGGCCCCGCGGTTTCCGCTGGATTCGGGCCCTTCGGCGGAGTGACGGTGCCCGGCGCCGTTTGCCAGGGTCCGCAGGTCGAGTCGTCGTGTCCACCGCCCATCTGGTCGTGATCGCCGCCGCAGCTCGCCGCCCGGATCGAGAGCGCCCGACGCGCGTGACACGCAACCTGTCACGCCACCAGCGATGATGGTTGGCAGATGACGCTCGAGACCTCGCGGAAACCGGAACCGCAGCGCACCCTGCCGCTCTCCGCCGAGCAGCGCCGCATCATCGAGGCGCCGGACGGCCCGCTTGTGGTCATCGCGGGCGCAGGCACCGGCAAGACCAGCGTCATCGTCGAGCGAGTCCGCTGGCTTCTCGAGACGCATGGGCAGCGGGCGTCGGGGACGGGCGCCTGGGTTGCTGCGGAGCCCGGGGCCCGCCACGGGAACCCGTTCGGCGACCCCCTCGTCCCAGAGCAGATCCTCGTCCTCACGTACAACGTCAAGGCGGCGGCGGAGCTGGCTGGGCGGCTGGACGCGGCGATCGGCCCAGCCACCCGCGCCCGGCTGACGGTCAGCAACTTCCACAGCTTCTGCAACCGAGTACTGACCGAGAGCGCTGCGGATGCGGGGCTGCCGTCGGTCCCCGAGGTCCTCGACGGGCCTGGCCAGCTGCTGCTCCTGTGGGATCTGCGCCCGGAACTCGGCCTCCGCTACTACGGCGAGTTCGCCTACCGGGCGCTCGTGGACTTCATCAACCGCGCCAAGGACGAGCTGGTGACGCCTGAGGAGGTGGCCCGGTTCGCGGATGCCGAGCGCGAGGAGTACGAGCGTCGCTATGGGCGGCGATTCGCCGATGCCGAGGCGCGCCTGATGACGGTCGGCAGCCTGGACCCCCTGCGCCCGGTCCAGAGGGCATATGCGGGGACGCGGGCGGCGGAGCGCGCGGAGTCGCTCGTGCTGCCGCCACGGAGGCCCAGACCGGATGACCCGGCCCGGGTCGCCGAGCGGGAGGCGCGCCGCACCATCGCCGGTGACGGCTCGGCGCGGCCGATGGCCCAATTCACGGCCGACGACGTGCCGCGCATCGTCGCCCTGGCCGAGACGTACGAACGCGACGGCGCAGCGCTCGAGGTGGTGCGGCTTCGGGAGCTCGCCGCTGTGTACGCCGTCTACCAGGCGGAGCTGGCGCGACGCAACGCGCTCGACTTCGGTGAGCAGATCGCGCTCGTCGCCCATCTCTTCAAGCGCCGCCCCAATGTCCTGCGGCGATGGCAGCGCCAATACCGCTACATCCTGGTCGACGAGTTCCAGGACGCCAATGTCGCGCAGATCGAGCTCGTGGAGCTGCTCGGGCGGACGCCGGACCGGCCAGACAACGTGATGGTGGTCGGCGACGACGACCAGTCCATCTACCGGTTCCGGGGCGCCAGCTTCGCGGCCTTCAGCGAGTTCATGGACCGCTTCAGCCGAGCGCCGGCCCACGCCCCGGACGCCCTGCCGTCGGGCCCGCCCCCAATCCTGCGGATCCAGCGCAACTTCCGTTCGGTCGGCAGGGTGCTGACCCTCGCCAACCGGCTGATCGGCTGCAACTCCGTCCGGTTCGACCCGGGCAAGCAGCTCCACACGGAAGGCGCGTCGGGCGAGCCGGCGACGCTTCATCTCTGCGCCAACGAGGAGGACCAGGCGGTCGCGGTCGTGGACGCGGTCCAGGCGTTGGCGGGGTCCGCCACAGGATCGCCGGGGCTGCGGTGGAGCGACGTGGCCGTCCTCTACCGCAAGCACAAGCACCGCGACGCGATCATCGAGCGGCTCCGGGCCGAGGACATCCCGTACACCGTGGTCGGCGGGCTGGCGCTGTTCGAGGCGCCCGAGATCCGCGACCTCGAGACGGTGCTCCGAGCGATCGCGAACCCTGAGGACGACGCCTCGCTCGTGCGCATGCTCACCTCCGGGCCTTGGCGCCTGGACGCGCTCGAGGTGCTCGCGGTCACGCGCGACGCCAACTTCGACCGGGTCCGCGTGGCGGTCTCGGTCGAGCGCCTCGTGGGGACCGGCGAGGTGAGGCGCGACGTGCTCGCCGACGATGCCCCCGACTACGCGGCCAGCCGCGAGCGGGAATCGGTGCCGGTGCCCGCGAGCCTCCGGGCGAAGCTGCGGCGCGTGCAGGAGGTGCTCGACGGACTCCACCCGCTGACGTGGCGCGAGGGTCCCCACACCGTGACGGAGCGCTACCTCGAGCGGACAGGCACCGTGCTCGACCTGCTCTCCGCGGGCACCCTCGAGGCGAGGCGCGCCGTCGTGAACATCGCGAGCTTCCTTCGCTTCTCGGCGGCCTGGCAGGAGGGGAACCCCCAGCGCTCGCTCGCGGACTTCGTCGGCTACCTCGACGCCTACAAGGCCGCTGGCGGCGAGCTGCCGACCAGCGTCGAGCTGTCCGAGGACGCCGAGGGCGTCCAGCTCATGACCCTGTACCAGGCCAAGGGCCTGGAGTTCCCGGTCGTGGTCGTGCCAAACCTCTTGGACGGCGAATGGCCCGTCAGGGAGCAGGGCGGCGGCCTGTTCCCGAGGGAGCTTCTCCGCGAGCAGGTGCCCGCGGGCGACCTCCACCTCGACGAAGAACGGAGGCTGTTGTACGTCGCGATCACGCGGGCGAAGGACCGCCTGGTCCTCGCCACGCACGACGATGACGGTGCGCGGGTCGTGTCGGCGTTCGTGGACGAGCTGCGGGCGAATGCGGGGGACGAGCTGCTCGTGGTGGACAGGACGCATCGCGATGCGGCCGGGCAGGCGCCGCCCGCCGATGCGGTCGAGGACGCGGGGTTCGACGGCTCGGCGGTCGACGAGGACGCGGCAGGGCTCGCGTCCGCGATTGCCGAGGCGCGCCGCGTGATGCCATTGCCCACGGCCCGTGAGCGGCGCCTCATGCTTCGGCTGCGCGCGGCCGAGCTGGTAGGCCTGCTCGAGGGGACCTCAGGGGAGGACCCTGAGGCGGCCGCGGCCCGGGATGCGTTCACGTCGCGGCTCGCGGACGTGGGCAGGAGTGCCACGATGCGGGCTGACGAGGCCCGAGAGGCCGGGCTCGACCCGCTCACCTTCCACGATCTCGCGCTCGACTCGGGGAGCGGCGCCAGCCTGTTTCAGGTCGCGCCCCTGCCGCCCCGGTTCTCCTACTCCTCGCTGTCGACGTACGAGCGTTGTCCGCTCCAGTACGCCTTCTCGTACGTCTACCGGATCCCCGAGCCAGCGCGGCCCCGCGCCCCGCTCGCGTTCGGGTCCACCGCGCACGAGGCCTTCGAGGCGTTCACCAAGGAGCGTCGCGAGCGGCTCGCGCGGGGCGAGCCGGGGCCTACCCGCGAGGACCTCGAGCAGATGTTCCGTTCGCGCTGGCGGCCATCGGCCTACGGGGACAGCGAGACAGCGGCCGCGTTCGGTCGCAAGGTGGGCCAACTGCTGGAGAACTTCTGGACGGGCGAGGTCGCCACCGCCTCGGAGGCGTTGGCCGAGGAGTTGGAGTTCACACTCGTCCTCACCCCGGGCGATGGCACCCCGCCGGTGCGGATCTACGGGGAGATCGACCGGATTGACCGCCTCCCGTCAGGCGGCATCGAAGTGATCGACTACAAGACCGGCAGCCCGGGCTCGCAGAAGAGCGTTCACGAGAACCTTCAGCTGACCATCTACGCGCTCGCGTGCCGTGACGCGCTCGGGCTCGGGACGCCGGAGCGGGTGACGCTCTACTACACCGAGCTCGGGCAGCGGATGTCCACGACGCGGACCGACGAGCAGCTCGACGCGGCGCGGGAGGAGCTGGTCGCACGAGTCCGGCCAATCCGGGAGGGGGCGTTCCACGCCACGCCGGGCCCCGCTTGCCGCCGCTGCGACTTCACCGCGATGTGCCCGGAGCGGATGATCTGAGCGCGCGCCGGGCCGATGCATCGTCCGTCGCAGGCGGCTCGGCCGGCCGGTGCAGTGACGCCAACCGGTCGCGGACCACGCCCTCGATCCGCGTGGCGGCCTCGACGGCGAGCGTGTGCTCCCAGAACCGCAGCACGGTCCATCCCTGGGCGGCGAGCAACGCATCGGTCTCCGCGTCGCGGGCCGCGTTGGCGGCGATCTTGGGGCCCCAGTAGCCGGGGTTCGTGGCCGGCATGTGGAAGTGCTCGGGGCAGCCGTGCCAGAAGCAGCCGTCGAGGAAGACCGCGACGCGGGCCCGCGTGAACACGAGGTCCGCCGAGCGGCGGACACCGCGGACCGGACGCACCGCGACCCGGTATCGCAGTCCCCGTACGTGGACGGCCGACCGAACCGCGAGCTCCGGGCCCGTGTCGCGCGAGCGGTTCGCCTGCATCGTCTTGCGGTTGGCGGCCGAAGACGACCAGGAGCCCTCGGGCGGCTGATAGCCGACCTGGCTGCTGCTGGCGGCCGGCGGCTTGGGCTTGGCGCGACGGTTCGGCACGCCCACAGGGTAGGGGACTTGCCGTCCCCGTGGCCGGCCTCAGGTCTCCAAGTGCGCCTCGACATTCTCCGTGTCGAAGTTGGCTGCCGCGTCGCAGTCGAGGCAGATCGGCGGGTCCCAATCGCCAGCTGGCGGCAGGTCGGTCCGCCCGCACGCGGCGCACACGAACGCGCCCCCGACGAGGGTTCCGTCGGCCGGGTGGGCCATGAGCGGCGGCCAGGGCCGGCGTGCCTCCACCGCGGCCCGGCGCGAGAAGGGCCATCGCATAGGAGCAGTCTGCCCGTGTGGCGTGACACCTTGTCTGTCACGAGGGCAGCGCAATCTGCCCCATCCGAGGGTTCGGCCTAGACTCGAGCTCATGCGGTACATCGATGTGGACGGTCTGCGCGTGTCGCGGATCGGGCTCGGGACCTGGCAGTTCGGGTCGCGCGAGTGGGGTTACGGCGAGCAGTACGCGACGGAGACGGCGCCCGAGCTGCTCCGGCAGGCGATCGAGCTCGGCATCACGATGATCGACACGGCCGAGGCATACGGCCCCGGCCGCTCGGAGGCGATCATCGGCGACGAGCTGGGCGGCCTCGCCGACGGCCAGCGGGCCGGGCTGGTGGTGGCAACGAAGTTCCTGCCCATCGCGCCCGCCGAGGCGGTTGTTGCGTGGCAGTGCGCCGGCAGCAGGCGCCGACTGCGGATGGACCGCCTCGACCTCTACTACGCCCACTGGCCGAACCCCTTCGTCTCCGCCCTGCGCGTGGGCCAGGCTGCGCGCCCCCTGCTCGAGGCTGGCCTCGTCCGGCGGGTCGGAGTGAGCAACTACTCGATCGAGCAGTGGCAGGGATTCGAGCGCGGGCTCCGCGCGAAGGCCTTCGCCAACCAGGTGCGGTTCAGCCTGGTCTCGCCGGCGCCTGCCGAAGACCTCGTGCCCTACGCTGCCGCCAACGACCGCCTGATCGTCGCCTTCTCACCGATCGCGCAGGGCTTCCTCGCCGGCCGGCCTGCCGAGTCACTGCCGCGCATGCGCCGCGCCAGGCTGCGGGGGGCGGTCGCGTCCGACCCTGGTGCGCTGGCGAGGCTCCAGCAGGCCCTCGCCGAAATCGGGATCGCCCACGGCGCGACGCCTGCCCAGGTCGCTCTGGCGTGGGTGGTGTCACATCCCAACACGATCGCCATCCCAGGCGCCCGGACGGAGCAGCAGCTCGAGCTCAACGCGGCCGCCGCCGACCTCGAGCTGTCCGACGACGAGCTCGCCAGGCTGACGGAGCTCTCGGGCCTGTTCGCACCGTGAGGCGCCGCGGCTGACCTGGCCCGAGCGCTCCCGACGCGCGTGGCGCCCGGGCGCCAGGCGCCGGATGACTCGGCGGTGAGCACCCGCTGCTAGCCTTCAGGCGTGCCTCGCATCGACCTCGACGCCCTCCTCTCTGACCTCGATCCCGAGCAGCGCGACGCCGTCCTCGCCACGGCTGGGCCGGTCGCGATCCTGGCTGGCGCCGGATCCGGCAAGACGCGGGTCATCAGTCGCCGCACCGCCTACGCGATCGCATCGGGCGTGGTCGCCCCCGACCAGGTCCTGGTCGTCACCTTCACCGACAAGGCGGCGGGCGAGATGGCGGAGCGGCTTCGCGGCCTCGGGCTGCCCGGCGTCACCGCCCGGACGTTCCATGCCCAGGCGCTGAGCCAGCTTCGCCACTTCTGGCCGGATCGTCACGGCGGCGCGGCCCTCCCCGACCTGCTCGATTCCAAACTGCCCATCATCGGCCGGTTGGCGAGGCAGCTGCCGGGCCACTACCGGTTCACGCCCGCGAAGGACCTCGCGGACGAGATCGAGTGGGCCAAGGCCCGACGCGTCCCGCCGCGTGCCTACGAGGCGGAGGCCGAGGGCGCGGGTCGCGAGCCGCCGGTCCCCCTCGACCTGTTCGTCCGCGTCTACGAGGGGTACGAGCGCGCCAAGGCCAGGGCCGGGCGGATCGACTTCGACGACCTGCTGCTCGAGACCGTCGACCTGCTGGAAACGGACGCAGCGGCGGCCGCGCTGGTGCGTGCCCGCAAGTCGTGGTTCAGCGTGGACGAGTACCAGGACACCAACCCCCTCCAGCAGCGGCTGCTCGAGCTTTGGCTTGGTCACCGGCGCGACCTGTGCGTGGTCGGGGATGAGGACCAGACGATCTACACGTTCACCGGGGCGACCTCGGCGTTCCTCACAGCCTTCGCCCAGCGCTGGCCAGGTGCCCGCGAGGTCACGCTCGTCCGCAACTACCGGTCATCGCCGCAGGTCCTCGCCTTGGCGAACCGGCTGCTCTCAAGCGATGGCCGGGCGAAGCGCCTTGTCGCCACGCGACCGGACGGTCCGGCGCCTGTGATCGCGCGCCACGCCTCCGCCCAGGCGGAGCTCGACGCGCTGGTCGCCTGGATCGGCGTTCGGACCAGGGCAGGGACGGCGCCTGGCGAGATTGCGGTGCTCGTCAGGGTGAACGCGCAGCTGGTTCAGCTTGAGGCCGCCCTGACGCGGGCGGGGATCGCGTACCAGGTCCGCGGTGTGCCGTTCTACGAGCGGACCGAGGTGCGGGCCGCGATGGCGGTGCTGCGCCGGATGGCGGGAACCTCCGGACGGGCGTCGCCTGTCCGCGGCGCCGCGCTGGCCGCCGAGGTGGGGGCCCGCTGGCGGAGGGACCTCGGTCTCGAGGACGAGGTGACGGCCGCCCGGGAGCGGGGCGATGAGGCTCGCGAGCGGCAGGCGTCGCTCGACACGCTGCTCGCGATCGTCGAATCGTCGATCGAGGCCGATCCGGCGGCGGACACCGCCAGCGTGCTCGCCGAGCTGGATGCCCGGGCCGCTGCCGAGCGCGACGGCTCGGCTGACGGAGTGAACCTGCTGACCTACCACCGCGCGAAGGGGCTCGAGTGGGACGCCGTCGCGCTTCCCTCGCTGGAGGAGGGCCTGCTGCCGATCCGTCAGGCCGGCGAGGATGCCGCGGTGCTGGCCGAGGAGCGCCGGCTGCTCTATGTGGGGATCACCCGGGCGAGGGAGCACCTGCTGCTCTCGTGGTGCGAGACGCGGCCCGGCCGCGGTGCCGGCGCGGTCCGCCGTCATCCGAGCCGATTCCTGGCTGGACTCCGGCCGGCTGCTCCTGCTGGGCGCGGTTCCCACGGGGCAGCGGGCGCAGCTGGAGGATTGACGAAGCCGACTGGCAGGGGAGCCTCGATCACCCCTGCTGACCCGGTCTTCGAGGCGCTTCGCGCCTGGCGGCTCGAGAAGGCGCGCGAACTGCGTCAGCCGCCGTACGTCATCGCCCATGACGCGACCCTGGCGGCCATCGCGGAGGCGCACCCCGCCAGCATCGAGGCGCTCTGGCGCGTGAAGGGGATCGGGCCGGCCAAGGCAGACCGTTTCGGAGCCGAGATCCTCGCTGTGGTGGCCAACACCTCCGCGCCTGAGCCACCTTCGGGAAGGGGCCCGGGATGACGACGCCGCCGGCAGGGCCGGCGGCGTCGGCGCGGAGAGGATGCGACCAGGTCAAGCGGCGAGGTCTCGCCTCCGGAACGCCCACAGGGCCGCGAGCCAGCCTCCGATGGCGATCGCGGCGAACAGCGCAAGGTCGCCTGCGGGAACAACCCCGTCATCGATCAGGGCCGTTGTCCTGAAGTGGTCCCACGCGGAAATCGGCGCGATCCAGGCCCAGTCCTTGGAGACCTGCGTCACGACGAACACCGCATACATCGCGAACACCACGCCGCCGACGATCCCCGACGTCCGCCCGCGGCTCAGTGTGGCCACGGACAGGAGCGTCGTGGGACCAGCAATGGCGCAGCCGAACGCGAACGAGAGCAGTCCGGCGAGCGCGTACGCGCCGAGATCGAAGATGTTGCCCGTGACCGCGGCCGCCAGCCACAGCCCGAGCACGGCAGCCGAGGCAAGGACGGCCATGACCAGCACCTGGGCCGCGATGTCGGTGGCCAGGTACCGCGTTCGGGAGATCGGTGTGGCCAGCGGCAAATCGAGGTATCCACGGTCGAGGTCGGCGGCGACGGCTCGTGTCCCGAGCAGGAGGGCCGCCGCCGTCGCGATGATCGGCCACAGCCAGCTCGCGATGTAGGTGGTGAAGAAGACGCCGGGGTCAGAAAGCAGGCCCGTCATCCCGAACGCGGCCAGGAACTCCTTGGGGAAGGTGTTCATGTACGCGGTCATCAGGTCGTCGTTCGCCTTGAGCACGGGATACATGACGCCCATGATCGCGCCGTAGGCCGCGACCGAGACGGCCAGCCACAGGCCGAGCGACCGGCACCGCCGGAGCTCGAGGCGGAGTGCCGTCACGCCAGCACCTCCTCGTCGCGCGCGGCCGGCGCCGCCGGCGCAGCCGCCTGGTCATCGCCACGGTACAGGCGCAGGAAGAGGTCCTCCACGTCGGGCGTGGTGATGGCGATGTCCTCCACGCGGAACGCGGCAGTCCGCGCCAGCAGGGCATTCATGTCCCCGCGGACCATCAGGTGGACCTCGCGACCGGTCATCGCCACGACATCCACGTCGGGCAGCGCGAATGCGTCGGGGGGTGGCGGCGCCGCGAGCACAAGGTTGACCGAGCGCCAGTGCTGGCCCAGGAGGTCGCCCACGGAGCTGACGTCGACGAGCCGCCCGTCTCGGATGATCGCCACCCGGTCGCAAGCGCGCTCCACCTCGACCAGGTTGTGGCTGGACAGGAACATGGTCCGGCCCTCCGACCGTGCCTCGGCGGCGAGGGCGAGGAACTCGCGCTGCATGATCGGGTCGAGGCCGCTCGAGGGCTCGTCGAGGACCAGCAGCGGCTCGTGGCCCATGAACGCGGAGATGACCCCGACCTTCTGCCGGTTTCCCCGCGAGAGTCGCCTGATGCGGACCGTCGGGTCGAGCTCGAGCCGCTCGGCAAGCGGCGCCCAGGCCCGTCGCGGAAGGCCGCGGAGCCGTCCCAAGTAGTCGAGCTGCTCGGCCGCGGTCAGCTCTCCGAGGAAGGCGGGATCGGAGCCGAGGTAGCTCACCCGGGCGTGGATCTCAGATGCCTGGCTGAAGGCGTCCATCCCGAGGACGCGGGCGCTGCCTGCCGTCGGCCGCAGGAAGCCGAGCAGCAGGCGGATGGTCGTGGTCTTGCCGGCGCCATTCGGGCCAAGGAAGCCGAACGCCTCGCCCTCGACCACGTCGAAGGCGACGTCGTCGACGCCACGCTGGCGTCCGTACCACTTGGTGAGGCCCTCGGCCTCGATGACGGGTGTGGTCATGGGTGTGTCTCCCACGGCTCTGGCCTCGACGCCACGCTGCGTCGCCCCGCCGCGCCCGTCGTCCGGCGCGCACTGCACCGACTGGCGCCCGGACGCGCCCGTCGTGGATCAGCTCGATGGTCGGCCCGGCGGGAGGCGCGATACAGGGACCTCCGGCCCCATCGGCACGCCCCCCGGGCCCGTTCAGCGCGGTTCAAGGTGCACCCGGAATCAGAGCCCCGCCGGCGTGGCCGGCGGGGCGGGGGAGTCGACGTTCGGGCAGCGCCTAGGTATACCTAGGCGACCGGCTCGAGCGCCTCCTCGAACTGGCTCGCGTAGAGCTCGTGGTAGAAGCCGCGGGCGTCGAGCAGCTCCTCGTGCCGGCCCTGCTCCACGATCCGCCCGTCGCGCATGACCAGGATCACGTCGGCATCGCGGATCGTGGACAGCCGGTGGGCGATGACGAAGGACGTCCGGCCCTGCATCAGCCGGGCCATCGCCTTCTGGATCAGGACCTCGGTCCGCGTGTCCACCGACGAGGTGGCCTCGTCGAGGATGAGGATCGGCGGGTCGGCGAGGAACGCCCGGGCGATCGTGAGCAGCTGCTTCTCGCCGGCCGAGGTGTTCGTCGCGTCGTCGTCGAGCACCGTGTCGTAGCCGTCCGGCAGCGTCTTCACGAAATGGTCCACGTGCGCGGCCTCGACCGCCTCCTGGAACCGCTCGTCGGAGACCTCGCCGTCGACCCCGTACGAGACGTTCTCGCGGACCGTGCCCTTGAACAGCCAGGTGTCCTGGAGGACCATCCCGAAGGTCTTGCGCAGGTTGTCGCGCGTAAGCGTCCGGGTGTCCATGCCGTCCACGGTGATCCGCCCCTCGTCCACGTCGTAGAAGCGCATCAGCAGGTTGACGAGCGTGGTCTTGCCGGCGCCCGTCGGCCCGACGATCGCCACCGTCTGGCCGGGCTCGACCACGAGGTTGAGGTCCGCGATCAGCGGCTTCTCGGGCAGGTAGCGGAACGCCACGTCCTCGTAGGTGACGCGGCCGAGGGCCGGCTCGCTGAGCACGGCCGGCGTGGCGGGGTCGGCAGTCTCCTCCGGCTCGTCGAGCAGCTCGAACACGCGCTCCGCAGACGCCACGGCGCTCTGCAGGACGTTGGCGATCGAGGCCGCCTGGACGATCGGGAACGTGAACTGGCGCGAGTACTGGATGAAGGCGGTGATATCGCCCAGGGTCATCTGGCCATTGGCGACCTGGATCCCGCCGATCACCGCGATGGCGACATAGTTGAGGTTGGACACGAACATCATCGTTGGCTGGATGAGGCCCGAGATGAACTGGGCCTTCCACGACGCCTCGTAGAGGCCCTGGTTGCGCTCCTCGAAGACCTCGACAGCCTCCTGCTGGCGCCCGAACAGCTTCACGATGGCGTGACCGGTGTGCATCTCCTCGACGTGCCCGTTGACGTCGCCGGTCCGCTCCCACTGCGCCGCGAACTGCACCTGCGAGCGTTTGGCGATCAGCACGGTGATGACCATGGAGACTGGGATGACGAGCACGGAGATGACCGCCAGCTGCCAGCTGATGGTGAGCATCATGATCAGCATGCCGATCACGGTCAGGACCGAGGTGATGAGCTGGGTCAAGCTCTGTTGCAGCGTCTGGGCGATGTTGTCGATGTCGTTCGTGACGCGTGACAGGATGTCGCCGCGCGACTCGCGGTCGTAGTACGCGAGGGGCAGCGTGCCGAGCTTCTCGGACACCTCGCGGCGCATCCGGTACACGGTCCGCTGGGTGACGCCGGCCATGATCCACGCCTGGCCCCACGAGAAGACGGCGCTGGTCAGGTAGATGAGGACGAGGGCGCCGAGGATCTCCCCGAGCTTGGTGAAGTCGATCCCGACGCCGGCGACGATGTCGGGGTAGGACCTGATCTGGTCGAGCACCTTCGGGTCCATGCCCGGGACCTGTTGCAGCGCGGCGACGAGGCTGTCGTGCGGGACGCCGACCAGCTGTGGTGCGTACCCGCCGATCATCTTGCCGATGTACCCGGCGGTGACGACGTTGAACGCATTGCCCATGATCTTGGGCCCGATGACCTGGAGCGCGACGCTCACCACGGCGAGCACGATCACGAAGGCGATCTTGAGCGCCTCCGGCCGCAGCTCGCCGAGCAGCCGCCGGAAGGAGGGGCCGAAGTTCTTGGACTTCCCGCCGGCCATGTTCATGCCCATGCCCATGGGGCCGCCGCGTCCGCGGCCGGGACCGAAGCCGGGCCCTCCGGGCCGGCCGCCCGGTCCCATGCCGGGCCGGCCACCCATCGCGCGGCCGGGCGCGCCGGCTGGCCG
>JBJKRU010000321.1:0-34702 GCA_046704485.1 Candidatus Limnocylindrales bacterium | reverse complement strand
GCGGCATGCGCAGGCTCGACCAGCTGCAGGAACCCGGTCCGCACGAAGCCGGGGTCGCCCTCGCCCACGCGGTCGCGCCACTCGGTGAACCACGGGAACGAGCGCCACGCGAGCTCGGCCTCCAGCGCGAGGTCGTAGTGCATCCGCACGAACCCCGACGAGCGGCCGGTGGCCCCGGCGCCCACGACAGAGCGCTCCACGACCAGCACCCTCGCGCCCCGTCCGGCGAGGTGGAACGCTAGCGACGCGCCCTGCACCCCCGCGCCGACCACCACGATGTCGGCTGTCCGGACCGGCAGTCCGCTCATGCGGCGCGCTCGGCCCGTCGCGCGGTCACTCGAGCCCGAGCCTCGCCTTCGCGGCCGCCAGCGCCTCGGCAACGCGGCTAGGCGCCGTGCCGCCGACCACGTCGGCCGCCGCAAGGGATCCCTCGACGGTCGCGGCCGCCCGGAGCGCCGCGACGATCCCGCGCACGTGGGCCAGCTTCCGTGCGACCGGGTCATCGGAGCCGTCGAGGGCGGCGCGGTACGCCTCGTCCGGCAGCCCCGCGAGCGTGCCGATCCCCTCCGCCTCGGCACCGCCGACGAGCCCGCCGACGATGTGGTGGGCCGCCCGGAACGGCACGCCGCGGCGGACCAGCTCGTCCGCGAGGGCGGTGGCGGTGGTGAAGCCCTCCTCGGCAGCCTGGCGCATCCGCTCGCGGTTGACGGCCAGCGTGGCCACCAGCCCGGTCATCACCGAGAGCGACGCGTCGAGCGTGCGGACCGCGGCGAAGAACGCGGGCTTGTCCTCCTGGAGGTCCCGCTGGTAGGCGAGGGGCAGGCCCTTGATCAGCGACAGCATCCCCGCCAGGGAGCCGATGACCCCCGCCGCCCGGCCGCGCACCAGCTCCGCCGGGTCGGGGTTCTTCTTGTTGGGCATCATCGAGGAGCCGGTCGAGAAGGCGTCCGCCACGCGCACGAAGCCGAACCGCGGGTTCGACCACCAGGTGACCTCCTCGGCAAGCCGCGAGAGGTGGACCATTGCGAGCGCCACCGCGCTCAGCACCTCCACCACGAAGTCGCGGTCCGACACCGCATCGAGCGAGTTGGCTGTGACGCCCTCGAAGCCGAGCTCGGCGGCCACCGCCTCACGGTCGATCGGGTAGCCGGCCCCGGCCAGCGCGCCCGCGCCAAGCGGGGACTCGTTGAGCCGGCGCCTTGCGTCCGCCAGGCGGCCACGGTCCCGCTCGAGCATCTCCACGTAGGCCAGCAGGTGGTGGGCCAGAAGGACCGGCTGCGCCAGCTGGATGTGGGTGGTTCCGGGCAGGACGGCGTCGCCCTCGCGGTCGGCGAGGTCCACCAGCGCCCGCTCCAGATCGAGGATCCCGGCATCGAGCAGGCCGACGGCTCGACGCGTCCACAGCCGCAGGTCGGTGGCGACCTGGTCGTTGCGTGAGCGGCCCGTGTGGAGCTTGCCGCCCACGGGGCCGACCCTCTCTGTGAGGAGCGTCTCGAGGTTCATGTGGACGTCCTCGAGACTCGGGTCCCACGCGACCGCCCCGGCGACGACGTCCTCGCGCAGCCCGGCCAGGCCGCGCTCGAGTGCCTCCGCCTCCTCGGCAGTGAGCAGGCCCGCGCGCGCGAGTCCGCGCACGTGCGCGATCGAGCCGGCGATGTCGTCGAGGGCGAGCTCGGCATCCACCTCGATCGACCGCGTGAAGTCCGCCATGCGCGAGTCCGGCCCGTCGCCGAACCGACCGCCCCAGAGCCGCATCGTGCCTCCTGTCGGGTGCCTGCGGTCATCCTACCGGGCTCGGGCGCCGGCGGGTCGGATGGTGGCCCGGGAGAGGACCGCCGTGGGCGCGGCACGCTCGCCTCGCCGGCTCGACCCCCCACCGGGCCGGCGGTTGGCTGCGATGCCCGCCCGCCATGTCCAGGCGCTTGCGCGCAGCGACACAACCGTGCAGCGGCGGCACCGTCCGGTCCTCAGCGGATGCACGAGCGCGCCCGCGGGCCCGCGCGGGCGCCGCGAACGCAGGATCGCTGCGGCTGCCGACGCAACCGTGCAGCGGGCGCACCGTTGGGCCGCTGGGCGAGGCGGCGGGCCGCTGGGCGAGGCGGGAAACTCGCGGGACGTCGACGGAACGGCGGACCGACCTGCGAGCCGCCCGATGTCCGTGTCCCGTCCCGGCTGTGCCCCCGGCGGCGCGTCGAGGCGGTCATCGCGGCCCCAGCCCAGCGCGCGAAGCCCCGCTCAGTCCTCGAGCGCCTCCCGGAGGCGGAGCGCGCCGTCCTCGGGCGTCAGGTCGCGCTGGGGCTCCGACAGCAGCTCGTAGCCCACCATGAACTTGCGCACCGACGCGCGCAGGAGCGGCGGGTAGAAGTGGGCGTGGAGCTGCCAGCAGCACGGGTCGCCTTCGCCGAACGGCGCCTGGTGCCAGCCCATCGAGAACGGGAAGGGCCGGCGGAACAGAGCGTCGTAGCGACTGTTGAGGTCCCGGAGTGCGGCCGCGAGCGCGTCTCGTCGGGCGCCGTCGAGGTCGGCGAGGCGCGAGGCAGGCTCGAGGGGGACGAGCATCGCCTCGAACGGCCAAGCGGCCCAGAACGGCACCAGCGTCAGCCAGCCGTCGGCGTCGCGGACCACACGCGGGCCACCGCGCTCGGCCGCGGCGTAGTCGACCAGGAGGCGGCGGTCGGTCTCGGCATGGTGCCGCATCTGCTGCTGGATCTCGAGGGACGCCTGCACCGGTATCGCGTCGCCCGCCCAGATCTGGCCGTGCGGGTGCGGATTGGACGCGCCCATCGCCGCGCCACGGTTCTCGAACACCTGGACCCAGCGGTACCGCGAGCCGAGCTCGGTGGTCTCATCCGCCCAAACGTCGACCACGTGGCGGATCGCTTCGACATCCATGCCCGCGAGGGTCAGGTCGTGGCGTGGCGAGAAGCAGACAACCCGGCAGGTCCCGCGCGTGCCCTCGGCGCGGAAGAGGCCGTCGCCGACTCGAGCATCGGAGGTGTCCGGTCGCAGCGCGGCGAAGTCGTTGGTGAAGACGAAGGTCCGTGCGTAGGAGGGATTCACGTCACCGCTGACGCGAGTGTTGCCCGGGCACAGGTAGCAGCCCGGGTCGAACACCGGGCGCTCCTCGGGCGGCTCGGGCTCCTCGGCGCCCAGCCACGGCCGCTTGGTCCGGCCGGCAGAGACCAGGACCCACTCGCCGGTCAGCGCGTTCCGGCGGCGGTGCGGCTCGGCGTCGAGCGCCTCGAGCGCGGCGTCGTCGGGACGACGCGGGTCAGTGGGCACGGATGTCACGCGTGCGCGCCGTGCGGCCATTGAGGCTCGGCGGGTCTGCCGTCGGCGTGGTGTCGGCCGGGTCGGCCGACGGCGTGGCGTCCGCCGGCCCATCCGCAGACGGAGGCTCGGGAGGTGCCTCTGCGACAACGACCTCCGGCACGGTCTGTATCACGATGGCAAGGGCCTCGGGATCCATGCCCGAGTCGGTGATGAGGACGTCCGCCTGGTCGAGACGGGCGATGGAGGCGATGCCCACGATCCCCCACTTGCTGTGGTCCGCCACCACGACGAGCCGCCGGCCGGCCTCGATGAGCGCCCGGTCCGTGTCGGCCTCCATGAGGTTCGGACAGGTGAAACCTGCCTTCTCGTCCATGCCGTGGACGCCCATGAACACGATGTCGAGGTGGACCGAGCGCAGCTGGGCCACCGCGAACGGACCCACGAGCGCCTCCGATGGGGTCCGGACTCCGCCCGTGAGGATCACCGTCTGGTCAGTGCGCCGTGTCCGGTTCAGCACCTCGGACACTTGGAGGGAGTTGGTGACCACCGTGATGCCCGGGACTGCCCCGATCAGCTCCGCGAGCGCATAGGTCGTTGTGCCCGCGGAGAGCGCCAGAGCCATGCCCGGTTCCACGAGCTTGGCGGCCTCGGCGGCGATCGCGGCCTTCTCGCCCTGCTGGAGGCCGGACTTGGTGATGAACGCCGGCTCGTAGCTGGCCAAGTTGGACGGCGCCGTGGCGCCTCCGTGGACCTTCTCCAAGAGCCCCTGCTCATGCAGCACCTCGAGGTCGCGCCGGACCGTCATGTCCGAGACCTCGAGCTCGCGGACGAGGTCCGCGACCCGCACCGCGCCCGCCTGGCGAACGCGGTCGAGGATCAGCGCCTGGCGCTGTCGAGCGAGCATGCCCTCCGCTCCTGAGTGATAGCGACCGGCTCTCAGACAGTCCGCGGCGGCGAGCGCCGGCGGCACGGCCCATCATGTCCCCGAACGCCGGCGAAAGTCAACGCAGATCAACAAAAAAGTGTGTTGGAATGGTTGCGAGTCCCTTGACAATCCTCCAATCGCGTCGCAACAATCCACACCGTGGCCTGCCCGCGCAGGGATGTGTGTGCGAGCGTCACAGAGGAGGAACCACATGGCTGATCTTGGCCACCGCCCGGTCTCACGCCGGACGATCCTCAAGGGCGGCGCCGCCGTCGCAGCGCTCGGAGGCGCCTCCGCGTTCCTGGCGGCCTGCAGCAGCAGCACGGCAACCTCAGCCCCGTCAGCAGCCGCCCCGTCCGCGGCGGCCCCGTCAGCAGCCGCCCCGTCCGCGGCCGGGTCGATCACCTTCGGCTCGAACTACTCGGATCCCGTCCCGCAGAAGGCCTTCGCAGACACGATGGCCGCCTTCACCGCGAAGACGGGCATCCAGTGCACGATCAACACGGTCGAGCACAACAAGTTCCAGGACACGATCAACGCGTACCTGCAGGCCACACCTGACGACTGCTTCACGTGGTTCGCCGGCTACCGCATGCGGTTCTTCGCGGCCCAGGGCCTCGCGACCGACATCAGCGACGTCTGGCAGACGATCGGCGCCAACTTCTCCGACGCGTTCAAGACCGCCTCCACGGGCGATGACGGCAAGCAGTACTTCGTGCCGCTCTACAACTACCCCTGGGTGGTCATCTACCGGAAGTCGTTCTGGCAGGAGAAGGGGTATCAGATCCCCAAGACGATCAGCGACTTCACCGCGCTTGCCGACCAGATGAAGAAGGACGGGCTCATCCCGCTGGCCTTTGCCGACAAGGACGGCTGGCCGGCCATGGGCACGTTCGACATCCTCAACATGCGCCTCAACGGCTACGACTTCCACGTCGGCCTGATGGCCGGCAAGGAGAAGTGGACCGATCCGAAGGTCGTCGCCGTATTCCAGGAGTGGGCGAAGCTGCTGCCCTACTTCGATCCGCAGCCGCTCGGCCTGACTTGGCAGGAAGCCGCCCAGAAGCTGATCAACAAGCAGGCGGGCATGTACTTCCTGGGGACCTTCGCGGGCCAGCAGGCATCCGACCAGGCCACCCACGACGACCTCGACTTCTTCCCCTGGCCGCTCCATGGCACCCAGTACGACAGCGAGATGGCGATCGACGCGCCCATCGACGGCTTCATGGTCTCCGCCAAGGCCAAGAACGTCGACGGCGCCAAGGCCGCTATGGAGTTCCTCGGCTCGGCTGACGCGCCGAACGTCTACCTCGCCACGGACCCCAACGACGTCGCGGCCAACAAGAACGCGGACACGAGCAAGTACAACGCGTTCCAGAAGTCGAGCGCCGCGATCATCGCCAACGCCAACAAGATCGCCCAGTTCCTCGACCGCGACACGCGCCCGGACTTCGCGGGGGCCAACGGCATGCAGCAGTTCCTGCAGACGTTCCTGAAGAACCCGTCGCAGGACCTCAACAAGTTCCTCAGTGGCATTCAGGGCTTCTACGACAGCCTGCCGCCGCAGTAACCTCTTGACCCGATAGCGCTGCAGCGAGTGGAGGGATAGCCATGAGCGACTACTCCACTCCTCCCCTCGCCCCGCCGGTGCTCGCCGGCGGGGCGTCGTCTACCCGGAAGCGTCGGCGCAAGCGTTTCAGCGTCCTGACGCGCCGCGACAAGCTCACGCTGGGCCTGATGGTCGGGATCCCGGCGTTCGTCCACATCTTCCTGATCTGGCTGCCCACGGTCGGCTCGATCGTCCTGTCGTTCACCAGCTGGAACGGGATCGGCGGTCTCGACAAGATCAAGTTCATCGGGTTCAAGAACTACGAGAATCTGTTCAACAACTACCCGCCGTTCTGGCCCGCCTTCGAGAACAACCTGATCTGGCTCGCGGCGTTCCTGCTGATCGCCACCCCACTGGGCATGCTGATGGCGGTGATCCTGGATCAGAACCTCAGGGCGACGCGGATCTACCAGAGCGTCCTGTACATGCCGGTCGTGTTGTCGCTGGCCATCGTCGGCTTCATCGCGCAGTTGATGTACTCGCCCAACATGGGCTTCATCAACAACTTCCTGGCCGCCGTGACCGGGGATCCCAGGTGGACCGCCTCCGGCACGGCAATCGACTGGCTGGGCACTCCCGGGCTCAACTTCGCCATGGTGCTCGTCGCGGCCGGCTGGCGCCACGTCGGCTACATCATGGTGCTGTACCTGGCGGGGCTCAAGAGTGTGGACAACACGCTCCGCGAGGCGGCGGCCATCGACGGCGCGAACGCGCGCCAGACGTTCTTCCGAGTGGTGTTCCCGGTCCTCGCGCCGATCAACGTGGTCGTCCTGGTCGTGACGATCATCGAGTCGCTCCGCGCCTTCGACATCGTCTACATCATCAACAAGGGCCTCAACGGCCTGGGACTGCTCTCGGTGCTGATCACCACCAACATCCTCGGCGAGGCGAGCCTCATCGGCTTCGGCTCGGCCATGGCGGTGATCCTGCTCCTGATCTCGATCGGCCCGATCATCTTCTACCTCTACCGGACCATGGGGAAGGAGGCCGAATGACCACCTCGGCCGCCACCGCCACCGCGCGCACTCTCGTGGCCGGCAAGCGGCAGCGCCCGCACTACTTCACCCACCTGTTCCTGATCGTCGTCTCGCTGATCTGGTTCCTGCCCCTCGGCTGGGCGATCTACACGTCCCTGCGGCCCTACGCCGACACGGCCGGGAACGCGCGCGGCTACTTCTCGATCGGCGGCGCCTACAATCTCGACAACTTCTTCAAGGCTTGGGACCAGGCGCAGCTGCCGCTGCATTTCCTGCAGACGATCCTCGTCGTGGTGCCGGCCTTGATCCTGATCCTGCTGTTCTCCTCGATGGTCGCCTTCGCGGTCAGCCGGTACAGCTTCAGGTTCAACCTGGGAATGCTCATGCTGTTCACGGCCGGCAACCTGCTTCCGCAGCAGGTGGTGATCGTGCCGCTGTTCCGTCTGTACCTGGCGCTGCCGATGTTCGCGCCGCTGTCCGACAACGGCATCTGGTACGACCAGCTGTTCGGGATCGTGATGATCCACCTCGCATTCCAGCTGGGCTTCTGCACGTTCGTGCTGTCGAACTACTTCAAGCAGGTGCCCAAGGAGATCAACGAGGCCGCAGTGGTGGACGGCGCCTCGGTGTGGCGCACGTACCGGTCGGTCCTGCTTCCGCTGGCCCGGCCAGCGCTGGCCGCCCTGGCGACGCTCGAGTTCACCTGGATCTACAACGACTTCTTCTGGGGCATCCTGCTCCTGCGGACTGGCGACAAGTTCCCGGTGACCTCGGCCCTCAACAACCTGTCGGGGCAGTTCTTCACCGACAACAACCTGCTCGCGGCTGGATCGCTGATCGTGGCTCTGCCAACGCTGATCGTGTACTTCGCGCTCCAGAAGCATTTCGTCGCCGGCCTGACCCTGGGCTCCACCAAAGGCTAGGCGCAAGGGGCCCGGCCGCATGGGCGGGCCCACCTGGTCCCGGAGGACCCTCGATGACTCCCCCGCCCTGGCTGGACCCCGAGCTGACCTCGCGCGGCCGCCTGCCGATGCACGCGGTCCCGCACCCCGACCGCCTCTCGCTCGACGGCGAATGGCGCTTCCAGCTGCTGCACCACCCGACCGACGAAGCGGTCGCAGGTGACTGGCGGGCGATCAGCGTCCCGGGCTGCTGGACGATGCAGGACACGTGGGACAAGCCCCACTACACCAACGTGCAGATGCCGTGGCCGCTTCGGCCGCCCGAGGTGCCCGAGGAGAACCCCACCGGCATCTACGAGCGCGCCTTCAGCGTTCCCGAGGCGTGGGCCGGCAAGCGCGTCGTCCTCCATGTGGGAGCCGCCGAGAGCGTGCTGATCGTCGCGCTCAACGGCGCGGAAGTCGGCGCGGGAAAGGATTCGCATCTCGCCCAGGAGTTCGACCTGACCGACCGGCTGCGAGCCGGCGAGAACACACTGCGGCTCACCGTGGTCAAGTGGTCCGACGCGAACTACATCGAGGACCAGGACCAGTGGTGGCACGGCGGCATCACACGACCCGTGTACCTGTACTCGACCGGCCCCGTGTGGCTCGCCGATGTCCAGATCGACGCGGGGCTCGAGGCGGACGATGCCACCGGGACGCTCGAAGTCGAAGCGCAGCTCGGCTGGCGGCCCGGAGACCGCGCCCCCGGCTGGCGGGTGGAGGCACGCCTCGAGGGGCTCGAAGGCGTGCTGCACGCTGATGTTGCCGCCGAGCCGCCCCCGCCAGGTGGTCCCGGCGACTGGGTGATCCCGGGTCCGCCCCGCCGAGGACGGCTGGACCTCGATTCGCTCGCGGCGGCCAACGCCCTGACCGATCCGGACGACATCGCGACCTGGAAGCTCGCTGAGCCCGTCGTGCGGCCGCCCCGCGTGGGCGTGGTTCTGCTGGCGACGCGCGTCCCCGGCGTCACCCCGTGGTCGGCCGAGGTGCCAGCGCTGCGGACGCTGGACGTGGCGCTCGTGGCACCGGACGGGACCGTCGCCGAGCGGGTCGAGCGGCGGATCGGGTTCCGGCGCGTGGAGGTGACGGCCAAGGAGCTGCTGGTCAACGGACGGGCGGTGCTCATCCGCGGCGTCAACCGCCACGACTTCAACCCGCACACCGGGCGTGTGGTGTCGGCCGAGGACCTGCGCGCCGACGTCGTCCTGATGAAGCAGTTCAACGTGAATGCGGTCCGCACCTCGCACTACCCGAACGACCCGACGCTGCTCGACCTGTGCGACGAGCTGGGGCTGTACGTCATCGACGAGGCCGACATCGAGAGCCACGCCTTCTACGACGACGTGTGCGCCGACCCGCGCTACCGCAGCCAGTTCGTCGACCGGGTTGCGCGGATGGCCGTCCGCGACCGCCACCACCCGTCCGTCATCCTGTGGTCGCTGGGCAACGAGTCCGGATACGGTCCGAACCACGACGCTGCCGCGGGCTGGCTCCGGCGCTTCGACCCGTCGCGCCCGCTCCACTACGAGGGGGCGATGAAGTACGACTGGGCGAGCCCCCAGACGGCGAGCGACATCACCTGCCCGATGTACCCGCCGATCGCCGCGATCACGGCCCACGCGCAGTCGCCCGACCAGCGCCACCCGCTGATCATGTGCGAGTTCAGCCACGCGATGGGCAACAGCAACGGCACGCTGGGCGAGTACTGGGACGCGATCGAGGCGACGCACGGCCTCCAGGGCGGCTTCATCTGGGAGTGGCGCGACCACGGGCTCGACCTCCCGCTGCCCGACGGTCGGATCCGCCACGCGTATGGCGGCGACTTCGGCGACGTCCCCAACGACGGGACATTCGTCTGTGACGGCATCACGTTCCCGGACCGCACGCCCAAGCCGGGCTTCTGGGAGCACAGGCACCTCGCGTCGCCGGTCCGGGTGGTGTCCGGGCGGGCCGAGGCCCTCGACGGCCGCGTGACCCTCGAGAACCGCGGGGACTTCCGGGACCTCTCGTGGCTGCAGGCGACCTGGGAGATCGCGCACGACGGCACGGTCCGGGCGCGCGGCGACCTGCCGCTGCCGGCGGTGGCGCCCGGCGGTCGCGCCGCTGCCGTCCTGCCCGGCTTCGTCCTGCCGGCCGGCGAGGGCGAGCGGGTCCTCACCGTGCGGTTCGCGCTCGCGGAGGCCACGCCCTGGGCGCCCGCCGGCTTCGAGCTCGGCTGGTCGCAGGTCGTCATGGAGCCGGCCGCATCAGCCAGCCCTGAAGCGACCACGGGCGACGTGGACCTCGACGCGGTCGGCAACCTCGTCCACCCGGCCTTCTCCGCCCCGGCTGCCCTCGCGCTGTGGCGCGCTCCCACGGACAACGACCGCATCGGCGGCATGGCCGGGCGCTGGGCCGAATGGGGACTGCGGGATCTGACGCGCACGCTGGTGGGCATCGAGCAGGGCGATGTCGAAACCGTCGTCCGCTCCGTCTGGCGGACGGGTGCCGACATCGCGGTCCCGCACGTCGTGCGGTACGGCCGCACGGCCCGCGGGGCCCTCCGCGTCACCGAGTCCGTCGACATCCCCGCTGCGCTGCCGGACCTCCCGCGGGTGGGCACGCTGCTCGCGCTCGCCGCTGGACACGAGCGGTACGCGTGGTACGGCACGGGGCCGCACGAGACCTATCCCGACCGGTGCCGCGGTGGGCAGGTCGGGCGCTGGGCGTCGACAGTCGGCGCGCAGCTCGTCCCGTACGTGCGCCCTCAGGAGAGCGGCGGGCACGCTGGCGTGCGGTGGCTGGAGTGCGGAGGCGTGCGGATCGAGCTCGACCGGCCGCGCCAGGTGTCGGCGCTGCACGTGACGGCGCAGGACCTCGACGCCGCGACGCACGATGACGAGGTGGTCCCCCGCGCCGAGACGTTCATCACGATCGACGCTGTCCACCGGGGCGTCGGAACGGCGTCGTGCGGGCCCGATACGCTCGCCCCGTACCTGGTCCCGGTCGGGAAGCACACCTGGACCTGGACGATCGGTCGCAGGGAGAACCCGAGCGCATGAGCATCACGTGGAAGCCCGAGACCAGCGAGTGGCACCTCCACAACGGCCAGACATCGTGGGTCCTGGGCGTGCTGCCGAACGGCTGGATCGGGCTCCACCACGCGGGCTCGCCGCTGGCGGTCGGACCGTCGTACGCGCACCTCGGCCCGCGCGACTTCGCGGGCTTCGACAACCGCGTCGGCGAGCCGGTGCCGCTGGTCCTGCCCGTGCCGGGCTTGGGCGACTACCGGATGCCGGCGATGGTGGTGGAGACGGGCGACGGGTCGCAGGTCGTCGAGCCGCGCTACACGGGACACCGGATCATCGCCGGCAAGCCCGGCCTGCCCGGGCTGCTCCCCTCCACCTACGTCGAGGACGACGCAGAGGCCGATACGCTCGAGATCGACCTCCTCGACGGGCCGACCGGGCTCACCGTCACCCTCGCGTTCACGATCTTCCGCGACTGGCCGGTCGTGGCCCGCTCCATGCACCTCAAGAACCTCGGCGCCGTGGGGGTGGTCATCCGCGCGGCGATGAGCGCCACGCTCGACCTGCCCGACGACGACTGGCGGCTCATGACGTTCAGCGGCACATGGGCCCGCGAGCGGTTCCCCGTCGACCGCCCGATCGTCCCCGGCCGCCAGGGCGTGGGCAGCCTGCGAGGAGGGTCGGGCAACGAGCACAACCCGTCGCTCGTGCTTCGGCGCCCCGCGACCACCGAGGCGGCGGGCGAGTGCTGGGGCGTCGTCCTGGCCTGGTCGGGCAACTTCCTCGCCGAGGCCGAGGTGGGCCACTTCGGCACCGCTCGCGTCCGGATCGGCCTGCACCCAGAGCAGTTCGCCTGGCCCCTCGAGCCGGGCGAGAGCCTCACCACGCCGGAGGCGCTGCTCGCGTGGAGCGGCGACGGGCTGTCGGCCCTGAGCGGCAGCCTCCACGCCCTGCTCGGCCGCCGCATGGCCCGCGGTCCCTGGCGCGACAAGCTGCGGCCCGTGCTCCTCAACAACTGGGAGGGCACGTACTTCAACTTCAGCCACGACCGGATCGTCGCCATGGCGGCGGCAGGCAAGGCGATGGGCGTCGAGTTGTTCGTCCTCGACGACGGCTGGTTCGGCCGCCGTGACAGCGACGACCGCTCGCTCGGCGACTGGGTCGTGGACCGGCGCAAGCTGCCCCGCGGCCTCGACGGCCTCGCGCGGGAGGTCAAGGCCCTGGGCCTCAAGTTCGGCCTGTGGATCGAGCCGGAGATGGTCAACGCCGACTCGGACCTGTTCCGCGCCCACCCCGAGTGGGCGATCGGGATCCCCGGCCGCAGGCGGACCGAGAGCCGCCAGCAGCTCGTGCTCGACTTCGCGAACCCGGCGGTCGTCGACCACATCGCGGCCGCCATCGGCGACGTGCTCGCGAGCGCGCCGATCGACTACGTCAAGTGGGACTGGAACCGGTTCATCACCGAGCCCTACTCCCCCGCCCTGCCGCCAGGGCGCCAGGGTGAGTTCTTCTACCGCTACACGATGGGGATGTACGACCTGTACGAGCGGCTGACGAGCCGGTTCCCCGACATCCTGTTCGAATCCTGCGCGTCGGGCGGGGCGCGGTTCGACGCAGGGATCCTCGCCTGGGCGCCGCAGGCCTGGACATCCGACGACACCGACGCGGTTGAGCGGTTGCGGATCCAGTGGGGCAGCTCGTTCGCGTATCCGCTGTCCTCGATGGGCGCGCACGTGTCCGCGGTGCCGAACCACCAGACGGGGCGGGTGGCGCCGCTCGACTTCCGCGCCGCGGTCGCGATGTTCGGCGCGTTCGGCTACGAGCTGGACCCGACGGCGATGAGCGATGCTGACCTCGCCGCCGTGCGCCGCCAGGTGGCGTTCTACACCGAGCGCCGCGACCTGTTCCAGTACGGGCGGTTCACCCGTCTCCGCTCACCGTTCGAGGGAGACGGCAACGAGGCCGCCTGGATGGTGTCCTCTGGCGATGGGTCTCGGAGCGTCGTCGCCCACTACCGCGTGCTGCAGCACCCCTGGCCGCACCGCGACCGGCTGGCCGTGCGGGGTCTCGACCCGGCGGCGAGGTACGCTGTCACGTGTTGGACGTCGTTCGACGGGCCGATGCCCGTGATCCACCGCGGCGGCGACGAGCTGATGGCCGTGGGCCTCGGCATCGAGCCGCCCGACCCGATGCCCGAGGGCGCCCACGCCGACGGCCACCGAGAGGTCCGCGGCGACTTCACCTTCAGGATGTTCGACCTGCAGCGCGTGTGAGGGCGCGCTGGACGGAGCCGGCCAGGCCAGCCGGGCCGGTCAGGCCAGCCGGCGAGCGCCCGCCGACGCCTCCACCGCGAATACGCGCGGCGTGAGGCCCGTCCGGGCCGGGTAGTCGCGCAGGACGCTCTCGCGCAGGGCCGCGACGGCGTCGCGGCGGACGAGGTTGATCGTGCAGCCGCCGAAGCCCGCCCCCGTGAGCCGGGCCCCGATCACGCCCGGCGTCGCGCGGGCGATCTCGACCAGCGCGTCGAGCTCGGGCGACGAGACGTCGTACAGGTCGCGCAGCGACTGGTGGCTCGCGTAGAAGAGGCGGCCGACCTCCGCGAGGTCGCCCGCCTCGAACGCCTCGATCGCGTCCATCACGCGCTGGTCCTCGTCGACCACGTGCTGGGCCCGCCGGGCGGCGATGGGGTCGAGGCGGTCGCGCACCACGTCCAGCATCGCCGGCGTCACGTCGCGCAGCGTCGTCACGCCCGGCTCGAGCGCGGCGATCGCCGCCACCGCTGCGTCGCACTGGGCGCGGCGCTCGTTGTAGGCGGACGCCTCGAGGCGGCGCGGTGAGCCGGAGTGGCAGGCCACCAGCGCGAAGTCCCCGCCCACGAGAGGGACCGCCCGGTGCTCGAGGCTCCGGCAGTCGAGCAGCAGCGCCCTGCCCGCCTCGCCGAAGACGGACGCGACCTGGTCCATGATCCCGTTGTTGAGCCCGATGTAGCCGTTCTCGGACCGCTGCACCAGGTGGACGAGGTCCATGGGATCCACCGCCGGCCGGTCGCCGCCTGAGAGCGCCCACGCCGACACCACTTCCAGTGCGGCCGACGACGAGAGGCCGGCGCCCTGGGGCAGGTCCGAGGCCAGCACGCCGCGGAACCCGGTGACCGGCAGGCCGGCCCCGGCCAGCGCCCAACCCATCCCGGCGACGTAGTCGATCCAGGCGTTCTGGCGCTCGCCCGGCGCGGCGGCGGTGAAGGCGCGGGTCTCGCCCGTCTCGGCCAGCGTGAGGCGCGCGACGCCGTCGTCGGTCGGGACGAGCGCGACCGCGATCCCGCGGTCGATCGCCACCGGCAGCACGAAGCCCTCGTTGTAGTCGGTGTGCTCGCCGATCAAGTTGACGCGCCCGGGGGCGTGGACCACGCGGATGTCGCCGGGGCGGGTGGCGGCCTCCGGGTGGATCTCGCGAAGGCGCTGCGCGAGCGCGTCGGGGTCTCGGGCGAGCGCGGCGGCGGTCGGGTCGACGGGCGTGTCGGGTTGCGCGTGGGGCATGATCGAAGCCTATCGAACCGCAGCGCCGTGTGTGGCGCGCGTCCGCTCTTGTCGGGTGGATCGCCCTCCCGCCCCGCGCGCCGCGAGCCTTCGCGCCCCCGGCGCAACTGCCGGTTGTAGCGGGATGGAAGCTCGCCCGGCGCCGCTCAGAAGAGAGCCGCCGCACAACCGCGGGTTGTGCGGGGCGCCGCTGGCCCTTCGCACGCCCCCCGCGCGCCCGGCACAACTGCCGGTTGTAGCGGGACGGAAGGCGGCCCCGCGCCGTTCGGGAGAGAGCCCCCGCACAACCCTCGGTTGTGCGGGGCGCCTCGCCGCGCCGTGTGTGCGGCCGCGCACCACCGCAGGTTGTGCGGGGCGCGTCGGGCGGCGGGCGGAGCGGGCGGATACGCCTGGCAGTTGTGCCGGGCGCGTCGGGCGGCGGCTGACACCAATCCGGCTCGCAGATGGCGCCGGCGGCGGCACGGCGAGCCAGTCGCCAGGTCTACGTGGCGATCGCCTCCGCGGACGCCGCACCGTCGTCCCCCAGGTCGCCGGTCAGGTAGCGCGTGATCGACGGGCCGACGAGCACCGCGAGCCGGTCCCCGGGCATCGAGGCGACGGGCTCGACCCGGACGACGTACCGGGCGAGCACGAGCCCGACCAGCTGCGTGCCCGCCAGCGTTGCCCGGAGCGGTCCGTCGGGGACTTGGAGGGCTCCGCCCACGACCGCCAGCGGGCCGTCGATCAGGAACGACCGGAGCATCCCCGCAGCGGCCTCATCGGTCGCGGCCGAGCGGACGATCCCCATGATCACGCTGAGCACTTCGGGACGGTCCCAGATCTCGACCAGGTGCCGGATCAGCCGCTCGCCGATCTCGCCGCGCGGGCCCGGGGTGACGGCCGGGAACACCTGCGCGACGTCGATCGGGAACTGCATGGCCGTCATGAACAGCCGCTGCTTCGTGCCGAAGTAGTGGTGGACGAGTGCCGGGTCGACGCCCGCGCGGGTGGCGATCATCCGCACGGTGGCCCCGTCGAAGCCGTGCTCGGCGAACGCCGCCCGGGCGGCCTCGACGATACGGTCGCGGGTCGCGGGGCCACGGGCAGCCGCGCTGCGCGGGCGTCCCGGCCGGCGCCCGGGACGCCGCCCGGAAGCGCCGCTGACGCTCACACCACGTCCCGGCGGATGGTCCACGAGGCGACGGCCGCGAACAGCACCGCTACGAGGGCGAGCACGGCGATGTCGAGCTGGAGCGCCCCCACGGAGAGGTCGGCGCCGCGGATGAACACCTGCCGGAGCGCGTCGACTGCATAGCCGAGCGGCATGATCGCGACCAGCGGCTGGAGGACCGACGGCAGGCTGCTGACCGAGAACAGCACCCCCGACAGCAGGAACTGCGGCACCAGGACCACGGGGATGAACTGGATGACCTGCAACTCGGTGCGGGCGAACGTCGACAGGAAGATTCCCAGGCTGACGGCACCGAGGGCCAGCAGCAGCACCACCAGGAACGCGATCAGGGGGCTGCCCGCGACGGCGAGGCCGAGGCCCAGCGAGAACTCCGGCAGCGGCCCCAGCGCCGGCACGCGGATCGTGCCCAGTGCCCAGATGAGCAGCACCACCACCTGGATGGTGGCGAACACGGCGAACCCGAGCGTGTAGCCGACGACAACCTCTCCCCGGGTGACCGGCGTCGCCATCAGGCGCTCGAGCGTGCCGCCCGTGCGCTCGCGCAGGAACGACACGCCGGTCAGGATGTACACGAAGAAGTACAGGAAGAACGCGACGATCGCGGGCGCGAACGGGCCGATGGGGTCGCTGCTGGGCGTCCCGTAGACCGTCTCGTGCGTGACCGACGGCAGTACGGCGCCGAGCGACGAGGCGACGGCATCGGTGAGCACAGCGCGGACCGCGTTGATCTGCGCGGCGTCGCCCGACGGGTCGAGGCCCTGGGTGATGACCGTCACGCTGGCCGACGGGGCCGTCATCGCGGAGGGGATCACGACGGCGATCGTCGCGTCTCCGTCACGGACCATCGTCCGGGCAGCGTCGGCACTGGCGACCGTCGTGACCGTCATGTCGGCGTTCTCGAGCGCGGTGGCCAGGCGATCGCCGATCACCGCCGCCGGGCCGCTGGCCTCGTTCGCGATGGCGACGTGGACCGCCGGCGTCGAGCCCTCGCGCAGGATGAACGTGAGCAGCCCCGTGACCACGATGGGGGCGATGAACAGGAGGGCGAGCGACGGCCGGTCGCGTCGGATCTCAGCCACGACGCGGCGCACGATCGCCCGCAGGCGCCGCGGGTTCATGCCGCCACCTCCTGCTCGCCCGCGAAGTGGAGGAACGCGGCCTCGAGGTCGGGCGTCCCGGCCTCCGCCCGCAGCTGCGCGCCAGATCCCCGGGCGATGACCTTGCCGGCCCGGATGAACAGCAGCTCGTCGCAGCGGTCCGCCTCGTCCATCACGTGGCTCGACACCACGATCGTGGTGCCGGCGTCGACGAGGGACCGGAAGTGCCCCCAGAACTGGACGCGCAGCAGCGGGTCGACCCCGACCGTGGGCTCGTCCAGGAACAAGACCGGCGGCCGGTGCAAGAGCGCGCAGGCAAGCGACAGTCGGCGCCGCTGGCCGCCCGACAGGGTGCCCGCGAGGGCCGACCGACGGTCGGCGAGCTCCACCAGCCCGAGCGCCGCCTCCACGGCGCCGCGGTCGGTCACTCCGTATGCGGCCGCGAAGAACTCCGCGTTCTCGCCGACGGTGAGCGCCGGGTACACGCCATCGCCCTGGGTCATGTACCCGATCCGAGCGAGGTTGGCGCGATCGGGCATGCGCACGCCGAGCACCTCCGCGTGCCCGCCCGTCGCGCGGGTCATTCCGGTCAGCAGCCGGATCAGCGTCGTCTTGCCCGAGCCGTTCGGGCCGAGGAGGCCGTAGATCCGGCCGGGCGCCAGGTCGAACGTGATCCCGTCGACCGCCGCCAGCTCGCCGAAGCGCTTGACGATGCCCACCGCCCGGATCGCGACATCGCCCGGGGCGGCTTCGGGCGCCGTCGTCGTGTAATTCACCATGCGTTGAATTCTACGACGCCGCGCAAGGGCCTAGGCGACCGCTGGCGACGGCCCCGCGATCGCGTCGTCCTGACCCGGCAGGCTGAACCAGGAGACGATGACTCCGGCGACGGTGCACACGGCCGCGATCCCGAACACCGCGAACGGACCGGGACCCGCCCAGAGCAGGCCCCCACCCGCATTCGCGATGAACGCGGCGGCGCCCGCCGTGGTCAGGGACAGCAGCGACTGCCCCGAGCCCTGCAGGGTTGCCGGCAGCAGGGCGCGGATCGTGGCCACGCCACCCACCCACATCCCCGACCAGCCGAGGCCGTAGACCAGCGACGCCGCGATGACGTGCTCTGGGGTCGGCGCCACGGCAAGCCAGACGAACACGATCGCCAGGACGGCGAACGAGGACGCCACGACGGGGCGCGGCCCGAAGAGGGTCAGCAGCCGGGAGACCACCGGCATCACCACGACCTCGACAGCGGCGGTCAGCCCGATCGCGAGGCCGATCGTGGCCGACGCCCCCCCAAGCCGGACGATGAGGAGGGGCAGGAACGTGAACGCCGCGTACACGCCGATGTTCGCCAGGCCGAACGCGAGCAGCACGCGCGGAAGGCGTGGCTGGACCGCCAGCGCCTCGCGCACGGCTCCGCCTCGCCTGGCAGCGGCGAGCCGGGCACGCGCGACGTCGGGCGTGACGAGCGCGATGAGCGCCGACGGGATTGCGAGGGCGACGAACGCGGGGATGGCGGCGCCATACCCCGTCGCCTCGTATGCGGCGCCGGCTACGATCGTCGCGACCGCGAACGACGCGCTCTGGAGCGCCCGCACTGGCCCGTACTGGCGCTCGGGGTCGGCGAGGGCGTTGACGGCGAGTGCGTCTTGGAGCGGGAACAGCAGCCCGTAGATGCTCGCGAACCCGAGGTACGCGACCCCGATGGCTGCAACGGGCAGGGGCAGCGCGACGATGACCAGCAGCGCGGTCGAGAGCCCCAGCGCCAGGGCCAGCGCCCGCCCCCGGCCGAGCACCACGTCGGCGAGGTGGCCCCACAGGCCCGCGACGCCGATGTAGAGGAGCGACACCGTCGCGGCGACGAGGCCGAGCCACGTCGCCGACATCCCGCGACCGACCAGCACGGCGGGCGCGAAGGGCACGAACACCGCATTGACCACGCCGTTGACGCCGAACAGCAGGACGACGAGGCCGACAGCCCGTCCCGGGAGGCGAGCCACGGGGATCGCCGGCTCAGCCGAAGCGGGCGCGCAGGCGCGGCAGGATCAGCTCGCCGTACCGGGCGATCGCGGCCTCCTGCTCCTCCCCCGGGAAGTGGAACACCAGGTGGGTGAACCCGTAGCCGAGGTACGGCGCGATCTGCTCGACGTGCTCGTCGGGGTCGGAGGCCACCAGCCAGCGCTTGTGGGCGTAGGGCTCGGCCTCCTTGGCGGCCTCCTCCATCTCGAGCGCGTCGTGGATGCCCACCTTCTTCTCGCCCGGCAGCGCGAGCGCCGCCCACACCTTCGTGTCCTCGAACGCCTGGTCGCGGTCCGTGTCGAACGAGACCTTCATCTCGATCATCTTGTCCATCGCGGCCGCGTCGCGGCCTGCCTTCTCGGCTCCCTCGGCCAGGCCGGGGAGCAGGGTCTGCGTGTACAGCTCCTCGCCCTTGCCGCTGGTGCAGATGAAGCCGTCGGCGATGCGCCCCGCGAGGCGGGCCGCCGCAGGACCGGAGGCAGCGATGTAGACGGGGACGGGCGTCTCCGGGCGGTCGTAGATCGTCGCGTTGGCCACCGAGTAGTGCTCGCCCTGGATCGTCAGCCGCTCGCCCCGCCAGAGCTCCTGGATGAGCCCGACGCTCTCCTTCAGCCGCGCGAAGCGCTCGCTCTGCTCGGGCCAGGCGACGCCGACGGGCGTCTCGTTGAGGCTCTCGCCGGTGCCGACGCCCAGGATCACGCGGCCGGGCGCGAGGCACCCCAGCGTGCCGAACGCTTGGGCCACGACCGCCGGGTTGTAGCGCAGTGTGGGGGTGAGCACGCTCGTGCCGAGGACCACGCGCCCCGTCGCCTGCGTCGCCGCGCCAAGCCACGCCAGCGCGTTCGGGGCGTGGCCGCCGTGGTGCCGCCACGGCTGGAAGTGGTCGCTGGTCCAGACGGAGTCGAAGCCGGCCCGCTCGGCTGCGACCGCCAGGTCGAGGAGGCGCTGCGGCGGGAACTGCTCGGCGGAGGCCTTGTAGCCAAGGCGGAGGGCGGGCATGGACATCTCCAAGTTCGGCGTCGTGTCGGACAATCATCGCGCCGATCCGCTCACCACGCGCCCGCCGCCCGGCGGCGCCGCGGCCGATTCGTCAGCCCGCGACCGCGAGCACGGCGGCGCCGAGGAGGACGAGCAGCGATCCCGCCACGCGCAACGACGCCTCTCGATGGGTCACCGCCTCGCGCAGGCGCAGGACGCCGTACGTCGAGGTGATCAGGACCGAGGACTCGCGCAGCGGCCCCACGATCGCCACCTCGGCGCGCGACAGCGCGAACAGGATCAGCAGGTAGGCCCCCAGCGTGAGCAGGCCTCCCGCGATCGCCCGCCGCAGCTCGAGCGATCCGGCGCCCGCCGCAAACGCGCCGCCGGCGAGCCGTGGCCGGGCGAGGTCGATGAGCCCCAGCCCGGCCGCTCCGACGCCCCACAGCACGGCGGCGTAGAGCCAGGGCGGCGCGAGCTGCGACCCGACCCGGTCGAGGCTGGTGTAGGTGGCGGTCATCAGGCCGGTCAGCAGGGCGAAGCCAGCCGCCCCGCGGTGCTGTGCATGGGCGCCACGGAGGAACCGCCACGGCCGCTGGACGGTGAGCAGGCCGACCAGCAGCAGGGCGACCCCGGCGGCCGCGCCGGCGGAGAGCCGCTCTCCGAGCACCAGCACGCCGACCACGACGATGAGGAGTGGGGCCGTTCCCCTGGCAACGGGGGACACGATCGAGAGGTCGCCGCGACGGTAGGCGGCAGAGAGAAACACGAAGTAGGCGACCTCGGCGAGCCCGGAGGACAGGCCGATGGCCCAGGCCTGCGGCGGGATCGTCGGCTGGCCGAGCAGCGCCCAGCCGACGACGGCGATCGGCAGCAGCACCACGAAGGCCGCGACCATGCCCAGCGATGCGGTGCGGAGCGGGTCGCCGGCCGTCTTGACGAGGATGTTCCAGCTCGCGTGCATGCCGATCGAGGCGAGTACGCACGCGAAGGCGAGGGCATCCACGCGGGGAGTCTAGGGGCCGGGCACCACGCGCGACGCCCCGCCCCGCAGCAGCGGGCGGCCCCTGGTCAGCGGGCGACGTCCCTCCGCGTCATCCCCCACGCCCCGAGCGCGATTCCGCCCACGGCGATCACCACGCAGGCGACCACCCCAACCGCATCCCACTGGCCAGCCATCGGCTGGCCGAAGTGCGTCGTGAGCGCCAGCTGGTCGACCACGTCCGGCAGGCCGAGCGGCTTGCCGAGCAGGCCGACGAGGTACGTCGCGACCACGAACAGGGCGGTGAGCTCAGCCGCGAGCGACGTCCGCCACAGCCCGCCGATCGCGACGCCGATGCCGACGAGCGCGGCAGCGTACAGGCCGAGCGACACTGAGCCGATCATCGCCTCTCCCGCCGACACGCCGCCCGAGGCGGCGCCGAGCCCGATCGACAGCGCGAAGACCAGCGTCATCACGGCGTCCGCCAGGAGCGCGGCGATGCCGCCCGCGACCACCCATCGCCACCGGGGCAGGGGCGTGGCGAGCACCTCCTCGAGGCGGTCGCTGGTCTCGTCCGACGCCCACTTCGACACGAAGGTGGCCGCGGCGAACCCGGCCACGATGTAGAAGAGCTCGATGAAGAGCTGCAGGAAGCCGCCGGCCGTCGTGAGGTCGAGGCCGGGGAAGGCCGTCTTCAGGACGCCCATGAGGTTCGAGTCGCCGGTCAGCTGACCGGTCATCTCCCCGACGAGCGAGGACAGCATCGCGCCGAACACGCCCAGCCCGATCCCCCATGCGAGTGCGCGCGGGAGCTGGTCGCCGAACGCCCGGCTGATCGGCCCGCGGACGCCGAGGACCGCGCCCGGCAGCGTCGGCAGCCCGAGGCCCATGGTGATGCCGATGTCGTGGCGGGCGAACGACTCGACGCCGAGCACGAGCAGCACGACGGCGGCAGCGCCGACAAGGGCAACGCCCGGCCAGTCGAACGAGCCCGCCAGCGGGACGTGGTTCGCCATCCAGCTGAACGGGCTGAGCACGGTCAGCGGGTCGAGGTGAAGGCCGTTGACGCTCCACGCGGCGGCCAGGGCGATCCCGGCCACGCCGGCTGAACCGGCTCTCCCGAGGAACGGGCCGAGCGCGAACGCGAGGCCGCCGAAGAAGAGCGCCGGGAAGCCCAGCCACAGGGCGAAGCCGATCGACTCCTGAGCGGACAGCTGGTCGCCCAGGGCAGCGTTGCCATAGGTGTTGGAGCTGATCGTGATCATCAGGGTCATGAACGCCAGGGCGGCGAACAGCCCCGTCAGGTGGGCGGCGAGCTTCTCGACAGCGATCCGGCGCTTGCCGAACGGCGAGGTGGCGACGATGTCGAGGCTCCCCCGGCCAGCCTCGCCCGCCAGCGTCCCCGAGAGCGCCAGGATCGACCACAGCGATGTGGTGAGGACGAACACGAGGCCGTACTTCCAGCTCAGGTAGCCGCCGAACGTGCCGATGCCCACGGGCTTGCCGAAGAAGTCGACCATCTGCGAGGGCATGCCGCCGATGAGCTTGTCGATCTCGAGTCGCGAAGCGTCCGTCGGGAAGACGGTCGGGATCGCGGCCCCCATGGCGAGCGACAGGCCGCCGAGCAGTCCCGCAGCGACGATGAACGCGAGCCGCGAGTCGCGGATGGTCTTGCCGTAGATGCTGCCCAGGCCGTAGAGGCGCCTGTGCAGCGGGATGGGCGGAAAGGCTGTCGCCGCGGGATGGCGCGGCGCGCCGGCGCTAGCGGCCATCGGTGCCTGCTCCTGCGGCCTCGCGGCCGTATTGGGCGAGGAACGTCTCCTCGAGCGAGGGCTCGCGGGAGACGAAGTCGAGCAGCTCGAACTGGGCTGCCGCCCGGACCACCGGTGTGATGGCGCCCGCCACGCGCATGCGCAGGACGTGGTCCTCGGCGACGACGTCGGAGACGCCGGGCAGGTGCGCGAACGTGTCGGAGGGGACGGGTCCGGCGAATCGCAACTCCACCTGGTGGTGGGCCAGGTCGCGCAGGCTCTCAACGGTGCCGATCGTGGCGATCAGGCCATCGCGGATGATCGCCACGCGGCCGCAGCTCTTCTCGACCTCCGACAGGATGTGCGAGCTGAGGAACACGGTGGCGCCCTCCGCCACGTGCTCGCGGAGCGTGGTGAAGAACGTCTGCTGGACGAGCGGATCGAGACCCGAGGTGGGCTCGTCGAGGACCAGCAGCTCGGGCGTGTGCTGGAGGGCGGCGATCACGCCCACCTTCTGCTTGTTGCCCTTGCTGTACTCCTTGAACCGCTTTCCGACCTCGAGCTCGAACCGCTCGATCAGCGACGCCTGGTAGGCCCTGTCCACCCCGCCGCGCAGGTTGGCGAAGTACTCCAGCGTCTGCTTGCCGGTGAGGCGGTCGTAGAGAGCGAACTCGCCCGGGATGTAGCCGACCCGCTTGTGGATCGCCACCGGGTCGGCAGTGGAATCGATGCCGAACACCGTGGCCCGCCCGCTGGTGGGGCGGATGAGGTCAAGCATCGTGCGGATCGTCGTCGTCTTGCCCGCTCCGTTCGGGCCCAGGAAACCGAAGACCTCGCCCTGCTGCACCTCGAGGTCCACGTCGATGATCCCGCGGCTCTTGCCGTAGGACTTGGTGAGCTTCTCGAGGGTGATGACCGGGGGCATGGACACTCCTTCCTCAGGCGAACCAGGTGCGCATTGCGTCGTCGTCGAGCAGCGAGAACGACCCTTCGGGCAGGCCGAGGATCCGTTCGATCGCCTCGTCGTAGGCGTGGATGAACCGTTCGACCTCCTCGTATGGGACGAGCCCGTCGAGCCGGTCCATCAGCATGTGGCGCATTGCGTCGGTGGACCCGGCGAACAGGGCGGTGAGGATGAGGGCGGCGTGGTCGGCGGACGACACGGTGATCGTGCCCTCGGCCACCCCCTGCCGGAGGACGCCGGCCATCATGGGCCGGAAACGCTCGTAGGCGGCCGCCTCCGCCCGGACGCGCACGAGGTCGTTCCCGGGCTGGTACCACCCGCGGAGCAGCGGGATCAGCAGGTCGCTGCGCTGGCTCTTCCAGTTGCCGCCGGCATTGAACAGCGTCTGCAGCTTGCCGACCGCGGTCAGGCCCGGGTCTGCGGCGATCGGCTCCAGCAGGGCCATCCCGGCGTCGGTCATCCGATCGACCACCGCCCCGAGGATCGCCTCCTTCGACGCGAAGTAGTGGTACAGCGCGCCGCGCGAGCAGCCCAGCTCGTCCTGGACGCTCTGGATGCTCATCGCGTCATAACCGAGGGTGCGGATGAGTCGCTCGGCCACGTCGAGGATCTCGTCGCGGCGGACGGCGTGGGCGGCGTGGTTCACGGTGCGGGCCATGGGCTGGATGCCTTGTCGCATTCTCCGACCGACTGTCGGTCGGATTATAGGACGGGGGCACAAGAGGGCCTGAGCCGAGGGTCCCCACCGGCTCCGCAGGCGGCCCGATCGGCTGGACCGAACGGCACGTGGCACCTGGCCGCCCGCGGTTTCCCAATCATCGGGCGGGGCGCGGCGGCGCCGGGGGAATCGGGCGGCCCGCCCAGATGTCTCCCGCTGCGATGTCTCCTGCTGCCCGGCTCAGGGTTCCGGCCAGCCCCCCAGCTCGTCGAGCGTCGGCGGGTTGGCGCCGGCTCGCGCGCACACGACGGCGGATGCGCGCACAGCGAAGCGAGCGGCGCGGAGGACGGCGTCCGGCTCGCCCGCGGCATGGCGCCCTCCGCCGCCCTGGATCAGGCATCCGAGGAACGCGCCGCCGAACGTGTCGCCCGCCCCGATCGTGTCCACCACGTCGACCTTCGGGGAGGCCACCTGGTGTTGCGTCCCGTCGAGCAGCACCCGGACCGGCGCGGCGCCGTCGGTGATCAGCAGGACACGCGGTCCCAGGGCCTGCACCCAGACGGCCGCCGCATCGAGCGATCTGCCGGGCACGAGGAACGCGAGGTCCTCCGTGCTGGCCTTCACGACGTCGGCCCGGGCGAGGATGCGGGCGATCCGGGCACGGAACCCCTCCGGGTCGCGGGTGATCGAGGGCCGGCAGTTCGGGTCGACCATCAGGAGGACGTCAGGCCGCAGGGCGGCCACCATGCCCTCGAGCGTCGTGGCCATGGGCTCGAGGACGAAGCCGAGCGTGCCCGTGAGCACGGCCTCGGTCTCGGCGGGGAGCCCACGCGCCAGCGGCCCGGGAAACACCGCGGGCGCCGAAGTCGAGTCCGTGTAGAAGCGGTACGACGCCGCGCCATCGACGCCGATCTCCGCAAGCGCGAGCGTGGTCGGCAGGTCAGTCCGCTGGGCCATCGTGAGGTCGACGCCGGCCACTGCGAGCCCCTCCTCGAGCTCACGCCCGAAGCGGTCCGTCGACAGCCCGCCGATCCACGACACGGGCACCCGAAGGCGTCCCAAGGCCCGAGCGCTGTTGTACGGCCCCCCGCCGGGGACGGCCGTGATGGACCCGTCTGACCGGACGATGAGGTCGACGAGGCCGTCCCCGGCAACGACGATCATGGCTGTCTCACGCTCCGGTCGGTGCCTGGGCCGTCCGGTCGCGCCCAAGCCGCAGGTCAGGGCTTGATTATGCCCGCGCGGCTCCGGCCCGGCCGTGCTCCCCCGTCGGCGCTGCGGCCCGACTACAATCCCGTGTAATCGTTTGCTGGTCAGATGGCCGAGCAACGTGCCTGATGTGAGGTGGCGAGATGGGCGGCTTCCCGCTGAAGGATCCCAAGCGCATCGGGGTGGCCGTGCTGGGCGCCGGGCGCATGGCGCAGACGCACATGCGGACGCTGGCCGGGATCGACAACGCGGATGTGGTGGTGGTCGCCGATCCGGTCGAGGCGGCCGCGGTGCGCGGCATGGAAGTCGCCCACGCACGGCGCTGGACACTCGACCCTGCCGAGGCGGTCCACGACCCCGATGTCGAGGCAGTGGTCATCGTCACGCCCACGTCGACCCATGCCGCGCTGATCGAGTCGGCCCTGCGCGCCGGCAAGGCGGTGTGGACCGAGAAGCCCATTGCTCAGGAGCTGGCGGACACGCAGCGGATCGTCGACCTGTGGCGCGAGGTGCAGATCCCCGTCGCCGTGGGCTTCATGCGCCGCTACGACCCCGGCTACGCCCGCGCCAAGGAGCTGATCGACGCCGGGGAGCTCGGCCGGATCGAGCAGTTCCACGCCTACTCTCGCGACGTCAACCCGCCCCCGCTCGAGTTCCTGCTCCACGCCGGCGGCTCGTTCCTGGACATGTCGGTGCACGACCTCGACCTGGCGCGGTTCCTGGTCGGGGAGGTGGAGGAGGTCCACGCCTGGGCCGGGACCCTGTTCGACGACCGCTTCAGCCAGGCGAACGACTGGGACACGGCGGCGATCCTGCTGCGCTTCGTCAACGGCGCGTTCGGCGTGATCGAGACGGCACGCCACTCCACCTGGGGCTACGACATCAGGGCTGAGGTGTCCGGGTCGAAGAACAAGGTGTCGGTCGACGCCGGGCAGAAGACGCCGGCCACCGTGACCAGAGGCGTCAACCTCCAACACGACCTGTACGCGGACTTCTTCGACCGCTTCGACACCGCCTACCAGCGCGAGCTCCAGGCATTCTTCGCGGACCTGGCTGCCGGGCGGACGCCGCTCCCGGGCCCCGATGACGCGCTCGAGACGCTTCGCCTGGCGGTGGCGTGCACGCGGAGCTGGCGCGAGAACCGGCCGGTCAAGCTCGCCGAGGTCATCGCCTAGCAGCGGGCGCGCACGCTCCCGGGGCGAGGAGACTGGCCTGGCCGTTGAACCGGCGGGATCCTCGGGGTCCGCTCCGCGACGGTCGAGCCCACCGAGACGGTCTCCGGGCACCGCATCCAGATGCTGGGCATCGTGTACCGCTGCGCGGTCATGGGCGGGGAGCTGCGCGATGAGGTCGATGGCTCGACGGACCGCGCCAGCTGGGTCCCGTGGACCGATTCTGCGCAGCTGCCGCTGACGCCCCTGGTGCGCTGGGTCGTCGACGCCCTGCAGGACGCATAAGCGAGCGGTGAGCGGCCTCGGTTAACCTGCGACACATGCCTGACCTCCCCGCCTGGGAGGCGCGTTTCCGCGCGCCGATCCTGTCCTTCCCGGCCTGGTCCCCCGACGCGCCGGACCGTCTAGCAGTCGCGTCGACCGAGAGCGGCTCATACCAGCTCTACGCCTGGGACCGCGCCGCCGGCACCCGCCGCCAGGTCACGCACGATCCCGTCGGAGTGCTGGGCGGCAGGCCCACGCGCGACGGAGCCGGGATCGTCTGGTTCCGCGACGCCACCGGCGCCGAGTCGGGCCAGTGGGTCGTCGGCCCCTTCCGTGAGGACGCCGCGCCCCGGCCGCTCCTCGACGGCGTGCCGGAAGGCTGGGACGAGGGCTTGGCCATCGGCCGGCGGCGGACCGTCGCTGCGATCAGCACCGAGAAGCGGTTCGCCATCTGGGTCTCAGACGCGGGAGCGCCGGCTCGCTGCCTCCGGGAGCAGTGGGAGATGCTGACCCTGGGCGCCGACGACGAGGCCGCACTCTCCGCGGACGAGACGATGATCGTGTTCGAGCACGCGGTGGGCGGCGACGTCCACCACGCGTCGCTGCAGGCCATCGACGCGGAGACGGGAGTTGCGATCGCCAACCTCCGCTGGGAGGGCGTCGCGCTTTCCAGCCACGGCTTCTCGCCGGTGGCGGGCGACTCGCGCGTCGCGATCTCCCACGAGCGAGACGGGGAGCGGCGCCCGGCCATCTGGGACGTCCTCTCCGGCGAGGTCAAGGATCTGCCGACCGGGCTCGCGGGCAGCGTGGACGTGGCCGGCTGGTGGCCCGACGGGTCCGCGATCCTCCTGCTCCAGCTGGTGGAGGGGCGACATCGGCTCCACCGCCATGACATCGCCCGCGGCGAGACGTCGCCGCTCGCCACGGAGCCTGGGGCCATCAGCGCGGCCGCCGTTCGCCCGGACGGCGAGGTGTGGTACCGGGGGCAGAACGGGGAGCACCCGGCGCAGCTTCGCGCGGTCGCTGCCGCCGACCCCCTGCTTGAGCCCGACGGCCCCCGCGCCCCGGCCGGGCGCGCCTTCGAGAGCTGGCGCTTCACCAACCCCAACGGGCAGCGCGTCCACGGGTTCATCGTCCGGCCTGCCGGCGACGGTCCGCACCCAGTGATCATGCGTGTCCACGGCGGTCCCCACATGCTCGACATGGACCGCTGGGTGCCGGACATCCTCGCCCACGTCGATGCGGGATTCCTCGTCGCGATGGTCAACTACCGCGGCTCGGACGGGTACGGCCAGGCATGGCGGGACGCGCTCATCGGGGACGTGGGCTTTCCCGAGCTCGAGGATGTGCTCGCCGGGCTCGACGACCTGGTCGCCCGGGGGCTCGCCGATCCGGAGCGGGCGGTGCTCGCGGGCTGGTCCTGGGGCGGATACGTCACGCTGCTCGGTGCGGGGCGACACCCAGAGCGCTGGGCCTCCCTGGTGGCGGGCGTTCCGGTGGCGGACTATGTCGCCGCCTTCGAGGACGAGGCGCCGTCGCTCCAGGCGCTGGACCGGGCACTGTTCGGCGGTGACCCGGAAACGAGGCCGGGCCTGTTCCGCGAGCGCTCCCCGATCAGCTACGTAGACGCGGTGCGGGCGCCCCTCCTCATCCTCGCCGGCGAGAACGACTCGCGCTGCCCGATCCGCCAGATCTGGAACTACGTCGCGCGGATGCGCGCCCGCGGTGTCGAGCCGCACCTCTACACCTACTCGACCGGCCACGCCTCGTTCGACACGGACGAGAAGCTCCGCCAGGCGGCGATCGTGCTTGACCACCTCGACCGGACCGTCCCCGGCATCACCCGCCTCGAGGGGATCGATCGGCATCTCCCGGCGAACTGACCGAGCACGCCCATTAGCCCTGTCCGCCGCTTGACGGTGCGCGCACGCTGCGGCCTGAGGAGGGCGCACATGGACTGGGACGACTGGCCGCTGCTCGACATCCAGCTCGCAGAGGTGACGCGCCTCCCCGACGGCCGCTGGGTCGAGTGGGAGGCGCTCGGGAGCGGCGACGAGCCCCTGGTCTGGGTCGAGGGCGGCCCGGGGCTGCCCGCGCACCTGGCCCGAGCCGACCTCGTGCCGGTGCTCGACCGCTTCCGGTGCTACCTCGTGAATGCGCGCGGCAGTGGCCGGACGACCGCGCCGGCCGACGAGATGGGCTACGGCCTCGAGGATGTCGTCCGCTTCTTCGACGCCTGGCGCACGGCCGTCGGCCTGGGGCCGGTGACGCTCATGGGGCACTCGTGGGGCGGGCTGGCAGCCCCGGCCTGGGCAGCGTTGCGTCCCGCGTCGGTGCGCAGGCTCATCGTCGTGGACGGCTACGCGGGCTCGGGCTCGGTGGACGCCGCGGCCGCCGAGGCCGAGCAGCGGCGCGCGTTCGACCGGATCCGTGACCTACCCTGGTTCGGGGCGGCCAAAGCCGCGTGGGACGTCGGCGCCAGCCGGCTGGAGATGACCGAGCGCGAGGCAGTTGCCGCCATGCGTGGCTTCATGCCCTTCTACTTCGCGGATGCCGACGAACCGGTGTCGGCGGCCCATGTCGAGCGCCTGCGCCGCGAGCTGCGGATCCACGTGCCCGCCTCGGACGCCTGGGCCGGCTGGCGCGAGGCGCTCGACTACCGGCCAATCTTCGGCGAGGTCCAGTGCCCCACCCTGGTGATCGTCGGCGAGCACGACTGGATCTGCGGCCCCGTCTGGAACCGCGCCCTGGCCGGGGCGATCCCCGGCGCACGGCTGGTCGAGATGCCCGGCGTCGGCCACCTGCCGCAGTACGAGGCGCCGGCCGCGTTCCGCGCCGCGATCGACGCGTGGCTCGCGGAGGTCGGGTAGGCTGCCGCGACCAGCCTCCGGGGGCAGCCGGCTCGTCCCGCTCTACCCGAACCGGTACTCGGCGCGATTCCCGCGGCACGGGTTGCCTCGACCGTAGGCGACGACGCCGGCGGTGACGTCGGCGAGGCACCAGAAGCAGGTGACCGAGGTCTCGGCCCCGTCGTCGTGGCGGCAGATCGAGGGGCGGGTCCCGTGGTCGCACAGGGCGGCGAACAGCGTCTCGCCCGTGACCGTGCCCGGGGCCGGGCCGGCGCCGGCGGGCCCGTCGAGGAGCTCGAGCGCACGGGCGAGCCGGACCGCGGAGGTGCGCGCGTACGCCGGGTCGCCCTCGTAGCGCAGCATCCGCTCGCAGGCGTAGTGGTTCGTGTGGGCGAGCGTGCCCGCCGCCGAGGGTTCCGTCAGCTCGGCGTCGGTGGCCGAGCCCTCGACGTTCACGACCCGGCCGTCGCGGTGCGCCAGGACGGTGTTGTACGACGATGCCCGGTCGGATCGAAGGGCCATCGCCAGAGCAGCCTCGAGCGTAGAGGCGGTCAGCTGCTCTCGAACCATCAGGAGTCGCGGCGCGCCGATGCGGTCGTCGTTCGGGGACAGCTCGTTGCCGGTCAGCGACAGCCCGGCCGAGTTCCACCCGACCGAGATCCACGGGCCGATGCCCAGCGAGAACACCACGGGTTCGCCCGGCACTCGCCACTCGACCGCGACGGCAGCGGCCTCCGACGACGGCGAGAGGTCGTTGTTGTGCGCGACCCACACGTGGCCGTCAGCGGTGGCGGGCGGAGCGGCCACCAGATCGGAGCACCGCCCGTGGACCACGTCCGCACCCGCCTGCGACGGCCGCACGGACCAGATCTCCTCGATCGAAGCGGCGAACAGCGCCAAGGGGTCCACCCCGGCTCCCTCGGCCGCCCCGTCGATCTCCTCCGCCAGCCAAGGCGTGGACCGCAGCGTGGCGTCCCGATGCGCGGCCGCGAGCCGCAGCTGCGCCTCGCGCGTGCGGCCCGGCGGGAGCTGGGCGTCGAAGTCGACCGCGGCCCGGATCGTGCCGGCCGTCGCGCGGCCCACCTGGCGGCCCACCTCGCGATGCGTGCCCGACACCCGCAGCAGTGGCATGCCGCCCGGTGCGCCGGTCGTACCGCCGACGCCGCCAGCCGTCGCGTCGGGGGTGCGGGTGGGATTCTCACCGCCGGTCCAGCTGGCGATGGGGACGAGGATAGGGCTCCGGCCTAAGTGGCCAGAGGGGGGTCAGAGGCGAGGGGCGGGTCCCGGCAAGGGCGCCGCGCTGAACCGTGCCTCGGCGGGGTGGCTGCACATGCCCAAGAGACCTGCGGGTCAGGCCTGCCCGCTCAGCGGGCGCTCCGATCCAGATGCCCGGAGGATGGGCAATCCGGCGCATGGATGGTCAGCTCGCCGCCCCACATAGCCGGAACCATGCGCCAAGGCGCCCACCCAGCGGGCACCTGCGCTGGAGTGCCCGCCCAGCGGGCAGCGGTCGCCGGAATGCCGCCCGGGCGCCCTCCAGACACCGCCGGACGCGGGGAGACGGGCCGTCGCCAGAGCGACAGGCCCGTCTCCGAGTCCCCCCACCTGAAACTGCTGTACGGCCGAGCCTCAGGCGGCGCTCGGCGAGGGGATGTCGTCGGGGATGTACCCCGTGATCCCCATCTCCGGCAGGTCCAGGCCGGCCAGCTCCACCTCCGGGCTGACCCGGAGCTTCATCACGCGGTCGAGGACCTTGAAGAAGATGTACGAGGCGCCGAACGCCCAGACGAAGCAGGTCACCGCTCCGACGATCTGGGCACCCAGCTGGCTCGGGTTCCCGTAGAACAGGCCGGTCACCTGCCAGCCGCCGTAGTTGGCCGTGCCGTCCGCGAACAGGCCCACCGAGATGACACCCCACAGGCCGTTGACACCGTGGACCGAGATCGCGCCCACCGGGTCGTCGATGTGGATGCGGTCGAAGAAGGCGACCGACAGGCAGACGAGCACGCCCGCCACGCCGCCGATGATCGCTGCGTTGACCGGGCTCACGAAGCCCGACGGCGCGGTGATCGCCACGAGGCCGGCCAGCATGCCGTTGGCCATCATGCCGGGATTGGGCTTCTTCTCGGTCCACCAGGTGTAGAACATGGCCGTGATGGCGCCGAAGCCCGACGCGATCATCGTGACCACGGCCACGATGCCGATCCGCAGGGCGCCGTTGCCCGAGGCCCCGAACGTGCTGCCCGGGTTGAAGCCAAACCAGCCGAAGGCCAGGATGAACGTGCCGAGGATGGCCAGGATCTGGTTGTGGCCTGGGATCGAGTTGGCCGAGCCGTCCTTGTTGTACTTGCCGATCCGGGGGCCGATGACGATGGCGCCCGCGAGCGCGCACCAGCCGCCCACGGAGTGGACGACGCCCGAGCCTGCGAAGTCGGCGTACCCGGCGCCGAGGCCGATCTGGCCGAGTTGGCTCAGCCAGCCTCCACCCCACGCCCAGGCGGCGAAGACCGGATAGAGCAGGGCTGAGATGAACAGCCCGTAGACCACGAACGGCTTCCATCGCCAGCGCTCGGCCATCGACCCCGTGGGGATGGTGGCCGCCGTGTCCATGAACACCAGCTGGAACAGGAAGAACGCGATCACGCCGACGTCATAGGTGCCGCCGGTGAGGCCGAAGCCAGTGGTCCCGAACAGGTTCCACGTGTCGCCCCCGATCGTGATCGACGCCATCCCGTTGAGCGGGTGGAGCCCGCCGAGATTGCCGACGCCGACCGTGCCCAGCCCGCCGAAGGCGATCGCGAAGCCGACCACGAAGAAGCCGACGATGCCGACCGCGTACACCATGAAGTTCATCGACATGGTGTGCATGGCGTTCTTGGCCCGGGTGAACCCCGTCTCCACGAGCGCGAAGCCCGCCTGCATGAACATGACCAGGAAGCCGGTCACGAGGAGCCAGGTGAAGTTGATTCCGAGTCGGTTCTGGTCCACCAGGTCGGCCAGCTTGGCCGCGAACGGCTCGGAGGTCTTGGCGGTGTTGTAGTCGGACTGCGTGATGGAGCCCGGCATCAGGCCGATGAGGTTCGTGCCGTTGCCGGTGGTGGCGCCAGAGGGATCACCGGTGACTGGCGTCGTGGCGCATCCGGCCACGATCACAACGAGGCCGACCAGGCCGGCGATCAGGATGGCGCGTCGCAGCAGGGACCGCCCCCGCCTCGCCGGCTCGCGGCGCGCCTCGGCGAGGCCGAGGTCGGATTGGGTATGGGAAGACACGGTTCCACTCCTTTCTGCCCGCCGCCACGAGGTCAGCGAGCGCCCTCCGTGCTGATGCCGTCGCGGCGCCGCCAGGCCCACGGCAGCCGAAGCTGCGGCAGCAATGCCCCGTGGCCGATGGAGCTTCGGCGCTTGGTGCGCGTGATCACCAAGGCCCGCTTCACGGCCAGCGCTTCCCGCGTCCCCGGGTCCACCGCCCGCAGCGCGGCGACGAACCACCGCTCCGCGCCCTCGAGGTTGCCGAGGCGAAGGGCGAGCTCGCCAGCCTTCATGCGCGGCGCGAAGCCGCCCGGGTCCAGCGCGAGAGCCCGCTCGGATGCCTCCGCCGCGCCGTCGGCGTCCGCGGCAGCCAGGAGCGCACCGGAGAGGTAGGCCCAGGCGTCGGCGTCAGCGGGATTGGCCGTCACGATCGCCTCGAGGCGCTCGCGGCCAAGGTCCACCTCCTCGTGCGCCAGGGACCGCAGCGCGGCGGCCAGCTCGGGCGTCATTCGCCGTCCACCTGCGGCAGCCGGATTGGCAGCAGCGCGGAGTTGCCGACGATGCCCGGGTGTGTCGAGCGGATCCGCTCGCCGGTTCGCACCCAGGCCGTGACGAGGATCGGGGCGAGCACGGTGGTGGCCAGGGCCAGCAGCACGACGGCGGCGTAGACCGACGCGTTGATCGCGCCGCTGTTGAGTCCAACCGCGGCCGCCACAAGCGCCACCTCCCCGCGGCTCACCATGCCCATGCCCACCAGGCCCGCGTCATCGCCGTTCAGGCCGCCGAGGCGGGCGCCGAGGCCGCACCCGACGACCTTGCCCATCACCGCGATCCCGAGCAGGGCCAGGGCGAACGGCAGGACCGGCGGCACGTCGTGCAGGTCGGCGGCCAAGCCGATCGAGGCGAAGAACACCGGGACCGAGAGGGTCTCGCCCGCGTGCACGAGGCCGTCCTTCATGCGCTCCGCGAGCGGCGACTCCGCCAGCAGCAGGCCTGCCACGTAGGCGCCGGTGATCCCGGCCAAGCCGCCGTATGTCTGGAACGCCCAGGCGACGAGCAGCACGAACCCGAGCGTGGCCGCAAGCCCGCCCCCGCCGCGGAGGTGCAAGGCGTCCATCGCGCGGTGCAGGTGGCTCGGCAGGTAGCGCAGGGCGACCGCCGCGATGCCCACGGTGATCGCCATCGGGACCAGGACGCCCAGCGGCGAGCCGCCGCCGTCGACGTCTGCGACCACCAGCGCGAGCACGATCAGCCCGAGGATGTCGTCGATGACGGCCGCACCCAGGATCGTCAGCCCGCCAGGGCCGCCGAGCAGGTCCATCGACTGAAGCGTCGCTGCCGTGATGCCCACGCTGGTGGCCGTCAGGATGGCTCCCACGAAGAGCGAGGACCGCATGTCGAGCCCGAACGCGCGCGAGGCCGCGATCCCAAGCGCGAACGGGAGGATGACGCCGCCGACCGCCGCGAAGAGGGCGGGCCGGCCGACCTCGCGCATCGCGGTCATGTTGGTCTCGAGGCCGGCGGTGCCCAGAATGGCCAGCGCTCCGAGCTCGGCCACGAGCTTGACCGCGTCGCCATCCCCCACCAGGCCCATGACGCTGGGCCCGATCACGATGCCGGCGCCGATCTGTCCCACCACCCGCGGCATGCGCGCGGCATGGGCCAGAGCCGCACCGAGCTCGGCGGCGATCAGGACCACAGCGAGCGGCAGCAGCATGCTCGCCATCAGCCGGTCCTCCGTACGCCACCACTGGTGAGGGCGGGATGGCGTCACGGTAGGGGCTGCGAACCCCCCGATCAGCGTCGCGCGAGTTGCCCGAGCGCCCAATCTCGGAGCTGCAGGGCGCCAATACGGACGCCGAGCCGGCACCTTGCCTTCATGCTTCCTCCAGCCTTCCTCCACGCAGCCTCAGCGCTGGGAGTCGGCTGGGGGCGCGGCCGCCGTGGGCGGGCCGACGGCGAGCGGGGGGCGGACGGCGAGCGGTGGTCGCAACGGGTGGACTCACAGCCGGGGTCAACGGCGAGCGGCGGTCGCAACGGGTGGACTCACAGCCGGGGTCAACGGCG